>JANQIE010000035.1 GCA_028282295.1 Desulfobacterales bacterium | reverse complement strand
TTGGCCCCCGGCGGCGTTCTCGCATTTTTAAAATCCTCGAAATAGCACGCTATGCCTGCGGTTTTAAAAATGCTCGGGCCTTGCCGGGAACCAAAATCTACTATTTCCGGATGGACACAAGCTAAGAAAAAATGAATAAAACTGGGAGCAAAACCGCATGCCGAAGCCTGACAACAACACTTAGACATCTTTGCGCCATCTCCTGGATTCCCGCCTGCGCGGGAATGACGCCTGAACACGACGGGGCAAAACCTACCCCGTCATTCCCGCGCAGGCGGGAATCCAGGAAATGTCCCTAAATGCGCACATTGTTCGTTCCGGCGGCCCGCCGCAACGTAAGGGCGTTTTACACATGTCGGCTACAGGCAAAAGCCCTGAGCCACTGCCTTAAGTTAATGACATTGACTTGAAACTTGAAATTTGGCGTTGTGCGGCGTTCCGCCGCGATCTAAGTGCGTCAAAGTTATTTCAATCGCGGCGGGGTGCCGCTCTACTGTTTTCCAGTTTCCAGTTTCCAGTTTCAAATTTCAAATCTCATCTTTCCGCCTTTAAGCCCAGTTTGCGCAGGAATCGGCGATCCTGGTTCTGGTTGCGCTGCCAGTAGTCGAGCATCAGGGTGTGGGTTCGTTCGGCCTTTGTGGTCAACAGCCTGCCGCGGGACGGATAGGTGTCCTGCCAGCTTTGGATGCGATACGGAAAGGTGCGTTCAAACAGAATCGTCAAGGTGCGCTGTTCGGACTTGAACTTGACGGTGTAGCGCCACAGCGGATTTCCTTCCAAACTTTTACCGCGAACGGCTTCCAGGGTGGCTTCGACGTTCAGGACCGTCATGGGCCGGTGCCTCAGGCGTGTGTACAGGGTGCCGGGAACGATTTGAAACGAGCCGGTCGGCAGGGTTTGCGGCGCAATGCGAATGCGCGTCCACAGGGCGTCTTCGGGCAGTGCGCGGGCCACGGCAAAATCCTGATCCGATTCGCGTTCAAAATAGGACCGGCTCTGGACCTGATACCCCTGTTCGCGCAAGTTGAGCTGGGCAAAGACATGACCGCACCATTCCTGGGCCGTGAAACTGATTTTGAACGGCAGCGGGTGACGCTCGTGATCCACCGGTGTGAAAGTCGATGTCATGATGGTATACGGATAGATTCCGGTAAAAAAATTGCGGGTGAAGTTGAGTTTTAAAACCGGCACATCCTCAACGTCCGGTGTGTCGGCTTTCACCTGCAGCACCGGGTTCAAACTTTCGGTGACAAACACCATGACCGCATCGCCGGCGTGGATCTCGCCGTAACGGGCCTGTTCAAGTTTAAAGCGGGACAGTTCGGCGCCGTTGGGGTACCAGTAGGCGTCGAATTGCTTGCGAGCCGGTGGTTGGGGCGGATCCGTGGCCAAGGCGGTGTGAGCCGACAACAAAATCAGACTGACCAGCAGCGACCAAACCCCGTGTTTGAAATGATTCATGCGGTGTCCCTCCTTTTTAATGACGTGGGTGAGCAACATTTACAACTTAATCCCGAATTTAAAATTATCCAGATGGGCACTATATAGCGCGTCCGGCCAAACTGAAAAATGCGCGCCGCTGTTGACAAAGGCCGCCGGACTATTTTATGACTTGTGCCGTTGTCAGGTGCCGGCGCGTCCGCCCGCTATTCGGGTCATCGGCCGCGCTTCGGGTAATAGGAAAGATGGTGCAATTCCATCGCAAACCAGCCATTGCTGTGAACGGGGACGAACACCGCCATTTGGAAATGCCACTGCTTCGCTGTGAAGTGGGAAGGCGCGGTTATTAGAGCGATCCGTGAGCCAGAAAGCCTGCCTGACGATCTGTCATTCCGGAAACATGCTGGATGTATCCGTATTTTTAATGTCGCCGGTGGCGGTTAATGCCTGCCGGCGTTCGATTAAAGATACGTGCGCGATGCATCCGGTGCCCTCTTTTTTTTATGTTTGCCGCTTTAAAGCCGGTCCGCCTGCACTGCCCGCGTGTCCAACCATAGTAAAGCAGATGAAGGAGTCATGTCATGTTGACGCCGCAGGACCGTGAATTCGGTGATCTTATCACCCGCTTGATCCGTAAACAAAACCTGAACCGCGAAACCGCGCGCACGGCTTTTAAACTCATTTTGAGCGACACCGTCACCGCAATGCAACAGGGCGCCTTTCTGGCGGCCCTTGCGGCCAAGGGCGAAACCGAGGACGAGGTGGCCGGCGGCTGGGAGGCGATTTACGAACTCGACACCACCAAAGTCAAATTGAACGGCGGCGGGCCGGTGGTGGATAACAGCGGCACCGGCATGGATACCTTTAAAACCTTTAACATCAGTACCGCCGCGTCGCTCATTGCTGCCGCCGCCGGTGTGCGGATGGCGCGGCATGGCGCCCGGGCCATCACGTCGGTTTGCGGCACTGTCGATATGGCCGAGGCCCTGGGAGTGGATGTTGAATGCGACGCCCAAACCGTGGCCGACAGCATCGAAACCGTGGGCATCGGTCTGTTCAACGGCATGAGCGCCCAGATCCATCCCATGGCCCTGGGGCGTATCTTGGCGAACATCAGCTTCGGGTCGACCCTGAACATCGCCGCGTCGCTGGCCAATCCGGCCCGGCCGCGAGTCGGCGTGCGGGGTGTCTGGGCCAAGACGATGATCGAACCGGTGGTTCGGGTGATGCAGGCCATCGGTTACCAGCGGGCCCTGGTAATCCATGGCGCGATCGACGGGTCCGAGCTGGGCATGGACGAGGCTTCGGTATGCGGGACGACCCACGGGGCCGAACTGACCGCCGACGGTGAGATCAAACCCTTTTGCCTGCGTCCCGAGGCACTGCGGCTGGATCTGCAGGACGCCGGCCGGCTGACACCCGCCCCGGATATCGGCGACGAAGCGCGGCGTTTCGTGGCCCTGTTGAGCGGCCGAACCAACGGGGCCCGCCGTCACGCCGCGATTTTAAACGCCGGCTTGATTTTTTACGCAGCAGGGCAAACCACCACCATCGAACACGGGGTGCGGCAGGCGGACGAGGTCCTTCAAAGCGGCGCCGCCCTGACAATGTTGGGCGACTGGGTCCAATCCCAGAACCGGACCCCGGATCAGGGGCTGGCCAGGCTGCAACAGCACATGTAACCGAACACCCATTCACGCAAGAAGGAGAAAACGCATGACACGCTTGCTGTTGACCGGGCCCGGGCGCCTTGAGGTGCAAACGGCGCCGGAGCCGCAGATTCGTACCGGTTATCGACGACTGGCAGTCCAATATTGCGCTGTTTGCCGCACCGACGCCAAAATGTGGCACGAAGGGCACCGGGACCTGGTTTTGCCGCGGGTGTTGGGGCATGAATTGGCGGCCACGGACGAAAACGGCCGGTGGTACACGGTCTGGCCGGGACACCATTGCGGCCGGTGCCGGTATTGCCGCGCCGGTCAGGAGAATTTGTGCCGCCACATAAAAATCACCGGATTCCACCATGACGGCGGTTTTGCCGATGTCATCCTCGTCCCGGAGGCGAGTCTGATCCCCGTGCCCGCGACCCTCCACTCACCGTTGGCCTGTTTTGCCGAACCGGTGGGATGTGTCCTGCACGCTCTTGAAAAACTTGCCCTTGAGCCCGAGGAACGGCTTATCATCTATGGCGGCGGTACACTAGGGTTGATCGCGGCCCTGATGGGCCGCAAGATGGGCGTTGCGGTGCAGCTCATCGAGAAAAACGAAACCAAGATCGCCAAAGCCGGCCACTTTCTCAAGGCAAACCGCTTGCAGTGCGCCAAGGACACCACCGCCGGTGAATTCGATGCGGTTCTCAATGCCTGCGCCGATCCCATCGCCTTTAGCCTGGGGGTTGTGAAACTCGGCAAGGGCGGGCGGTACGCCTTTTTCAGCGGTTTAGTCAAAAACCATCACCTGGAGACCAACCTGATCAACCTGTTGCACTACAAGGAAGCCCAACTGCACGGCGCTTACGGGTTGACCCGCCAGAACATGAGCAATGCGCTGGCGTTCATCGACCACCACCGGGCGGCGTTCGAACTGTTGACCGAACAGATCGTTTCCCCGCACCGGGCATCTGAGATTTTACCGGATGTTTTGAACGGCCGGGCATTCAAATACATTCTTGATTTTTGCTCCGTTCACCCCCCACTGCCGTCAGAGGCCCTAAAACCGGTTGCCGAAGCAGCCTGTCCGCCGGTCGATACGGCCCACCTGAATCGCTTCAGCCCCTGCCACCGGGCGCTGCTGGCACGCATCGAACCGGTCAATGCCGCCTTGCGACCCGCAGCGCAACGTAAAATCGACAACAAAACCAAACCATTGGGCGCTCTGGGCAGGCTGGAAGACCTGGCAGTCCGGATGAGCATGATTCAGGACACTCTCAATCCATGCCTGAATCACAAAGCCCTGTTGGTGTTTGCCGCCGATCACGGAGTGACGGAAGAGGGCGTATCGGCCTTTCCGTCGGAAGTTACCGGCCAGATGGTGGCCAATTTCCTAGGTGGCGGGGCCGCCATCAATGTCCTGTGCCGGCACAACAACATCGATCTGAAAGTGGTCGATATGGGGGTTGACGCCGGAATTGAACCTCATCCGCTGCTCCATGACCGTAAGGTACGCCGCGGAACACGTAATTTCGCCCTGGAGCCGGCCATGACATCGGCCGAGATGATCGACGCCCTGCAAAACGGCATGGACGTTTTTGAAGCCGAAAATGCCCGCCGGGCGATCGATATCATCGGACTGGGAGAAATGGGGATCGGCAACACCACCAGCGCCACGGCCATCATCTGCGCTGTCACCGGCCTGACGCCCCGTCGGGCCACGGGGCGCGGCAGCGGTGTGGACGACAAAGGCGTGGCCCACAAAAGCAAAATCATCGCCAACGCGCTGCGCCTGCACCGGCCGGACCCGGTGGACGGCTTCGACCTGCTGTGCAAAATCGGCGGTTATGAAATTGCCGGCATGGCCGGGGCCGCCCTGGCGGCGGCGGCGCATAAAACCGCCGTGGTCCTGGACGGGCTCATCTCAACCGCCGCCGGCCTGATCGCCTACCTGATCGATCCGACCGTCGGCGTCTACCTGATTGCCGGGCATCGCTCGGTTGAAACCGCCCAAAGCGCCGCGCTTGAATACATGCACATTGATCCGCTCATCGATTTCAACCTGCGCCTGGGTGAAGGCACCGGGGCGGCGTTGGCCATCGATGTGGTGGATGCGGCCTGCCGCATCATGCGCGAGATGGCTTCGTTTGACGAGGCTGGTGTGTCCGGTAAAAAATAGATAGTGTCCATCCGGAAATAGCATCTTTTGGCCCCCGGCGGCGTTCTCGCATTTTTAAAATCCTCGACATAGCCCGCTATGCCTGCGGTTTTAAAAATGC
>JANQIE010000033.1 GCA_028282295.1 Desulfobacterales bacterium | reverse complement strand
CTACGAAAACGCGGCAATTTATGATTGCTCTCCAGGGTGGGCGCGAGCCTTTGGGCATTCACTTCGTCTTGGTACTAGCCCACATAGTATCTACAATCCTACTCAATGGCAATAGCAGGTAGGGTGGGCCGAGCCCACCAACGGGATAATTTCCAAATGCGATTTCCCTGGTGGGGAAAACGCATGGCGTTAGAAATTGCCGGATTCCAGTTTGTCGCACAGAAACTCGACCTGTTTTTGAACCGCAGTACTTGTCTTCATACCCCGTTCCACCGCATTGATGGCATGCAATGCCGTGGCATGGTACCGGTTAAAACTCTTGCCGATACTTTGCAGGGGCGAGTCGGTATACCGCCGGGATAGATAAATGGCGATTTGGCGTGGTCTGACAATGTTTTGTTTGCGCGAGCGCGACACAATCTCCTTGACGGTGATATTAAACTCTTTGCAGACGATCTTCTTGATCAGATCGATAGTGATGGTTTTGCGTTTGTGGACGATATCTTTGATGGCGCTACGCGCCAGGTCCAGGTTAATCGGGGTGCCGAGCAGCGAGGCGCGGGCGGCAACACCGATCAAGCCGCTTTCAAGTTGACGCACATCTTCGGCCAGTTCTTCGGCCAGGTAGTCCGTTACGTCACTGGGCATTTGAATGCCGTTCTGTTTTGACTTTTGCTGCAGGATACGCACCCGGGTGCGGTATTTGGGCGGCTCAATGGTAGAGATCAAACCGCTGGTCAGCCGTGACCGCAACTGATCGCTGATTTTCGGGATGTCCCCCGGCGCGTAACAACTACTGAAGATAATCTTCTTGCCGGCATCCAACAGGGTGTCCAAGGTGGAAGTCAATTCCATCTGGGTGCGCTCTTTACCGCTTAAGAAATGAATATCCTCAATCAACAGCACATCGCAATTGTCCCGATACTTTTTCTTGAACGTTTCGAGTTTATCGTACCGGAAGGCGTGGATCATTTCATTGGTAAAATCTTCGGCCGTAATATAATAGACGTTTTCATGCGGGTATTCCGACAAGATGTGGTGACCGACCGCCTGGGCCAGATGGCTTTTCCCCATTCCGGTCTTGGACAGGAGCATCAGGCTGCCTTGATGGGTATTTTTATGCGCGGCCAACGACAGCGCGGCCGTATAGGCAAAATCGCAGTTGCTGCCCACAACGAATTGATCAAATGTAAAATCCTTGCGCAACAGACGGCCGCACTGCGGTTGGCATCCTATCTTGGGCAAATCCATCTGGGTAGCCGGTCGAATGTCACTATTGGATTTGCGCTGTTTCTGGACGGCCACCTCAACAGACAAGTTTCCGGATATTCCGAAAAATCGATCAATCTCACCTTTAATCAGGTCGGCATAATTGTCCAATACACGTTTTCTTGAGAAAAAATTGGGTGCGACGAGCGTAATGTCCGACCCTTTCCATTCTTTCATTTCCAGCGGTTCGATCCACATCCGGAAACTATGGTTGGGAATGCGTTCTGCAAGCGCGGATTTAACGTTATTCCAGTTTTTTTCCATATAGCCTAATTCTACTGGTTATAAATTGTTATTGGTTTTTGTTGAGATTGATTGCGCCGTGGTCTGAAAAGATTCGGTTTATCCGGGTTAATGCCGATTAGCCCGATCCCCCCTGAAGAATGGGACGTTTCTAAGTTAAATACGCGTTTTAGTCAAACCTGAATAGTTTGGATTTGTGTGCAAACACTAACAAGTTATTAACAATTTGTAACTAATTGAAAAAATAACAATAAAATCCTATTGACAAGATAAAGGTGTATCCTTCTTAATTTTGGCGGGCCCTGAAATTTTTTTAAGCATTTTAAGTATATCGGTAAGGCCGGAATTTGGGCTAATTTTTTTACAATCTCTTGAATTCTAGATTTTTCTTTATTTTTCTCGTTTTTTCTAAAAGATGGGATCAACCGCAACAACCGGACTCGCCGACAGGAAATAAATAGTAAAAACAGTATGGGACTGCTATATAATGGAGCCTTACCTTGGCCCCGACGACGCCGACAAAACCAATTTAAAAAGGATGACGCCATGCCGCAAGAGCTGCCTATCGTGGGGATTACCATGGGCGATCCCATGGGTATCGGACCGGAAATCATTGTCAAAGCCCTGGCACACCAATCTCTTTATAAGGTATGCCGGCCAATCGTACTCGGTGATTTGCAGAGACTTGCAACCGCTCTGGAGCAAACCGGACGCACAACCCAATTACATGCCATCCAGGCACCGGCACAAGGCCGCTATGCTCCCGATGGGATCGATATCCTCGCCTGCTCGGAGCTTGCCCTGCCCCCCGACATCTGGGGCCGCCCCACCCGCGCCACCGGCAGCGCCATGGTCGCCTATGTTCTCACGGCCATCGAACTGACCATGCAAAAGCAGCTTCAGGCTGTCGTCACCGCGCCCATTAACAAAGCCGCGATGCAACTGGCAGGGTACCAATTCAATGGGCATACTGAGATTTTCGCAAAATGGACGCAAACCGCAAAATACGCCATGATGCTGGCCGGTGACCGTCTGCGCGTGGTTTTGGTGACCATCCATATGGCGTTGGCCCGGGTGCCGCATCGACTCAACACCACCATCATTTCCGAAACCATTCAAATCACCCATCAAGCCCTGAAAGATCGCTTCGGCCTTACGAACCCGCGGATAGCGGTCGCCGGATTGAACCCGCATGCCGGCGAGGCGGGCCTGTTCGGTAGTGAGGAGCAAACGTTCATCCTGCCGGCGGTGACCGCCGCTCAAAAAGCAGGCATCAACGTCACCGGGCCGTTGCCGCCGGACACAGTGTTTTACCAGGCGCTCAACGGCGGCTATGACACCGTTGTCTGCATGTACCATGATCAGGGGCTGATTCCGTTCAAGCTGGCTCACTTTGACGACGGGGTAAATACCACCTTGGGCCTGCCAATCATTCGGACATCGGTGGATCACGGCACCGCCTATGATATCGCCGGAAAAGGAGCGGCCTCAGAAAAGAGCCTGGTGGCCGCGATCGAAATGGCTGCCCAACACGCAACCCAACTGTATAACTTGGCTTAGATTATGGCTGCCCCGAAAATCATCATCCGCGGCGCCCGTCAGCATAACCTGAAGAATATCGATGTGGAACTGCCCCGGGACAGGCTCGTGGTGATCACGGGGCTGTCCGGGTCCGGCAAATCGACCCTGGCGTTCGACACCTTGTACGCCGAAGGCCAGCGCCGGTATGTCGAATCGCTGTCGACCTATGCCCGTCAGTTCCTGGAACGGATGGAAAAACCGGATGTCGATTTGATCGAGGGCCTGTCGCCGGCCATCGCCATCGAGCAAAAAACCGCCAGCCACAATCCCCGCTCCACCGTCGGCACGGTAACCGAAATTTATGATTTTCTGCGGCTGCTGTATGCGCGTGTCGGCACACCCCATTGTTATCAATGCGGTCAACCGATCTGCGCCCAGGCCGTGGATCAAATGGTGGATCAGATTATGGCGCTGCCGGCCCAAACCCGCATGATTATCCTTGCACCGGTGATCCGCAATCAGAAAGGCACGCATGACCGTTTGATCAAAGGGCTGCGCAAGCAAGGGTTTGCCCGCGTTTGCATCAACGGTAAAATTGTCGAAATCGACGCGGTGAGCCGTCTGGCGGCCAACCAAAAGCACACCGTCGAGGTTGTGGTTGACCGCCTGATCGTCAAACCGCAAATTAAAAACCGATTGACCGATTCTCTCGAACTGGCCTTGTCGCTGTCCGAGGGGCTCGCCCGGATTGAACTGCCGGCCAACGACGCCAAAACCACGCCAACGTCAATCATGCTAAGCGAAAAAGCCGCTTGCATCCAATGCGGGATCAGTTATGCGGACCTCACCCCGGCCGGATTTTCGTTCAATTCACCCCAGGGTGCCTGTCCGGCTTGCGACGGCCTGGGAGCCACCACTGAATTTGATCCGGAACTGATCGTCCCCAATCCGGAACTGTCTTTACGCGAAGGTGCCATCACCCCGTGGGCCAAACGTAACAGCGTCCAACATATCGACTTTATCGACGCCTTAACCAAATATTATGGCCAGGATATCTACACGCCCTTCAAGGATCTGTCGGAGCCGTTCCAACAGATTCTATTGCATGGCTCCGGTGAGGTCGAAATTCCATTTTATATCGAAGACCAGGATAGCCGCACAATCTACAAGAAAACATTTGAAGGCGTCATCCCCCGTTTGCGTAGACGCTACCGCGATTCCGAATCCGGCCCGGTGCGCGAACAACTCAAGCAGTATCTGTCTTTACGCCCCTGCGAGGCATGCCGCGGCACCCGGCTGAACCGTGAAAGCCGCTCCGTGCTGATTGAAAACAAAAACATTGCGGCAATCACGGCACTGTCCATCGATCAGGCCCACGCATTTTTTAACACACTCACCCTGCACGGCACCAAACGAATCGTAGCCCAACGGATCACCAAAGAAATCACCGCCCGGTTGGGATTTCTGATCAACGTCGGCTTGGGCTATCTGACCCTGGACCGCACCGCCGCTACGTTGTCGGGCGGCGAAAGCCAGCGAATCCGTTTGGCCACCCAAATCGGCTCCAAATTGAGCGGGGTACTGTATGTACTGGACGAACCGAGCATCGGCTTGCATCAACGAGACAACCAGCGGCTGCTCGACACGTTGCTCAAAATGCGCGACCTGGGCAACACCGTCTTGGTTGTCGAGCATGACGAAGACACGATCCGGGCGGCGGATCATGTGGTCGATATGGGACCGGGTGCGGGCCGGCACGGTGGCCAGGTGGTTTTTTCCGGTCCGCCCGACGTCTTGCTGGAGTGCCGCCACTCGTTGACCGGCGATTACCTTGCGGGCCGGCGGACAATTGAAATGCCGCGCCAACGACGCAACGGCAGCGGCCGCGAACTAATCCTCCAAGGGGCCCGGGCCAACAACCTCAAGGACGTTCAGGCGACCTTTCCGTTAGGCCAGCTCATCTGCGTCACCGGCGTGTCGGGTTCCGGCAAGTCAACCCTGATTATCGAAACCCTGTACCGCGCGTTAACTCAGTACCTGCACCGGGTACGGGTCAGTGCCGGCGCGCACCGGGGCATCAAGGGGCTGCGATACATCGACAAAGTCGTCAATATCGACCAATCTCCCATCGGCCGCACACCACGTTCAAATCCGGGGACTTACACCGGTGCGTTCAATTATATCCGCGATCTATTTGCCCGCACCCCCGATGCCCGTATGCGGGGGTACAAGCCGGGACGCTTCAGCTTCAATGTCAAGGGCGGCCGTTGCGAGGCCTGCGGCGGCGACGGCATCATCAAGATCGAAATGCATTTCCTGCCGGATATCTACGTGACGTGTGATGTTTGCAATGGCCAACGGTATAACCGCGAAACCCTGGAGGTGCGTTACAAGGGCAAAAACATCGCCGAGGTTCTTGACCTGACCGTCAATTTGGCCCTGCCGTTGTTCAGCCGCATCGGCAACATACGCGACAAACTGCAAACCCTTGTGGATGTCGGTTTGGGCTACATTCGCCTGGGCCAACCCGCCACGACCCTTTCAGGTGGTGAGGCCCAGCGGATCAAATTGTCACGGGAGTTAAGCAAGAAAAGCACGGGGCGAACGTTTTATATCCTGGATGAACCGACCACCGGACTGCATATTGACGACGTGCGCAAATTGCTGCTGGTGCTCGGCCGCCTTGTGGACAACGGCAACACCGTGGTGGTGATTGAGCACAATCTGGATGTAATCAAATGCGCCGATCATATTATCGATCTGGGACCCGAGGGAGGGGAAGGCGGTGGCGAAATCGTGGCAACCGGAACACCGGAAGAATTAGCCCGGCACAGCACCTCACATACCGGTTTCTATCTTCAAAAAATACTGCCGCGTTTATAATCGCCTTGGCTGTGGGAACATGGCGTTGCGGATGTGCCGGGCCAAATAAAAAAAGGGTTTTTGCACCGTCGGCGCAAAAACCCTTTTTAAATCAAACAGGAAGACTATTTGGCAAACAATTCTGCAATCGCGGCAGCCTGGGGATGCGCATAAATCAGAATCAGCGAAATAACCAACGCATAGATACACAGAGACTCGATCATTGCCAGACCGATCAGCATGGTCACGGTTACTTTACCGGATGATTCGGGATTGCGGGCAATCCCCTCAACAGCGGATCTCAGGCCAAGACCCTGTGCAATACCACAACCAAAAGCGGCTACGGCGATACCGAAACCGGCTGCTGTTACGCAGGCAATAAAAAATTTTAAGGCTTCTGCTTCCATACTCTTAATTTCCTCCTTAAAAGATTGATGAAATAATTTAGGCTTCTTCCGGGTCCCCTAAATTAAAGTAATATAGATTTGCCAATGCAAATTAATGTGCGTGTTCCATAGCGCCGCTGAAGTAGATAATCGACAGCAGGAAAAAGACAAAGGCCTGGACAAAGGCGACAAAGATGCCCAGCCCCATGATCGGCAGCGGTGCCAGAAAAAGTCCGGCCAGGGCAAACAAAATTGCCAGCACGATCTCATGCCCGGCCATGTTGCCGAAAAGACGCATGGACAGGGACAACAGACGGGCCACATGCCCGATGATCTCAATGATGAAAATCAGCGGCGCCAACCACCATACCGGCCCCATAAAATGCTTGATGTAGGCGGGGCCATGATACTTGATGCCGATGAAATGAGTAAACACGACGACGACCATGGCGCACGAGGCGGTAGTGTTGATATTGGCGGTAGGTGGAAAAAATCCCGGAATCAAGCCGCTTAGATTACATACAAAAATATAGATGAACACCGTGGCGGCCAGGGGGAACAGCCAGCGCCCTTCGTCGCCGGTAACCCCGATCATGAATTCTTCGATGCCGTCTACCAGGACTTCATAAAAATTCTGCCCCTTGGTCGGAACCAGACTGACGGTTTTAACCGCCAGAGCGCCCAAAACAACGAGAACCAGAATAATAAGCCAGGAGTAAATGACATGCGGATAGGCATGGGCAAAATGAGCAGGGCCCTCGCCGAACATTTCAAACAATTTGACTAAAAACAGATACGGGTGTTCCATCCTTTTATACCGCCTCCTTAAAAATTATTTTTTTAAGTTCGCACATTGTGGCCAGCGTGATACTCGCCACCACAATGGATAGTCCGATAAACAACCCCAGCGGATTGACAATATGCGTGTAAATCAGCGCGAATATGATAATCCCGCTGACGGCAAACCGCATATAGTACTTGGCGATGACAACATGGTGGGAAGATAAGTGCGGGGGGGTCAGCGCGTTTTTGAGCGTGCGGGCCAGCAGATGAAAATTGACTGTCACAATCAGACCGCCGAAGATGATACCGCCGGCAAAGTCGACCGGCGCGAAACAAAGGCCCGCCACACCGGCCAGAACAAATAAGATCCAATTGCTTCGGGTGACGAATTTAAGCAGTCGTTTTTGAATACCCATATTTTTCAGCTTTCGCCGGCAATTAATACTTGCGCGTTTTTTTGATCGCCAGCCCGATATTACGGAAACCGGCCGCAATGCCCAGAAACAAACCGGTTAACGTCAACCACGGGGTTAGACCAAATTTACGGTCGAGATAAACGCCGGCGGCCAAACCGATTACAATCGACAAGGCGACCTGCAGCCCCAGGCTGCTGTAGTAGGCCATATCCTTAATATTCCGCCAGTCGCGCTTTTTCAAAACAGCCGCCTTGCCCGGTCCCGGGTCTGTTGGTCACGTTACTTGGATACCGGTGAAAGGGACTCTTTCATACAATCTCAAAAGTTGGTCCCTAACATACGATTTTCGGCAAGTCAAACAAATTCAGAAAGGGTGAAATTAGGGTTTTTTACGCGGCCCTTAGATCTTAAGCTGATCTGCGTCGAAGACCGGCCCGTCCAGACAGGTATGCCTGTAACCGTCCCCCGTATTGACCTCCACGGCGCAACCAAGGCATGCGCCCATGCCGCAGGCCATCATGGTTTCGATGGAGATCTGGCACGACACGTGATGCTTTTCAGCCAGCCCAATCACGCAAGTCAACATCGGCATCGGCCCGCAGGCGTATATCATGACAGGTTTGTGATCCTTCAACGCCAGCTCCAGCGGATGCGTCACCAGACACTGGTCGCCGGCGGTTCCGTCGTCGGTGGTCAAATGGACGTTCATGCCATATCCAATGAAAATATCCCGGCAGAGTAAATCACCTGCCGACCGCCCCCCCAGATAGACCGCGCCCCGGGCTAAATCGTACCCGGCTTTTTTTAGATGATCGGCCAGAAACACCATCGGCGCGACCCCGATTCCACCGGCCGCCAGATAAAAAGAATCCAGCTTGTCCGGGATACGAAAACTGTTGCCCAACGGACCCAAAACATCGATTTGGACTCCGGCGCCGACCCGCGCCAGTTTGCGCGTCCCCTCCCCCACGACTTTATACAGCAGTTCAATGCGGGATACTTCTCCGGTGGATGCCACCACGCGATGAATGGAAAACGGCCGCCTGAGCAAAGGGGTCAGGTCATCGCCGATACGGATCATCACAAATTGGCCCGGAAACGCATCGGCATAGCCTTGGGGACACGCCAGGCCGATATGGTAGTAATCCGGCCCGACGGCTTGATTGAATAGCACATCGGCGCGCTGTTGAATCATGGACATGGGCTCACCTTGCTGTCAGTCCGATCACGGCGGCAAACCGGCCGGTCTCTTTCGCCGCGCGATAGGAAAAAAAAAGATCAGGGTTGCATTTGGTGCACAAACCGGCAGTGCGGATATTTTTTGCAGGCACACCGGCACGTTCCAATTGGGCGGCGCTGGCGGCCCAAAAGTCAAAATGGCAATCGTCGTCTTTAAATCGCCAAAATGCCTCGGGAAGTTCCTGCCGGTAATGGATGAATTCGGCACAACAGGGCCCCAGCGAAGGGCCGATGCCGGCCAGCAGATCTTGGGGACGGCATTGGAATTCGGTCCGCATGGTTGCAACCGTCGCGCCGATGATATCGGCGACACTGCCCCGCCACCCCGAATGCACGTTGGCGATCACCTTGCGGACCGGGTCGCAAAGCAACACCGGCTGGCAATCGGCCACCTGGATGACCAGACCGAGGCCGGGTTGATCGGTGACCAGGGCATCCCCCTCGGGCGGCAAGACGTTGTCCGTCTGCAAAGCCGCTGCAGCCCTCAGGGCGACCACGTGCCTGCCATGCACTTGCCGCACAAACACCAAACGGCTCACACCCATGGTCTGCGCAATTAAATCCCGGTTGGCACGCACGGTCTCATCCGGATCGCCCAAGCCGAAGGTTACGTTCAACCCCTGATACGGTCCGATACTATGGCCGCCCTTGCGCGTAAAGATACCATGGGTCAGCCGGTCCTGCCCGGCCAGATGATCGAAGCAATAAAAGCCCGCCCCGTTCCGTGCGATGAGATCCATAGGTTCCGGCTTTTCTATTGAAGCGGTACGTCGGAGCCGAAACGCCGCACAATCCGCTGAATAATTTCGGTGGTCGAAATGGCCGGCACCACCGGCACCCGCACCACACGCCCGCCGGCGGCCTTGACCTCATCCGCCCCGATAATATCGCTTTCAGCCCAATCCGCCCCCTTGACCAACACATGCGGCACCAATCGGCTGATAAGGCGAAGCGGGTCCGGCTCGTCGAAAAACGTCACATAATCGATGCAACTCAGGGCCGCCAACACTTCGGCTCGCTGTGCCTGCGGTACAATCGGCCGTTGGGTTCCCTTGATCCGCTGCACCGACACATCCGAATTAAGGCCGACCACCAGCGCATCACCCTGTTCACGGGCCGCTGTCAGATAGCGAACGTGCCCGGCATGCAGCAGGTCGAAGCAGCCATTGGTAAAAACAATGGTCCGCCCGGCCTTTTTCAGCAAATTCACCTGATCAGCCAGACGCGCCCAATCACAAATCTTGTCGGAAGTCATGTTCATTCCGGTTGCCGCACCTTCACCAAATCAAAACTTCAAGTTTTCAGTTTCCAGTTTCAACCAGCCGCCCGCGCCAGCGTCAGAACATCCACCCGGTCGGCGCCGGCACGTTTCAGGACACGAGCACATTCCGCCACGGTGGCGCCGGTGGTAAACACATCATCCACCAGTAAAATCCGTTTGCGCTTGCAATCGGCGGCGCCGTTCAATGCAAAGGCATTCCGTATATTGCGGCGCCGTTCCTCACGCCTCAAGCCGACCTGCGGCTGAGTCGGCCGTTGGCGTACCAACAGCGCGCGATCGGCTTTTATATCGGGCACGGCAACGCCGCAAACAGCGCCCAGGCGCGGCCAGTTGCGCATCAACAGATACGCCTGGTTGAATCCCCGCCGCCGGAAGCGCCGGTGGTGCAGGGGCACCGGTACAACCCTGTCGATGGTGTCCGGTTGCCAATACGTCAGCCAGGCCGCAAAAAGCAGCCGGCCAAGGGGGTCGGCCAGTTGCGTCTTGCCCCGATATTTAAACCGGTGAATCAGGGTTTTAAACGACTGGTCGTACAGCCCCACCGCACGTGCCCGGCCGTATGGACGCGGCCGGCCGGCGCATGCCCCGCACACATGATCCGGCCCTTCACGGCTGACAAAATACTCTCCGCACACTGTGCAGAGCGGTGAACCGACCGGTGTAAAAGATTTACGGCACGCCGGGCAAACCCAAGCAGCCACAACATGCTCAAACCGCGTTTGCCGAATGAACGCCGTGGGCGCTACCGATCCGTTCACACAAGCGGATCGTGACGCACCACGGGGATCGCCTGGCTGAAACAGTATCCCGCAAACCAGGCATTTAGGCGGAAACACAATCTGCTTCAAGCGCCCGGCTGCGGCCGCCAGATAGGGATAAAACAGCATCTGCCCGCAGACCGCCTTTACGATTTAAGCCATGTGGCTGACAATCTGCTCGGCAAAGGCGGAGCATTTGATTTCGGTGGCCCCGTCAATCTGGCGGGCCAGGTCGTAGGTCACGGTGCCGGCTTTGACCGCGGCTTGCAGCGCCTGCCGCACCTTTTGGGCAGCCTCTTTCCAGCCCATGTAATCAAGCATCATGGCGCCGGACAAAATCAGGGAACTCGGGTTGACTTTATCCAAGCCCGCATATTTCGGCGCAGTGCCGTGGGTGGCTTCGAAAACTGCAGCCTGCACGCCAATATTGGCGCCCGGAGCCATTCCCAATCCACCGACCTGGGCGGCCAGGGCATCGGACAGGTAGTCACCGTTCAGATTCGGGGTGGCGATCACATGATACTCGTCGGGTCGCAGCAACACCTGTTGGAACAGCATGTCGGCGATGCGGTCTTTGATCACGACCTTGCCCGCGGGCGGCTTACCGTCATACTTTGTATAGAGTTCGGCCTCGGTGATGGTTTGATCGGCAAAGCGTTCCTGCGCCACCTCGTAGCCCCATTTGCTGAAAGCCCCTTCGGTGAATTTCATGATATTGCCTTTATGCATCAGGGTCACGCTGGGCAGATTATTGTCCAGGGCATAAGTGATGGCGCTGGCCACCAGACGCTTGGTGTTCCTGGCACTGATCGGTTTGATGCCAATGCCGGCATGTTCGGGGATATCGGCTTCCATCTCATCGCGCAAAAAGGCGATCATTTTTTCGGCAGCCTCGCTTTCGGCTTGCCACTCGATACCGGCGTACAGGTCTTCGGTATTTTCACGAAAGACGACCATGTTGACTTTTTCGGGTCGCTTCATCGGACTAGGCACGGTGTCGATGTATTTGACCGGCCGGACGCAGGCGTGCAGGTCCAGTTTCTGACGGATGGCCACATTGACGCTGCGAATCCCCTTGCCCACCGGGGTGGTCAGCGGCCCTTTGATGGCCACGATGTATTTTTTTATTGTTTCCAGGGTTTCGGTGGGCAGCCACTCACCGGTTTCATGGAAGCCTTTTTCACCGGCCAGCACCTCCAGCCAATCGATACGGCGCCGGGTGCCGTAGGCCGCCGTCACGGCGCTATCGAGCACCTTACGGGTCGCCCGCCAGATATCCGGGCCGATGCCGTCGCCTTCGATAAATGGGATCGTCGGACAGTCGGGTATGTTAAGGGTTCCGTCGTCGTTTTTCTGAATTGCTGCAGGTTCCATTTTTACATTCCTTTTCTCAAAGTCACAGATGGGTTCATAAAAAATCAGGCAACCGGGTGTCGTTGCCGAAACACTTCATACATGGCAATTGCACCAGCCACCGATGCGTTGAGTGAGTCAACGCCTCCTTGCCGGGGGATCGCCATGATCATATCGCAAGTTGCCCTGACCAGACGATGCAGGCCCTTGCCCTCCCTGCCGACGGCCAGGGCGACCGGCACTGTCAGGTCGCAATCGAAAACCGTGGCGCCGCCGTCACCGGCAAGGCCGAAGATCCACACCCCCCGTTGCTGCAACCGTTTCATCAGGTCCACCAGGTTGGGTACCTGGACCATCAGGACATGCTCCAGGGCACCGGCCGACACATGCGCCACCGTGGGGGTGGGCGAGGCACTGCGCTTTTTGGGAATCACAATGGCGTCGACACCGGCGGCAACGGCGGTACGCACCAATGCACCAAGGTTGTGCGGATCTTCTATGCCGTCGAGCACAAGGACAAACGGGCGTTCGCTACCGGCCAGGGTTTGCCACAAGGCCTCGCGGTCCGCCAAGGGATAAAGCCCGGCACGCAACACCACTCCTTGATGGCGACCGGCACCGACCATCCGGTTTAGTTGTGCGGCCGGCACGTGTTTGCAGGCCACGTGCCGTTGCGCCAACCATTGGGTTACCTGTGTCATCTGCCGACCGCGCCGATCATCGGCCAGATAGGCCTGCAAAAAATCGCGCCGCCCGGCCTTGAGGGCCTCGGTGACGGCGTGAACACCGTATAACAGTTCAGTCTTCACGGTCAATCCGGCGCTACGCCGGTGCGGTAGGCTTCGACGAGCGCGCAAAGCGAGGCAACGGCTTCGGATAATTGATCGTTGATCAGAACATGACGGTACCTGTCTTTTTGCGCTATCTCCCGCTGTGCGTTGACCAATCGCAGGGCGATGGTCTGCGCGTTGTCAGTGCCGCGCGCGCTCAGGCGCCGGCGCAACGTTTCCAGGGACGGCGGCATGATAAAGATGGTAATACTTTCCGGATAACGGTCAAGGATCTGCCGTGCGCCTTGGACATCAATATCGAGTAGAACGTCTTTTCTCCCGGACAGACAGCGGTCCAGGAAGTCGGCCGAGGTGCCGTAGTAATTTTCATGCACCCGGGCCCATTCGGCCCAGCGGTTTGCATCCAGCCGCTGCTTGAATTCATCTTGGTCGATGAAGTAATAATCAACCCCGTCCTGTTCACCGGTGCGCGGTTGGCGGGTGGTGTGGGAAATCGAATAGCACAGGTCCGGAAAACGATCCATCAACGCCTTGCGCAGTGTGGTTTTGCCGGCGCCGGACGGTGCCGACAAGACAAACAGGCGGCCGGTTTGGTGCGCCAGCGAACTTCGGTTCAGATCGTGTGGGGGCATGGTTCCTTCAGTTTTCTTGCAGATCACGTTCAAATCCGGTTACAGGTATCGATATAAATCAATCGGTATGCTTTTCTTTAAGTTGCGAATACCGCTGCGATATGGTTTCCGCCTGAATCGCGGACAACACCACGTGGTTACTGTCCATGATAATTATCGACCGTGTCCGCCGGCCGTGAGTGGCGTCTATCAGTCGTCCATCCGACTTGGCCTCGTCCTTTAGTCGCTTCATCGGTGCCGAGTTGGGCGAGACGATAGAAACGACACGCTCGGCAACAACGGTACTGCCGAAGCCGATATTCAGCAAACTTTGTTCCATTGACCTTCTCCAGCATAAAAGCCTTTTGCAACGGTTAGGTCGTTACTGATCCCGAATGGACAGAATCTTGCCTATTCGATATTTTGAACCTGTTCACGCATTTTTTCCAACTCGGATTTTATAACGACAATTTGATGGGCCACACCGGCGTTGCCGACTTTGGACCCCATGGTATTAAACTCACGATTAAATTCCTGCAACAGGAAATTCAATTTACGCCCGGCCGGTTCCGGCGTGGCCACGATAGCGCGAAATTGCCCGATATGGCTTCGGGCCCGCACGATCTCTTCGGAAATATCGCTCCGGTCGGCCAACAGCGCGGCTTCCTGGGCAATCCGGGCGGGGTCGAGGTCGACCACCCCGTTGGTCAACGCGGCAATCCGCTCTTTTAATTTTTGCTGGTAAAGCGGCACCAGGTCGACGGCTTGGGCCTCGATCCGGTCAAGTTCACTTTCGATGAAACCAAGCCGTTGCGTGATATCACGCTCGGTAAAGTCCCCCTCGGAAGTACGCATCACAACGATCTGTTCCAAAGCGCTGTGCAATGCGACCTCAATGACGCGCCAATCGGCCTCCAGGTCTTTTTCACGTTCAGCCGACCGGATCACCCCGTCGGACGCGGCCAACTGTTCCACCGAGACATCGCTCATCAAATGGAAGGTATCGATAAGTTGTTCCAAAACGGTATGATAGGCGCGGGCTTTGTCCATGTTGATTTCAAGCTGGGTGGCGGCTTCCGATGCATCGCGCGCTTTCAATTTCAACTCCACCCGCCCGCGGGCGATGTTCTGATTGACGGCTGCGCGCATGCGGTCCTCCAACGGCTGGTAATCCTGAGGAATACGCAAAACCATATCGAGATGCCGGCTGTTGTAGGTTCGAACTTCAACGGTCACGGTCAAATCGGCGTGCACATTTTCCGCCTGTGCGTAGGCGGTCATACTTTTCAACATTTTGATTCCATTACCTTCATTTGAGTTTGTGAACACTGTTTCAGTGTTCATCCAAAAATCGTCGCTTTCGTGTCAAACCTATACTTGGCCCGAACGCCGGCCAGCCAATCGAGCAGCACCGGCGCGGCATAGTCCGGATAGGTCCACGGCAGCGTTTTGAACGCGCCCTGCTCATATATCAGCGTCAGGTCCGCATAAATTCCCTTATCCAGATAAATCCGGTGCGCGAAATTTTTACCGGAAGCCAGCACCAGGCGTTCTTTCAGCAGATACCCCGGATCGAGATTCACGGTTCGCTGACCATGAGCAGCGTATCGCTGTTCCAACCGGTTGGTCCGGCATTTGATCAACGGCAAATCGATCTGGCCGATGTGGCGTTTAAACGCCGCAACCCTGCGAAACAGGGGCTGCCCCATCTCCTGATGGTAGTAGTCGGTGTAGTCAAACGCATACCAGGGGCTGACGATATCCACCGTACCGAAAAGCGCGATCATATCGTCGATCACACGACAAAACCGGTCCTTGTCCGCTAAAATGGCACCAATGATCAGCTTCGCTGCAGGTGGGCGCTGAGGCAGGCTCATGGTCGGTTCTCACAGTCCCAATAAACACCAGCCGGCCTCATGCGGTCAACCGGCATGGGAGGCGGCTCAGGTTTCGATCGGCTTGGCCTCATCGATCAGCATAATGGGAATGTCATCCCTGATTTCAAACAGCAATTTACATTGCTCACAAATCAGACCGTCTTCGGAATCATTGAGATGGATGTCCCCCTTGCATTTGGGGCACGCCAAAATGTCGAGTAAGTCTTTACTGATAGCCATTTGCGGTTGCCGTCTCCCTTCTGTTGATAGTGATAAACCGGATCTATAGCAGACTAATCACGCGCATGCAAAAAATTCTTTGCCCGGAAATTCAATTCGCCCCAACCCGGTTTTTACGCGCACGCTTTTTCAAACGTCGTTGCTGCCGCCGCAACAACTCTTCCCGGTACAAATGCGGGTAATGGCGCTTCCAGCGTTTGTGCACCCACAACCACTGATCGGAGTGGCGGCGTATGGCCTGTTCAACGGCACGTATCATGAGTTGGGTGTTGTGAACCAAATCCGCCCGCAGATCACCACTGCGGCGCAACGTCATGGGAGGGGAAACAACCACTTGCAGCCGCCCGGTTTGCGTGCGAACGCAAACCGCCGGCACCACGGGACACCGGTTGCGCAGGGCGAGCATGGCAGCCGCCGGGGTGGCATGAATCGTTTTGCCGAAAAAATCGACCTCAATCCCCTGACTGCGCCGGGCTTCCTGATCGATGAGCAGGCCGACCGAGTTGCCGTCTTTCAAGGCGCGATTCATCTTGGCCATGGCTTTGTCCTTATCGACCAGAATGTTGCCGAAACGGGTCCGCAACCAGCGGATCAGCGTATCGGCGCCCTTTAATTGCAGAGGCCGCGCAACAAATACAAACTGATGGTCAAAATAACAGTTGGCGAATACCGGCAGCATTTCCCAGTTGCCCAAGTGGGCGGAAACAAAAATAGCCGCCCGGTGTGTCTGGATGGCGTTTGCCAAGTGATGCCCGCCGCTCATCTCCACCATGCTTATCATTTCACGGCGTGAGAGACAGAGCATGCGTATAATCTCGCAAAAGGTAACGCCGATATTTTCGAAGACTAAACGGCTGTGATCACGAACCTGGGCCCGCGCCCAGTCGGGATAGGCAAATCGAAGATTACGCCGGACGATGCGCCGATGGCGTCTATCGATCCAAAATGCCGTTCTTCCGAGCAGACGCCCGACACGTTGCAGCCAGGCCAGGGGCAGGCGCCGGATTACCGGCCGAATCGTTTTGACTATGCTGGGGGTGTCGTTTGTCATGCGAAGAATAAATTTGTTCCTGTCCGGGTATTGGTTACTCACACGTATTCAACCGGAAGCGGCCCTGGCAGCACGCTGCAACCGCCATGTCCAGCAATCCAAGGCATATAGGCCCAATTGTACCGCCATGTCAATATACGGACTGTAATGTTCGCGTTCAGATTGACATGATGTCGATTGAAACGCTATAAACCGGCGCATTGACCCAGTGACCGCCCTTAAACCGAAAGCAGCAGATCATTGCAGACAAGTCAACGCCTCCTATTCGGACTATACGATTTGGTATGGCAAGCAGCCATCCCATTTTTGCGCCGCAACGCCCGGCTTGCGGACGGGCTTGAAACACGATTGGTGAAGGCCTTACCACAACCGGCGGATCTTTGGATTCAGGCGTCTTCGGCCGGCGAGGCCCACTTGGCCGACAATATCATCGCCACACTGAATCCAGCGATGCCGCTGAAGGTGCTGCTGACCACCAATACCCGTCAGGGGTTGGATATTTTAAGAAAGGTGGCCGCCAAAGCCAAAGAGGATCGCCCCAACCTCACGGTGCGATCTGACTTTTTCCCGTTTGACCGGCCTCGCCTGATGCGCCGGGCTGTGCGTGCGGTCCGCCCCCGGTTAATGGTGCTGCTGGAAACGGAACTTTGGCCGGGCCTGCTGCGGGAACTCAAATCGATTCAGACCCCCATTATGATCGTCAACGGCCGCCTGACGCCCAAAAGTGTCCGTGGCTACCGGCGATTCAAGCGGTTCTGGCAGGAATTAAAACCGGATAAAATCCTGACCGTCTCTGAACTAGATGCCCACCGCTATGCAAGTGTGTTTACAACGTCCGTTGTTTCAGTGATGCCGAATATCAAGTTCGACCGGATCGATTTCACTTCGAGGTCGAACTTGAGCGCTCACCCGTTGAGCATGGTCCTGTCCGATCACCATTTGGTCGTTCTCGGTTCCATCCGCCGGGAAGAAGAACAGGATGTATTGATGGTAATCCGCAAATTATTGACGCGCAATCCCAAGGTGACCATCGGTCTTAGCCCGCGCCATTTGCCCCGGATACCCAATTGGCGCCGCATGCTTTCCGAAGCCGGGATACCGTGGCGATTGCGATCGACGCTCGCAAAAACCGTTGCACCGGGCACGGTTATCGTCTGGGATATTTTCGGGGAACTGAACCTGGCTTACAGTTTGTGCCGTAGCGCCTTTGTGGGCGGCAGCCTGGCGCCGTTGGGCGGGCAAAACTTCCTGGAACCCCTGGCTTTCGGGATTCGACCGGTGATCGGACCGCATTGGAACAATTTTGCCTGGGTGGGACGCGCCATCGTCAAGAGCGACTTGGTTCAACAAGCGCACAATCGGCAGGAAGTCGTCGATCGAATCGCAGAACAGATTCGCAAACCGGACGACAGGGCGTCAATCCGGGCCCGGGCTTTGGAATACGTCCAAGCCCGGCAAGGGGGCACTGGCCTTGCTTGCCGGGCAATTGAAACCTATTTTTAAAACAACCCCGTATTGATATGCATACCGTACCCGCATGTTTCGGCATCATACCGGCCCGTTTTGAATCGTCCCGCTTTCCGGGTAAGCCCTTGGCGGACATCAACGGTTTTCCCATGTTCTGGCACGTATACGAACGCGCCCGGAAATGCCCCGAATTGCACCGGGTCGTCCTGGCAACAGATGATGACCGCATCCACAAGGCTGCCAGGCATCACAACGTGCCGGTAGTCATGACCGCCACTGATCATGCCAGCGGCTCCGACCGTGTGCTGGAGGCCGCGCACAAATTAAAACTGCCGTCCGAGGCCGTCGTTGTCAATATTCAAGGAGACGAGCCGCTTCTGGAGCCGGCCATGCTGAGCCAACTCATCGAGCCGTTTCAGCGCCAGCCGATCAGGGTCGCCACACTGGCGCGTGAGATCAACGCCGGTGACGCACAAAACCCCGACATCGTTAAAGTGGTGTTTTCCGCAACCGGACGCGCCCTGTATTTTTCACGCCATCCGATCCCCTACCCTCGCGGCGACGAACCGGTCTACTTCGGCCATATCGGTCTGTACGCGTTTAAATTGCAAGCCTTGGAAGAGTTCGTCAATCTGCCGCCAAGCCGCCTGGAAAAGACCGAAAAGCTGGAACAACTGCGATTGATGGGCCATGACATCGACATCCGGGTCATATTGACGGAATATGAAACGATCGGGGTCGACCGGCCGGAGGATATCGATAAGGTTTGCCGGCTGATAAATACGACCACGGCTGATCCGTGAGTCAGGAGGGGTTTATTTACGTATCGCTAAAGTCGTAAAAATATTCCTTGCCCGAAATATAAAGGCATAATGTTTTTCCCACCAATTGTAGCCGGCCAACCTTACCATAATCCGCGGAACAATCGCGCGAATACTCTTACCGAATGTGATCTCGGTTTCCCGGTGCTCAAATGGTAACACTTGCCCTGCCATATACTGTTCTGTAAACGATTTGTACCAACTACCGGCGAAATGCCAGCGGTGTGTCGGATCTTTCCAGGAATCGAGTGACGAAAAGTGAGGCGTCACGATTTTAACCGTTGCACCATCGCATCCAATACGGTGAATCTCATTCAGGAAGAGCCTTATTTCAGCGACATGCTCAATTATATGACGGGCATAAATACAACTTTGGCTGTTACTTTTAATCGGCCACGGAAACTGATCCAAATTAGCGACTAAATCAACACCGGCATATGGATAGTGATCCACACCCAAGGCGCCATCGAGTTTGTTCGGACCACAACCTAAATCGATGACGCCTGTCCATTTCTCATTTCCAGTAGGCTCCATAGGAATCGACATGCTGTAGCGTATCCGTCCCCTCAAAATATTCAGTTATAGTTTTGATATACGTCCCAAGTTTGTTTGGCACATTGGCGCCATGTAAACGTCCGGGCGTATTGACGTGCCGCGGCAATAGCTTTGTCAGGCGTGTTTAAAACCGCTTCGATGCCGGCTGTTATCGAGTCGATATCGTAAGGATCGACCAGGCAGGCATGCCCGTTGCTGATCTCGGGTGAAGCGCCAATATTGCTCGTCAGTACGGCCGTACCGCACGCCATGGCCTCCAGCACCGGCATTCCAAAGCCTTCATACAAGGTGGGAAATAAAAACGCGGCCGCACCGTTATAAAGCGCCGGCAGATCGTTGTCGGCCACGAACCCTAAAAAACGGACGTTCTTTGCAAGCCCCGGTTCCCGCACCGCCGTAAACGTCGCATCCCCATGGTAGGAAGGTTTCCCGGCCAATACCAACACCCTGTTTTTGCATGCACTTGAATTCGCAAAGGCCCGAACCAAGCGTGCGGTGTTTTTGCGGCCTGAAATGGCACCGACGAATAACAGATATCCGGGCTCCAGTTGGTACCGTTTCAGGACAGGTTGAACGACGGCGGGTTCCAAAGGGCCAAAGCAAGACTGAGTTCCCAAATGAATGGCATGAATATGCTCCCTGGGAAAATTCAAAAGTTCGGCCACATCATTTTTAGTGCTCCGGCTCACAGTGATAACGGCGTCCGCACGCCGAACCATCTCCATGTATACTCGCCGCTTTTTCTCACGGAATTTGGGCCGGGCCACGACATCGCTTTCGTTGACCATGACCAGCAGGTCGTGAATCGTGACAATCTTGCGAGCCTTTCTAAAATTGGGCACAACCCCGTCAAGCCCGTGGATGATATCGACACTTGTTTTCAAAGGCCACCAGGGCTGTTGATACAGGCGGATATCAACATTCGATGGCCGCCACCAGCGGGCACGTTGCCGCCAGCGGGACCATTTGTAAAAAAAAGAAAACCGGTCATCAGGATTTTTTATTTTTTGCAGCTCACCGACAAGTTCAACAATATAGCGGGAGACTCCGGTGGGATTATCTATCGTTGCGCTGCTGCTTTCGAAACCGATATGCACGATTTAATCTCAATTTCCGTCGCGAAAGTTTGGTACGGTGGGCATGGCCCACCCTACAATCCTACCCGACGGCAATAACAGGGTGGGCCACGCCCACCAACTGTGTGATATCCAAATGCGGTTATCCTGAACTTGACATGGCGTCATAACTATTTATAAAGTTCATTTTTTTCGAATGCTCGTTTATCATTGTATGGATGTCTCCGCAACCATTGATACTCCATTCATAACGAGTGTGATAAAAGCATCGTGCTGCCAAAAATTTTTTATCCAGCGGCAAGACTAACTCGTGCCCATCCGGAAATAGTAGATTTTGGTTCCTGGCAAGGCCCGAGCATTTTTAAAACCGCAGGCATAGCGTGCTATGTCGAGGATTTTAAAAATGC
>JANQIE010000031.1 GCA_028282295.1 Desulfobacterales bacterium | reverse complement strand
CTAGTGCCCATCCGGAAATAGCATCTTTTGGCCCCCGGCGGCGTTCTCGCATTTTTAAAATCCTCGACATAGCCCGCTATGCCTGCGATTTTAAAAATGCTCGGGCCTTGCCGGGAACCAAAATCTACTATTTCCGGATGGGCACTATCTAAGATTGTAGTTCAAGCGTTGTTTATTACGGCCCCGAAAACCGGAGGAGCGGTGGGAGCGGCGTCCCGCCGCGATTGGCGTATGTTATTAACCCGGCAATGAAATACCTTTAAAATTGTGATTGCGGCGCGCGCCGCAATCAAGCGTCAATTCTGGATGCCGGATCATGTCCGGCATGACGAAGGCTTATATATTTAGTCGCCGGTTTAATATTACCATTTTTAATCGCAGCAGGACGCCGCCCCTGCAATCGCGTTGACCGTGTGAATGGCTTAGGTTAATGGCATTGGTTCTTGGTTTGCGTTGCCTTTTGTTTGCCCCGAAGCCCGTGCTGTGATAAATAGGCGAGCGTTTTATGATGTTCCTCATGAACTCGCGAAAATGATTTCACACAACACCGGCAGGAAGTGAACTGCGATCATGCGTCGAAAAGCACCCGCTAAGAAATCGAAACAACCCAAAACCGGCAAGCGCCAGCACGTGTTTACCGCCGAGGACCTGCTGCGGGTTGAATACCACCGCAGCGCTCTGGCGCTTTTGCCCGAGGTTGATGACAAGGCGCCCGGCGTGGCCATTGAGGTGTTTGCGGCCGAAGGTGTCACGCCCCAACGGTTTTGCACCTGCAATACATCGCAATCCAAAACCTGCCGCCATCTGCGGCAGTTGTCACAACTGCCCAAGGCCTTTCCAAAGCTGTTCAAAAAGCCCCCCTTCACCGACATCTTTCACGCCGGGATCTGGTACCGGCTGGCGGTCCTGCTGGCGGCCGGTTGCAACGAGACACCTCAATCGATCCGCCTTGTTTCGGCCACCGATCAGGATCTTGGAGCGATTGCGGTTCTGGATACTAAAAAGCAACCTTTGATGTACTATGTCAGCCAGGGGGCGGACGGTTCGCGGTTTATTGAACGTTGCGCCGCCGATGCCCAATCGTGGGACCCGGAACATGATGTGGAGGACGAGGTCGCCGCCATCATCGAGGACACTGTGATCCCCCATCGCAGTGTGATTCTGGATCGTCTGAGCAGTCTGACGCTCAGCAGTAATGAACGCCACGCCCTGGCTATGGGGGTGCAGACGCGAGGGCTGGCCGTGACGAGAAGTGTCTGGTACCGCATCATGTATCACTGCCACCGTGAGTTTGATGCGGGTCAATGCCGTTTTGTGCCGGCCATCGATGAGACCACCGGACTCTTCCGGCTCACGGTGCAGGATGACTCCGGCGCACCGCTCATGCATCTGAATATCCCACGGGTCAAGGTCCCGCGCCTGATCAGCGGGTTCAAGGATATTTTGCGCAACCAAAATAATCTGGCCATCCATCCGATCCCGCTCAAATCGATTTTCAAGGTCTCGATGAACACCGAGCTCGACCTGGATGTCCGGCCGGTGATCAAGATGATCCAGGACGACGGCGAGGCCCGTTTTTTCGAACGTGAGGATCTCAAACGCTTTACCTACGGCAATCTGGTCTACATCAAGGACCTGGGCATCATGGCCGAAATGGAGCCGGCCGGCAGCCGCACCAAGTACGTCGCACCGCGCAAAATGGTGTTCAAGAAGTATCAGATCGAAAATTTTTTCGACACTTACGGCGACGACCTGGACACGGATAATCTGATTGTGGATCAATCGGCCCGGAGTCTGAAGATTATCGACCGGGTCGATGCATGCAATATCCTCCCTCATGCCGGCGACCGCGACTGGTACTGGCTGTCGGCCGATTATCAGGTGGCGGATGAGACGGTTTCGCTGGGCGATGTGTTGAACGCCCAGAAGAACGGTCAACGCTTTATTGGTACACCCGACGGATGGCTCGATTGCCGCGGCAGTCTGTTTGAGGGGCTCAAACCGCTGTTGCGGTTGACGTCCGACGAGGCTGATCCGGATCAGGCGAAGGGGCAGTTCAAATTGTCCCGTCTCGATCTTTTCCGTCTCCAGGCCACCGGCGCGTGGCCCCTTGAGATCCGGGGGGAGGACGCCCTGGCCACTGAATTGAAGGATCTGCTGGCGTTAAAACCGCACACGCCGATGGAGACGGTCGAGGGGTTGAAATCGACGTTGCGTCCTTATCAGTCCATCGGCGCCCAGTGGCTCCGGTTTCTGAGTGAAAATGGTTTTGGCGGGCTTTTGTGCGACGACATGGGGCTGGGCAAAACCCATCAGGTGATGGCTCTTATGCTGAGCATGACCGCCGACAAGGATGCCGGCGCCCCTTTTCTGGTGGTGTGCCCCACAACGGTTCTGAGCCACTGGGAATCGAAATTGCGCTGTTTTGCGCCGGATCTGCCGAGCGCCACGTTCCACGGCAGTCAGCGGGATCTGGACACGATGCTGGATCAGGCCCAGGTTCTGCTGACCTCCTACGGCATCATGCGCCGGGACAGGGACCTTCTGGCCCGCAAACGTTTTGCCCTGGTCGTGTTCGACGAAATTCAGTACTTGAAAAACGACGCCACCAAGGCGTACCGGGCCGCGCAAACCCTTGATGCCGGCCTGAAGGTGGGGCTCACCGGCACTCCCATCGAAAATCGCATTGACGAACTCAAGGCGCTGATGGATCTGGTGCTGCCCGGCTACCTGGGATCGACTGAAGCGTTTCGGCAGCGCTATGCCGCGGCCATCGACGCCGACTTGAACGGCCGGCGCCGACAGGAATTGAGCCGCCTGATCACCCCGTTCACGCTGCGGCGCCTGAAGAGCACGGTGCTTGATGAGCTGCCGCCGAAGATCGAGGATCTGCGCACGTGCCGCTTGAGCGAAGCCCAGGTCAAACTTTACCGGGACGCGGTTGAAAGCAAAGGCCGGGCGCTGCACCAATCATTGCAGAACGATAGCGAGCCGGTGCCGTACCTGCATATTTTCGCACTGCTGACCCTGCTCAAACAGATCTGCAACCATCCGGCCCTGTTGGTGGATCAGGGGGCCGGCCCAGAGATCAACCCAGAGACCCATCAGACCGATGATCCCTTGCGTCTTGAATCGGGCAAATGGGAACTTTTTTGCGAACTGCTGGACGAGGCCCTTGCCGCCGGTCAGAAGGTGGTGGTTTACTCCCAGTACGTTAAAATGATCGATATCATTGCCGCTCATTTGCAGCGGCTCGATGTCGGCCATGTCGTGCTGACCGGCGCGAGCCGCAAGCGGGGCAACCTGATCGTCCGTTTTAACGAGGAGCCGGACTGCCGTGTGTTCGTGGGCAGTCTGATCGCCGGCGGCACCGGCATCGATCTGGTGGCCGCATCGGTGGTCATCCACTACGACCGCTGGTGGAACGCGGCCAAGGAGGATCAGGCCACCGACCGGGTGCACCGCATCGGCCAGCGCCGGGGGGTGCAGGTGTTCAAGCTGGTGACCGAAGGCACCCTGGAAGAGAAAATCGCCGCCATCATCGATCAGAAAAAAAAGTTGATGGAAAGTGTGGTGCAGGAGGATGATCCGGGCCTGCTGAAGAACTTTTCCAAGGAAGAACTGCTGGAACTGCTGGCTGCCCCGGCCGAAGCCTGAGGGCTTGCGAGCCGGTGCCATTATTAAGTCGGCAATAAAATACCTTGAAGATTGTGATTCCGGCGAGCGCCGGAATCCAGCGTCAATCCTGGATGCCGGATCGAGTCCGGCATGACGAATACTTGCACTTTTAATCGCCGGTTCGATCGCAATTGAATCACTAAAACGCCCATGGCCATCACCACTTTTCATAAATTTATTCTTGTCGCCGGCAAACACGACCGCCTGCTGGTCGATTTGTGCGCCGAGCAAGGGGTGATCAGCCGCACCAAACTGCTCGATTACATGGAGCGGCATCTGGTGGCACCGTCGGAAAAAGACAAGCTGATCGACCAGCTTTGCCGTGCTTCAATCCTGTATGAGGAATCGGGCTACCGGTTCACGGTCAATCCGGTGGTGGCCGATCTGGTCAATTTCTACGAACGGCGCGGACGCCTGACCAATGCGGAATTTCTGCGCGACCAGATTTTTGAAATCGGCAAATTGACCGATGTGTTGCAACAGCACCTGTTCGAAGAGCCCCCTGCGCCGGAGCTGATCGCCGATACGGTGGACAAACTCTTCCGGGTGGTGCGCCAGGTGCGCGAAAGCGGGCACCAACACTATCTGGCCTGCATGCGCGCCTTCGGCGACATGAAGCGCAATAGTGAAGAGAAGCAGATCGACAAGCGGATCGAGGCGCTTAAAACCGTGCACCGGCGCTATATCGAGCCGTTGCGCGAACTGATTGACCCGGATGCCGAGCCGGTGCAGAAAATCACGATGTTACGGCGGCGCATGGCCGATCTGGGAACCAAGACCGATCTGTTGAACGAATCGGTGGAACTCGACACCCTGCGCGCCCGGTTGAACATCGATATTCAATATGTCGACTACACCCTGATCCGACATTTTGAAACCCTCATCGACACCTCCCGCGCGCTGTTCAATTCCCTGATCGAGGAGAAAAATATCAAGGATGCCCTGGCCTGCTGCCTGGGCCGCATGGACGCGATGTGGACGCAGTTGGATGCGGCCACCGTCCTGGCGCCCGGTTTGCTGTCGTTTCAGGCCGCCGGGCTGGCGAAAACCGGCACCTTTTTCAGCGATGTGGTTCACAAGAAATTCGTGCCGCGCCCCCGCCCCATGAAGATCACGCCGGCCGGCCGGGTCCGGGCCGATCAATTGCTGATTTTCAAAAAGATGATTCTCGACAGTATCCGGCAACACAAACAGATTGCCGGTTGGCCGGAATATGTGGCCCGCCGGTTTGCATCCTATCCGGCCGCGGAACGGCTCAAAGCCGTGGCGCTGCCTCTGATCATGTACCAGCCGCCGTTTACCGTGCGTAGCGTGCCGGCCACCTACCTGGGGGACTGGGACGAGTTCACGGTGGAACTGACCGATTTTGATGTTATCTGGGAGCAAGACCATGTCATTTAATCCACCGGCCAACGCCCGGGAGATCATCCAGATTCTGCTGCGCGGGTATCAATTCAGCGAATCGGACCTGCTTAAGCCGCGTTACGAGCTTTTCTACAACACCTTGATGCAGAACTTCGCCTGGTTTTGCGAACACCTCGCCATCAGCGGCTTCACCCTTGTCGAGGACCAGGGCGTGTTCTTTCTGGAAAAAGAAGCCAAGGTGCTCAGCCAGGAAGAGAAACAGGCGGTCGTGGTCCTTTTTCTTCTCACCGACCTGTGGCTGGAAAAAGGCAAGAGCTTTGCCGACCTGTTTCTGTCGCTTGTCGACTGGACCGGGCTGGACTGGTTCCGGGACGGTTACGGCACCGAATATCTGAATCAGGTCGGTATCACCCGGCACAACGAGGACGCCATCGAGGCGCTTTTCAAACGGCTGAGCAACAAGGGCTTTCTGGATTACGTTGCCGACACGCGCACCCTGACGCTGCGCAAACCGGCTGAACGGCTGATCAACATGGCCCGCACGCTGCACCAGCAAATCAGGGCCGAGGATAGCGCACTTTCGGGAGCCGCCGATGAAACTGAGTAACTACACCAGTAGCATTCGCAAGATCGGACTGGTCAACAGCGGCATGTTCGATGAACTCACGTTGAACTTCGATGTCAAGGCCATCCACCTGGTGGGGGCCAACAACGTGGGCAAGACCAGTCTGATTTCGCTGATCCAGTTTTTATACTTCCCGTTTTTGAACGAAATGACCTTCATCAAATCGCCGGCCGAATCGTTGGGTTTTTACTTTCGGCCCGAAGGCTCCTACATTCTCTTCGAGGTGCGCACCATCACCGGCAACGTGCGCACGGTGGGCATTTTCGGCACCGGCGGCACCGATTCGCGGGTCAACTTCGTGTTCAACGGCGGGTTTGAAACCCGCGATTTCATGGACCCGGACAACATCCCGCTGCACATCGACCGGTTGCAAACCGATTTTTTTGCCCGTGATTTCGAACGTTTTGAGAAATTCGAAAAGTACGAGGATGCGCTGCTGGGGCTGCACACCAGCGGCAATTACAATGTGCCGATGTTCGAGCTGTCCAAAACCAATTTTCGTTTACTGCGCAAATTGATGCAGGGCCTGCTCAAGCTCGACCGGATCGACGCCAGGGATGTGCAGCGGTTTTTGATCAAAATTGTTGAAAAAGGGACCATCAAAACCAAATTCAATTTACTGCAGGACTTTGAGCAGAAGTACCGGCACATCAGCCGGCTGCGCATCGAGCTGCGCGAACTCGATGCGCTCAAGCCGATCATGGCGCTGTATCAAAAGCTTTGTGAACAAATCGCCCGGTCGCAGGACAGCCGCCGGCAACACCAGCAGCGGCTTTTTCACCTGTCGTCGGTCTATCTGAAGCAGCTCGAAGTGCACCAAACAGCCACCGCCCGGCAGTACAACCGCCTGGAAGATGAACTGGAACGGCTCGGCCGGCAGATTTCAGCCCAGTCCAAAAAAGAGGCCCGGGCCGAGAGCCGGCGAACCGCGCTGACGGACCAGAAAAACGTTTTTATCGAACTGGACGCGATCGCAAAGCAGCACACCGAGGCCATCGTAAAACAGAAACGTGATACGCTCACCTATGCCATGGTTGACCTTGACAAGGCGCTGGCCGACCATAAACCGGAACGCGCCGCCGCGTTGCAGCGGCAGCGCAAGACGTTGCAACGGGAACTCGATTCGGTCCGGCGGCAACTGCGCGACCAGACGCTGGAGACGTTGTGGGTTCAGGCCGGTTTTGATGAAGAGCACCGGGCCTTGTTGAAATTTCTGGTGGCCAAGGCGCTTTCCAGCCTGAAAAGCGCCGACGTCCTGGCGGACCGGGACGCGTTCGTCGCGGCCTCGGCCGCCGTGCGTGACCAGGTGGACGCCGACGGCCGGTTCATTGGCTTCGGGCTGGATATCCCCAGGGCCGTCTGGTTCATTGCCGAAAAGGACCAGGAGCCTTTAGGGGACCGCAAGGAGCGGCTGAAAAAAGAAATCGCCAAGGTCGATGCCGCCATCGAGGTGGCGCAGAATTTCGCCCACAAGCAAAAGGAACGCGACCGCCTGCAGGCCGCCATTGCCCGGCAGGACCGGTTGCTCACGCAACTGGCCAAGTGGCAGGCCCTGGTTGCCGAATGGGAAAGTGTGGCCAACCTGGAGGCGACCCTGGCCAAGCAAACCGCCGAACTGGAACGGTTGCGCCGCTCGGTGGCCGCCAAGACCGAGCAGAACCGCACCGTGCGCCAACAGCAGCACCGCGTGCATGCGGACCTGAAGGCGGCTGAAGCCCGTCTGCGCGAGATCGGCCGGAAGCACGCCGACTTGAAGTCATTCGACGGTGCCCCGCCGGAAAACCTGGCGGGCCTGGGAACCGACGCGCTGCGGGAGGAATACCAACAGGTGCGGCAGCAACTGGGCGACATTGAAAAGGATCTCAAGCGGCTGGAGACCGACCTGATCGAACCACGCAACGAACTGGAAGCGCGCTACGAGAAAAACGCCGGCGATATCGGCTTTGATCAATGGCTGGCCTCCAAAGCCAATCTGGCCAATGAAGTCGAGGGGCTGGAAGATCAACTGCAACGCGAGTACAACGGCATCTTCACGGTGGTGCGGGCCAAGCTGTCCAAAATCACCCAGGCTTTTCGCAATGTGCAGGAACAGGTGGCGGCGTTGAACAAGGCGATCCGGCACGTCAAGATTTCCAACATCGACCGGATTAAAATCGATATTGAAAAAACGGCTCTGCTGGACGCCATCGAACACAGCAGCCCCACGCAGCTCGACCTGTTTGCCGTCAACACCAGGCCGGACTCGCTTGAGGAGGCCCACGCCAAGGTGGAGGACTACTTTGCCCAGATCAAGAAGCATGGCAACGAAATCAATCTGAAAGACATGTTCCGGCTCAAGTTCGCTGTGTTCTTCAACCAGCAGGACAAACCGGTGATCCGCTACGACATCCACCGGTTTGAATCCAACGGCACCGAAACCGGCGTTAAGATCGTCATCTACCTGGGGTTGATCGGTCTGCTGCAGGAGCGTAAAAACGTGGTCGGCACCCGCATCCCGTTCTTTCTGGATGAAGTCGGCAGTCTCGACTCGGAAAATTTGAAGCAATTGATCGCCTACTGCGAAGCCAATAATTTTCTCCCGATCTTCGCCAGCCCCAATATCCGGGAAGATATTTCGCACAATTATTTGTTGCTGCGCGACGGCAAGCGCAGCCGCAAGGTGTCGGAAGTCAAAATAGGCGAAAAGCCAAAACAGGCGGTGCCCCATGAAGATCCCCCGGTGGCTGCAAACCCTGAATGAACAGGGCACGGTGCCCCATTCGGCGGCCAACAGCGCCGCCGGCCAGGCGATGCTGCGCAAGTTGCGCGACGAGTTGAAGCTTGTGCGGGTCGCAACCCGCGGCACCCGACGCACCATTGTGGTTGACGATGCGATGCAATTGCAGCGCTGGCTCGACGCCCGGTATCCCCAGACCGGTCTTGATCCCGACACCCTGCCGACGCGCCAGGGCAACATTGTTCGCGGCGGCGGCAGTAAAGCCGGGCGCCGCACGCACACGGTGCAACCGGTGCTCTTCAAGTTCTTCGATCCCCGGAAGACAAATCCGTGGGCCCGGCAAACCGCCCGCTACGGTATGGCGGCGGCCACCACGAACCGGCTGCACCGCCTGGACCTGCCGCCTCGCTGGCGGTTGTTGACCGTGGAAAACTGGGAACCGTTTCAGCGGGCCGACTATGCTGCCGCCTCGATACCGGTCATGGTGGTCTATCTGCTCGGCAAGGTCGCCGACGTGACCATCCGGGCCCTTGCAACGTTCAGCCCGCCACCGGAGTCGATGTTGCATTTTGGCGACTACGACTGGGAAGGGCTCTATGTTTTCCAGCGTCTGGCAAAAGTACTGCCGGCCATGCGCCTGTATGTGCCTGCCGGGATCGAGGACCTGTTTAAGATTCACCGCAACCGGGAGTTGATCGCAAAACAAACCCCGGCTCAAGCCTTTGACCGGCAAAACCGTCACTGCCGGCCGGTGATCCGGCTCATCCAGCACTACAACGGCGGCCTGGAGCAGGAGATCGTCGACCTTCCGGTTTTGGATTGACAAGTTGTCAGTTGTCAGTTGTCAGTCAATGTCATTAACTTAAGGCAGTGGCTCAGGGCGTTTGCCTGTACCCCAACGTTGCATAAAAAACATGGCAAAATCGACCCCATCCTTTGACTGCACCTGGGGTTTGATCTGTCGATAGGGTTTCATTTTCTGATAGCCTGCCACACATCAGCGACTTACCCTCTCTTTGCCATGTTTTTTATGCAACGTTGGGGTGTAGCCGACATTTGTAAAACGTCCTTATGTTGCGGCGGGCCGCCGGAACGAGCAATGTGCGCATTTAGGTACATTGCCTGGATTCCCGCCTGCACGGGAATGACGGCGTAGGGTTTGCCCCGTCGTGTTTAGAAGTCATTCCCGCGCAGGCGGGAATCCAAAAGATATCGCAAAAATGCCTAAGTGTTGTTGTCAGACTTCGACATGCAATTGTGCTCAATTGTTATTCATTTTGATCACGGCAGTTGCGCCAGCAGGGCATTGATCCGCGCCTGGTATTGCTCAAAGGTTCCGTAAAGCGAGTCATAGTGGCCATCTGCGCCGTCTTCGTCGAGTATGCGCGGGTATTCTTTTACCCAGGCCCCATGAACGTTTGTGCGGATGGTTTCAATGTCGTCATCGCTTAACTCATCCGCGGCCGCCGCCCGGCTGAATTCAGCCAGTGATTTCGGTAAACCGTTGAATACTTCTTTGAATTCTCCTTTTGGCAATCTTTTTTTCAGTACGCGACGAATTGTGTCGTACGCGGGAATAACGGAGCGCGGATTGGACAGCAAGACGCCGCTGTAAGCCCCAACGGGCGTGTCATCGTGATAGGTTGTGGATTCGTTCATGATTGTATTGATCAGACGTTCATTGTCGCCCGGCATAAACGTCGACCTGGCATTCAAGATGCCACGTGTAATGGGATCCAGGGAATTCGCATAGTTCAAATCGGCTTTTGCGGCGGAGGCTACAAAATCGGGTTTAAAAGTGGCCAGCCACTCCTTGTCGGTCAAGGTAAAATCTCCAAGGCCGGTAAATGCATGCCCTAACTCGTGCACCAGAAATCGCTCCCAGGTATAGTCCTTCGAGGGGGCGCTGGAACCATCCATGAGTACATCACGGGCGCTGACCGTTGCATTCATGTAGGCTTCGTTTAACGGCATTTGTACCCGGCTTGAGGCGCCGGTCGCTTCGTGGGGCGTGTGGAAGGCCTGGGGCGTTAATGATGCCGGGGCAAAAAAAACGCCGACCTGTTTGCCTTTGGTTTGCTGCGCGTAGTTATCTGCGATTTTTCGAAACGTATCGCTCTCCACATAAAGATTATTGACAAGATCGATAAAACGGGTGGCTGTTTCTTGATATTCCGGATTGTCTGCGCTTTGCGGGTTGGCCGCGGCCGGATCGACTAAAATCGTGTTCAACACCGCATGGGCAAAGGGGCCTTGCTGCGCCTTTGTTCCGGGCGGCAACGCCGCAGTGGGGGTTGCTGTCGCAGGGCTTGCCGGGCCGGAAGGGGTGGCAACGGCGGCGGTTGTCGCGGCACGGGCGCTGCCACCGTGTTCGATACGGGGCTGAAGTTGATGACGGACGGTACCGGCATCTTCCTGACGTATAGATGATGCCACAGAGGGCGCCGGCGTCTGGTCTGGCGTGGTGGTTGATGTTGCAGCACTGCCGGAACGCTTTTTGGGCGGCAGCGGGGGTTTATACGTCTTTGGAACACCTTTGGTGTCAGCCTCGATCTTTTTTTTACTGCCGGTAGACTTTTGCGGTGTCGTGTCCCTTGCCGTGTCTTGTGGTTTTTTTTCAGTTTTTTTTCTGCCGGCGGGTTGTTGTCGTGCCGTGTCTCTTGCCAGTTTGCGTGGCTTTTTTTCTGATTGTACTGTCCCCATTTTCTTTTTTTCCTCATCTTCCTAACGGCTATCCGGGCATAACTGCACCCCTTATAGGGGGTTGTCAGGGATATTGCGCCAGCAGGAGATTGATCCGGTCCTGGTATTGCTCAAAGGTTCCGTATAGTGAATCATAATGACCATCTTCGCCGTCTTCGGCCATTATTTTCGGATATTCTTTCAACCAGGCTTCATGTACTTTTGTGCGGATGGTATCAAGCTGGTCTTCGCTATATTTTTCCGATCTTGCGCCTTGTATAAATTCATCAAGTGTTTTCGGCATCCCTTTGTATATCTGTCTGAATTCGGCTTTTGGCAATCTTGTTTTCAGGACGTAGCGAATTGCATCATACGCGGAGATGACATTGAACACATCATTAATGCCGGCGCCGCTGTATGCTGCAATAGGTGTGGCATCGTGATAGGTTTTGGATTCGTCAAAAATGGTATTGACCAGTCGTTGATTGTGTCCGGGCATAAAAGTCGACATGTTTTGCAAGACGCCATATTCGGTGGCATTCGCATTTGCGGCGTAGTCCAAAACAGCGTTATCGGAGGAGGCCACATAGTCGGGATCAAACGTGGCCAGCCACTCCTTGGCCGTGGGGGTAAAATCGAGCAGACCGGTTAGCGCATGTCCCAGCTCATGCACCACACTATGCACCCAGGTATTGTCCTTGGTTTGTTCGATTGAACCATCTTTTAGTAAATCGGTGGAAATCCGCGGCAGTCCGTTGTACTTTTCATTCAAAAATAACTCGACCTGCGCTGAAGAGCCGGTGGTGGGGTTGGACTGGAATTCGGTAACGCCCACCGGTGAGCGCCGGAAAAAGAAGCTGATTGTCTTGCCGTTGGTTTGCTGCGCAAAGTTATCCGCGATTTTTCGAAATGTATCGCTTTCCGCATAAAAGGTGTCGACGACATCGACAAAACGGGTGATCGCTTCTTGGTATTCGGCATCATCAGCACTTTGCGGGTTGGCCACAGCCGGGTCGACTAAAATCGTGTTCAACACCTCATGGGCAAAGGGGCCTTGCTGCGCCTTTGACCCGGGCGGCAACGCTGCAGGGGGTGCTGCCGTCGAAGGGCTTGTCGGGCCGGAAGAGGTCATACCGGCAAGCGATGCGGGGGGTGCTGCCGTCGAAGGACTTGTCGGGCCGGAAGAGGTCATACCGGCAAGCGATGCGGGGGGTGCTGCCGTCGAAGGGCTTGTCGGGCCGGAAGAGGTCGCACCGGCAAGCGATGCGGGGGGTGCTGCCGTCGAAGGGCTTGTCGGGCCGGAAGAGGTCGCACCGGCGGCGGGTGTCGCGGCACTGGTGCTGCCATCGTGTTCGATACGGGTCTGAGGTGGGTGGCGAACGGTACCGGCATCTTCCTGACGTAATGATGATGAAACAGAGGGCACCGGCGTATCGCCTTGCGTGGCGGTTGGTGTTGCAGCATCGCCGGAACGCTGTTTGGGCGGCAGCGGGGGTTTATACGTCTTTGGAACGCCTGTGGGGTTATCCGCGTTCTTTTTTTTATTGCCGGTAGACGGTTGCGGTGTCGTGTCATTCACCGTGTTTTGTGATTTTTTTTCATTTTTGTTACTTTTGGCAGGTTGGTGTCGTGCCGTATGTTCTTCTGGACGTTGAGTTTTCTTTTCATTGTTACCGGATTGTACTTTACCCATTTTTATTTTTTCCCGTCGTTGAATTATGGGGGTAAGAGCGGCGTCCCGCCGCGATTAGAAGAGTGCCCAAGTCTACCATTTCCGGATGGGCACCAGCCAACCCAGGGTATTTTTTAAAAGCCGGATTGTAAATCAGGGAATCCCTGAATCAGAGGCAAAAAATTCCTGAATCAGGAGGTCGAAATACCTTAACAGTTCGATTTGGTGGGCACGGTCCACCCTACGATGCGGTCCGGTCAAGCACATCCCTGATGGTGAAGGCGATCTCATGTTTGAGGAACGGCTTGGCAATATAGGCTTTGATGCCCAGGCTGAGGGCTTCTTCTTCGCTCAACTGAGCGCTGAAGCCGGTGCACAGGATAACGGGAAGGTCGGGCCGGTGGTACATCAGTTCACGGGCCAGTTTATCGCCGGTCATTTTCGGCATGGTCATGTCGGTAATCACCAGATCAAAGGCATCCGGGGCTTCACGAAAGCGCTGCAAGGCATCTTCGGAGCTGTTGGTCACCGCCACACGATAACCCAATGATTTGAGCATGCGGCTTACGAGCGCCGTCACCGCGGCTTCGTCGTCGACAAACAGGATGCGTTCACTGCCGATGGGCATTGCGCGTTTGGTCGCCTGAAGCGGTTGGTCGGCCTGTTTGATGACCGGCAGTAGTATTTCAAACCGGACGCCCTGCGGGGTGCGGTTTTGAACGCGGATGCTGCCGCTGTGGCTTTCGATGATGCCGTGCACCACGGCCAGTCCCATGCCGGTGCCCTCCCCTTTTTCCTTGGTGGTGAAAAAAGGATCGAAGATACGGTCCAGGATATCGTCGGGTATGCCCGGCCCGGTGTCGCTGATGGTCAGTTTCATAAATGCGCCGGGGGCGATATTGGGGTAAGCGGCGGTTTGGTGCGACGTCAATTGGAGTTGTTCCAGCGTAACGGTCAGCGTGCCGCCGTGGGCCTGCATGGCGTGCAAGGCGTTGGCGCCCAGGTTCATTATAACCTGGTGTATCCGGGTGGGATCGGCCAGCACGGCCGCATCGCTGTTCAAGGCCGCCTCGATTTCAATGGTGGTCGGCAGCGAGGCCCGCATCAGCTTCATGGCTTCTTTGACGACCCGCTTGAGTTGCACCGGTTTGAATGTTTGTTCGCTCTGGCGACTGAAGGTCAGGATCTGCTTGACAAGTTCCCTGGCCCGGGCGCCGGCGTCGAGTACTTGTTGCAGGTTGCCGTATATGAGGCTTTGCGGCCCGGCGTCTTCCTGGGCCATTTCGGTAAATCCGATGACGGCGGAGAGGATATTGTTGAAATCATGGGCGATGCCGCCGGCCAGGGTTCCGATCGATTCCATTTTCTGGGCCTGACGCAAATGGGTTTCCAACAATCTGTTTTCTTCTTCGGCTTTGACGCGCGCTTTGCGCAGGCGCACCATGCCGATTCCGTGGGCACAGTTCGCGGTCAGTTCCTTGAGCAGGCTGACTTCTTCTGCGTCGAAGGCCCCGGGGACATTGGAAAAAATATTCAGGGCGCCGAAGACATGCTGGTCATCGGCGCACAGCGGCAGGGCGATCACCGAGGCATAGCCCGATTCAGTGGCTTTGGTACACCAGGCGGTGCCGATGCGGTCGGCCAGCAGGTCGTTGTTGATGTACGGGGCCAAGGTCTGCATTGCCATTGCCGTCGGGCACCGGCAGGAGTCGACTCCCCGGCAGGCAGCAGCGATTGTGTCCATCAGGCCGGTATCCTGTCCGGCCACGGCGGCGGGTTGCAACCTGTTTATCCGGCCGGGATCCCGCAGGGCAACCCAGGCAAGGGGATAACCGCCAACCTCGACGATAACGCGACAGATTTTTTTCAGCAGCCTGGCTTCGTCGAAAATGTGAATAACGGCATCATTGCAGTCGCTGAGCACCATCAGCATGCGGTTGAGTTTAAGCAGGGCCTTGGTGCGGTTGTTCACCGCGGCCTCGAGGTAATCGCGCTCACGGCGCAATTTGTCCTCGGCTTTTTTTATTCGCAGCAGCACTTTGATCCGGGCCGCAAGCTCGATGTTGTCGATCGGTTTGACGATAAAATCGTCGGCGCCGGCTTCGAGCCCTCTGACACGGGTCTGGGCCGAGCTGTGGTGGGCGGTCATCAGGGCCACAGGCAGGTGCCGCATCGCCTGGTCGGCTTTGAGTTTGCGGCATAAGGCGATGCCGTCCATGCCGGGCATTTGCACGTCGACCAGAACCAGGTCGACCTTGTTCTGCCGGGCGAAGGCCAAACCGTCGGCGGCGTTCTGGAAGGTGACGACGCGGCAATCGGGTAGAAAACGCGCCATCAACTCCTGAATGACAAACAGGTTGTCGGCACGATCATCTATGGCCAGCAATACGGGGGATGTCATTCTTTCCTCATGTCAGTGCGTGTGCATCCATTGTTGCACTTTCGTCAACAACACATCTGCCTCAACCGGTTTGGCCACGTAGTCGTCACAGCCGGCGGCCAGGATTTCATCCCGCGCGCCTTGCATCGCCTTGGCGGTGACGGCGATGACCGGAATGGCGGCCGTGGCCGGATTGTCTCTGATTCGGCGGGTGGCGTCCAACCCGCTGAGACCGGGCAGTTGCACATCCATCAATATCAGCGCCGGCGGGCGGCGGGTAATCAGACGCAATGCATCGTAAGCGGTGTGTGTCGATAAATAGGGGTAGCCGGCGGTGTCAAGGATGGCTGTAATGGTGAGCAGGTTGTCCGGGTTGTCTTCCACGACCAGGATACGCTCATCCTGCCCCCTCTCGCATTGTGAGGCTGCTTCAGGCAATTTTGTCGCAACGTCCGGCCGGAGCAGCCGGTCGACAAGCGCCACCAGTTGGCGCCGGTCAACATCGCCTTTTCGGATCAGTTGCTGGATGTGGTCTTGGTGCAATTGTTTTTTTTCTTCAGCGGTCAATTCCTTGGCTGTCAGCACGATGACCGGGATGTTTCGGGTTTGCTCGTTGGCGCGGATCTGGTTGAGCACCGTAAAGCCGTCCACGCCCGGCATCATCAGGTCCAGGAGTACGGCATCCGGGGTGTGTTGGGCGATAAAATCAAGCGCGGCCTGCCCCCCGGCGGCCGTATGCACATTGTAATGCGCCTCCTCGAACGCCGTGCAGATTTGCAAGGCGGCAATCTCGTTGTCTTCCACGACCAGTATCAATTTGCGGTCGTCCGCCTGGAAGCGGTATTGGGCCGCACGAATGTCCGCCAGGGCGGTTTCAACGCCGTGCAGTAATTGCTGTTCATCCAAGGCGCCTTTACAGATGAGCCGGCGGGTGTCGGTCTGCAGGTATTCGCGCTCGGCCGCCCCCAGGGTTTTGGCGGTCAACACGATCACCGGCATATCCCGCAAGGCCGGGTTTGCCCGGAGTCGTTCGAGAACTTCAAAACCGTTCATGCCGGGCATCATCAGGTCGAGGATCAAGACATCGGGCGGTGCGGTCTTGATTTTCTCCAAGCCTGCACGGCCGTCCGGTGCCGTATCGGTTTGGTATCCGGCGGCGGTCAACATGCCGGTCAGCCGGACGGTCACGACCGGATCGTCATCCACCACCAACAATTGTTTGACGGGCTGCCGGCCGGCCAGATCCGCAAGGGCCCGCAGCAGCACCTGCCGAGTGACCGGTTTGGTCAGGTAATCGGCGGCGCCCAGGGCCATGCCGGTGGTCCGGTCTGCCGTGATCGAGACGATGATAACGGGAATCGCGGCGGTATCCGGCGAGGCTTTCAACTCCCGAAGCACTTCCCAGCCGTCACATTCAGGCATCAGGATATCGAGCGTAACGGCGAAGGGATTGCACTTGCGGGCCAGATTTATGCCGTCGCGACCGTCAGCCGCCTCGATGACATGATAGCCCAATTCCAACAGGCGGGTTTTGATTAACTGCCGAACGTCCTGATCGTCATCGATGACCAGGATCGTATCCTTCACCAAACCGGTGCTTTGCGATTTTTCGGGGTGGCATTGCGTAACGCCGGCCGCGTCTTCGTGCGCCTCGCGCTTATGGTTGTGGCCGCCGTTCGCTTCAACGGCGCGGGTGTCTGTTGCGGTTGGGTGTTGTTGCACCGGCACCTGCAGGGTAAACGTGCTTCCCTGCCCGCGTTGCGATGCAACGGTAATCTCGCCGCCCAGCAAGTGCGCCAGCTTTCGGCTGATGGCCAGTCCCAGTCCGGTGCCGCCCTGCGAGCGCGTGGTGGAGCCATCCAATTGCCGGAATTCATCGAATATGTGGGTGATGTTTTGCGGGCTGATGCCGATACCGGTATCGCGGACGCTGATCTTGATACGTTTGTTATCGCGGCGGCAGTGGATGGCGACTTCGCCGGTCGTGGTGAATTTCACGGCGTTTGAAAACAGGTTGAGTAGTATTTGATAGAGCTTGTCTTCGTCGGAGATCATGTGCAGATCGTTTTCAAGGTCCAAGGTAACCTGCAGTCCTTTTTCTTCGGCCAACGGCCGTATGGTCTCCGCGGCGCGGTTGATGGTCCGGTCCGGTTCAAAGCCGGTGATGTGCAAATCCATGTGGCCGGCCTCAATTTTGGATAAATCGAGGATATCGTTGATCAGGGAAAGTAGTTGGCGGCCGTTGCGATCGATCACCTGCAAGTACTGTTTCTCCTGGCCGGGATCAAGACCGGTGCCTTTGCTGATCATCAATTGGGAAAGTGCCAGGACACTGTTGAGCGGTGTGCGCAATTCATGGCTCATGTTCGACAAAAACTCGGACTTGAGCCGGTCCGCTTCTTCTACCTGCAACCGCCGGGTTTCCAGCTCGGCTTTCTGCGCTTTAAGTTCTTCGGCCTGGATTTCCAGTTCGCGCGATTTGACTTGCAGCTCTTTGTTGAGGATGGTCAATTTGCGGTTGGCGGCTTTCAGTTCATCGGAACGGGCTTCGAGTTGCGTATTGGCCTGTTGCGCCCCTTCCAGCAGCTCGCCGATCTGTTCGTTTTGCAAGCCCACATACATGAACGTTGAGATGATGGGGCCGGCGGTATCCAGAAACTCTTTTTTCAGCGGGTCGAGTTCTTCAAGGAACGCGACTTCCAAAACACCGTACAGTTCCTTTTCGTAAACCAGCGGCAGACAATAAAGGCAGGTGGGCGCCTGGCGAATGGTGGCGGATTGAATCACCGCATCCGCGGGTTTGATTTTTCGGACCAGAATCGCTTGCTGCTCCAAGGCGGCCTGGCCGATGATACCTTCACCCAGTTTGAATTCTGTGGTGAGCGCACTGCGTTCGGTCAAGGCAAATCCGGCCTCCAGGCAACAGCGGTCGGACCGGCGGTCGAAGCGGTACAGCCCGCCGGCGCAGGCGTCGACATAGTGCGCGCAAAACGACATGCAGGTTTCAACGAGTTCGTGGAACGTCAGGTTCCCGGAACACTCGGCATTGAGGGCGTTGAGGCCGTCACGCAGCCAAAACTGATGCTGAAGGCGTTCTATCAGTTGATTGAAGTGCCTGGCCATCTGGGTCAGTTCGTTATTGCCGTTAAGTGTGGCCGGCACCAGATTGCCGGTACGGCTGATGTCGCCCATGGTGGCCTTCAACCGGGCGACACCGGCGAGAATGCTGCGCGCCATGAACACCGCGATCAGGCTGGCCAGCAGCGCAACGCCGCCGATAAAAAGCAGAGTGCGGTTGAAAATCTGGTCCTGTATGGTGCGCGCATCGCGCATGAACATGTCGGCTTTGCGACGCGCATAGGAGGTCAGGGCGAACATTTTATCGGTCAATTGATTTACATGGTCGGCCCCCTTGCCCTTGGTGATTCGGATGGCGGCGGTGTTTTGCCGCTTCATCACCAATTCGATCACTTCATCACGAATCGGCTTCCAATCGGCGAAAAACGCTCGCGTTTCCCGCTCAAGCTGTTGGCCTTGCGATCCGAGGATTTGCCGGCGGACGACATCCAGGTGCTGATAGACCAGCAGCTCCTCGCGCCGGACATTTTGAACCGCTTCGTTAAGTTCCAGATCGGTGGTGGAGGTGGTGATATCTTTCATCCCGCGGTGCATTTTGACAACCCCCATGCTGGCCCGCAACGACCGGTTGGAAACGCGCAAGGGATGTTGGTATAAGGTGGCGGTCAGGCTCCCGAGTTGATTCATTTGATAAATGGAAAACAATCCGAATCCGAGCAGCAGCGCCAGCAAAAAGGCGAATGTCAGAATGAAGCGGCTTTTGATACTGATCTTGTTTAACAAGTTCATCCAATTTCTCCGGCGATCAACGCGCGCACCGATTATGGGGATGGACGGGGGGAATGGTACAGTTTCGGACCCCGGTAATACCATTACAAGGTAGCCACATCGTGGTACAAGTGTAATAATATTGATTTTATGCGTGTGATCGGCACTTTTTTCGTGAGCTAGTGCCCATCCGGAAATAGTAGATTTTGGTTCCTGGCAAGGCCCGAGCATTTTTAAAACCGCAGGCATAGCGTGCTATGTCGAGGATTTTAAAAATGC
>JANQIE010000029.1 GCA_028282295.1 Desulfobacterales bacterium | reverse complement strand
CGATCTGGTTTCCCATCAATTACCTGCTCATTGAGTCGCTCCAGAAGCTGCATCACTACTACGGCGACACCGTCAAGGTCGAATGCCCCACCGGTTCCGGGAACCGGCTCACGCTGGGTCAGGTGGCCACCGAACTGTCCCGGCGCCTGATGCGGCTGTTTCTGCGCAACGGCAACGGCCGCCGGCCGATTTACGGCGGACTGGATGTCTTCCAGGATGACCCGCACTGGCGGGACCTGATTCTCTTCAACGAATACTTTCACGGCGACAACGGCGCCGGTTTGGGCGCCGGCCACCAAACCGGCTGGACCGGCCTGGTGGCTAAACTGATCCAGCAAAGCGGCGGAGAAAACTGAGAATTAAGAAATAAGAATTGCGGTTGGAGATCATTTATATTAACCCGGCAATAAAATACCTTTAAAATTGTGATTCCGACGAGCGCCGGCATCAAGCGTCAATTCTGGATGTCGGATCAAGTCCGGCATGACGAAGGCTTACATATTTAGTCGTCGGTTTAATGACTCGACAGACTCTAATTCATACAAAAAACAATACCCGCGTCACCCCGGCGAACGCCGGGGTCCAGCATCTAAACGACAAGATACCTTTAAACAAGGAGGCCAAAGTCATGTCTGACCATTCCCGCGATCACGATCTACCGGACGTTGTGATGCCCACCTGTCCGGCGAGTAAAGTTCTAAAAGGTCAAAAAGCACTGGTGACCGGCGCCGGTTCGGGCATCGGCAAGGCCGTAGCCATTGCACTGGGCCAGGCCGGGGCGGATGTCGTCGTCAACTACGTGCGCGGCAGGCAGGGCGCCGACGAGGTGGCCGCCAAGATTGCCAAAAACGGCAGCCGCGCCTACAGCCATCTTGCCGATGTCGCCGATGAAGATCAGGTGACCGGCATGTTTCAAAAGATGATCGCCGAGTGGGGCACCATCGACATTCTGATCAACAACGCCGGATTACAACAGGACGCCCCTTTTGATGAGATGACCCTGGCGCAGTGGAACAAGGTGATCAACGTGAACCTGACCGGCCAGTTTCTCTGTGCCCGGGAGGCGGTGCGCGAATTCAAACGCCGGGGTGTGGTCGAAAAAGTCTCCTGCGCCGCGGGTAAAATCATCTGCATCAGTTCGGTCCATGAAGTGATTCCCTGGGCCGGGCACGTCAACTACGCCGCTTCCAAAGGTGGGGTGATGCTGATGATGAAGAGTATCGCCCAGGAGGTGGCCCCCTATCGCATCCGCGTCAACAGCATCGCGCCGGGGGCCATCCGCACCCCCATCAACACGGATGCCTGGCAGAACCCGCAAGCCTACGAGGCCCTGATGACCCTGGTGCCGTACAAGCGGATCGGCGAACCCGAAGACATCGGCCGCGCCGCGGTCTGGCTGGCCTCGGACTATGCGGATTACGTCAACGGCACCAGCCTGTTCATCGACGGCGGCATGACCCTGTATCCGGGGTTTACTACCGGAGGATAATGAAAGGGCAATTAAGAATTAAAAATGGAGAATTAAGGATCAAGGAGTCGTGTATGACACCGAACGTCTATGATGCGGTTATAATTGGTTCCGGGGCGGGTGGCGCCGCTGTGGCTTTTAATCTGGTCAAAGCCAACAAAAATGTGGTGCTTCTGGAACGGGGCGAATCACTGCCGCGCGATGGTAGCACGCTGGCGGTGAAAACGGTTTTCAAGCAAGGGCACTACAAGAACAAAGCGCCGTGGGTCGACAATCGCAACCGCACGTTTATGCCGGAAGAATTCTACAATGTCGGCGGCAAAACCAAATGGTACGGCGCCGCCCTGCTGCGCTTTGCGCCGCATGAGTTTGAGGCCGATGAAGAATTTCACTGCCTGCCCTGGCCTATCGGATATGCGGATCTGGAACCGTACTACGACCAGGCCGAAGAACTTTTGCACCTGCACCGGTTTGAAAACGAACCGGAATTGCAGAAGTTAATCGACAAGATCGTGGCGGCTGATCCGGGCTGGCGCCCGGAATCATTGCCCCTGGGGGTGAAACGGGCGATTTTGCAGGACGAAAACGAGGCCAAGCACTTTGACGGCTTTGCGTCCATGTGCGGCTACAAGTCCGACTCCGAGGTCAGCTTGCTGAACCGGATCGCGGACCGGGCCAATTTCAGGCTGCTCACCAACAAACAGGTCGACAGCCTACTGGCGGGCGAAGATAGTCCGCAAACGGTCATCGGCGTGCGCTGTGCGGACGGCAGCAGTTTTTACGGCTCGCGCGTCATCCTGGCGGCCGGCGCCATGACGTCACCCCGCCTGCTGCAGGATTACCTGGCGCAGACCGGGCTGAACGCCTCCTTGCCGAGCGCGCGGCTGGTGGGGGCGCATTTCAAATTTCATGTCAACAGCGCCCTGGTGGCGTTTTCGCCGTTTGCCAAACACGACATGTTGCGCAAAACCGCAATCTTCTTTAACGCGGCTTACCCCCACACCACAGTGCAATGCCTGGGATGGCTGGACGGCGAGATCCTCGCCACCCAACTGCCGGCGGCCGTGCCGCGATTTGTGGCCAACGCCATGGGCAAACGGGCCTACGGTTTTTTTGTCACCACAGAGGACGGCTCCAGTCCGGACAACCGGATCATCTCCTGCGGCGGGCATGGCGGCCTGCCGGTGATGGATTACGAGCTCGGCCGGATCAAGCCGTCGCGGGACGAGCATCGCAGGGCGGTGCGGGCCTTCGAGGGCCGGCTGCTGCAGGCCGGGTTGATGGGCGTGGCCAAATACATGGGGCTGGCCGGCACGGCCCATGCCATGGGCACCCTGGTCACGGGTGCGAACCCGGCCGACTCGGTGGTGGACGCCGACGGCAAGGTCCACGGCCTGCAAAACCTGTATGTGGGCGACGGCAGTATTTTACCGCGCGCCAGTCGTGTCAATCCGGCCCTGACCATTTATGCCTGGGGGTTGCGACTGGGCCGCCACCTGGGCCAAACCGATACCTTCGATGGATAGCGGCATGATTGCTGTTCTGATCCAACATTCAGGCTGCGGATCGGTTCGAAATTTCGCTGACCACTTTCACAACGGCACGGGTGAGTTGGCGCAGTTGATCGGCAGCAATGATATAGGGCGGCATCAGATAGACCAGACGACCAAAGGGGCGCACCCAGACCCCTTCTGCCACAAAGCGTTGCTGGACCCGGGACATATCGACCGGCTGCTTCAATTCAACAACCCCGATGGCGCCAAGAGCCCGCACATCGGCAACATGGGGCAACCCGGCACAGGGTTGCAGCTCGTCTTTGAGCTGCTGTTCGATGGCCTGCACACGGGCCTGCCAGGGGGAAGCGAGCAGTAAATCGATGCTGGCGTTGGCCACGGCGCAGGCCAATGGATTGCCCATGAAGGTGGGGCCGTGCATCAGCACACCGCTGCCGTCGGCGGCCAGGCCGGTGGCGACGCGTTCGCTGGTCAGGGTGGCGGCCAGGGTCAGGTAGCCGCCGGTGAGGGCTTTGCCCAGGCAGAGGATGTCCGGGGCGATACGGGTATGTTCAACGGCAAACAGTTTGCCGGTGCGGCCGAACCCGGTGGCGATTTCGTCGAAGATCAACAGGACATTGTAGTGGTCGCACATCTCACGGGCGACATTGAGATATTCGGGTGAATAGAATCGCATGCCGCCGGCACCCTGAACCACCGGTTCCAGGATCAGAGCGGCAATTTCATTTCGATGGCGTTCGAGCAACGCCTGCAGGCTGTCGCAATCGCCGGGGTCAAACGAATCGTCAAAACCGCACCGGGGCGGATCGGCGAAAAAATGCTGCGGCAGGACACCGGCAAACATCCGGTGCATGCCGGTAACCGGATCACATACCGCCATGGCGCCCAAAGTGTCGCCGTGATAGCCGCGCCGGATGGTCACGAGTTTGTGTTTTTGCGGCTGTTTCCGGGCATGCCAGTACTGCACGGCCATCTTCAGCGCCACCTCGACAGCCACCGACCCGGAATCCGCAAAAAAGAGTTTATCCAGGGGAGCCGGGGTCAAGGCGACCAACCGGCGCCCCAATTCGACTGCCGGTGGGTGCGTCAGGCCCCCGAACATCACATGGGCCATGCGGCGGCTCTGGTCGGCCAACGCGGCATTGAGTGCGGGGTGGTTGTAACCGTGTATGGCGGCCCACCAGGAAGACATGCCGTCCACCAGCACACGTCCGTCTTCCAAATAGAGTCTTACACCCTCGGCCCGCGTTACCGGGTAAACCGGCAATGGCTCGACCATCGACGTATACGGATGCCACAGGTGGTTGCGATCGAATGCCAACCGGTTTTGGATTGCAGGATCGTCCATGGCCCGATGATTACCGATGTGCCGGCATTCTGCAAGCCTTTTAATCGGGACAGTCGGGCCCGTGTTCCGATGCTATGATTTCTTCTTCCTGTCCAAAGGCTTATACCATAGTTCGGGGCGGTCCAACGGTGTTGTGACCGGCAAGAACGGGTTGTCGATGGTAAACATTTTACGCTTCACCAGTTTTGCCCGTTCAATGGCGTTGCGCTTGTATTTATAAAAAGTGCGATCGAACGACCCGTCCTTAATCATTATCTCCAGTCCCTCCGTGATGCGGGCATGGAGCATTTTTCCTTTTGCATTGTTGGCTACCCACATGTACCGCGGGAACGGATAGTACAGCACGATCGATTCCTCCACATGCAGACCCGGCATCTTTTCCGAACGGGCATCGAATTCAGGCGGGGCCTCTTCCACCCCGCGGGCGAAATAGTCAAAACGCCCCTTTAACAACATTTTGAACAGATTTTCGTATTTCGATGCCGTGATGACATTAAAGTCGTTGTGTTTGTAAATTTTCACATCGTTCCAATCCCGGCCCTGCCCCACATGCAACAGTTTCAGTTCTTCAATCGACGCAATCGATTTGAAGCGGGGCTGTTTTTTCTTGTGGATCAAAAAGATGCGGTACCCCAACAATCCCTTGTCCAGGGGAATCCGAATGGGCGTCAAAAGCCTTTCATCTTCAATCGATGTTGGACGGAACAGAATGTCGATGCCGCTTTCACCTTTTATCAGTTTTTCTTTCATACGCAATTCGTTCATCACGTTGCGGGAAGGGGCGATTTTCGCCGGCCCCCATTTGCGGATCGTTTTCTCCAAGGCGATTTTCAGCAATTCGGTGTGATAGACATACCGGTTGTCGGTGTTCGACTCGGGTCTGGGGTAGTACACCGTAATTTGTTTGGCCGCAAAACACGGCAGAGTGAATGACATCAAAGTTATGACTATTGCAAGAAATAAGCATCGCCGCTTTGTCATCTGCTGACCCTCCTGATAGTTAACAGCGTAAATTGGCACTCATCATGATTTCAATTGCACGCCTGCACAAACGGCAGACCGTCAAGGCGGCATGCCGCCGGCTCGGATTCCATGGGCCCGCGTTAACGTCAGCGGGTGCGGCGCAAGCGATTCAAGGCCAGCCCCAAACTGGTCTGCATCCGCTCGATGGCCTGCGCCAACACACCGATTTCATCGTTTGACTGCACACCAAGATCTACGTTCAGGTCACCGAGACTCATCTGCTCGGCGGCGTTGGTCAGCTTGGTGATCGGCAGAATCATAAATCTTCGCAAGGTAACAAAGACCGCCCCCAGGATAACAATTATCAACACTACGGCTGTCGTGGCCATCGACATGGCCGAATTGCGCGATTCTTCGATCATGAAGCGATCGGTCACATAGACCTCAACCGACCCGATAAGTTCTTTACCCCATTTAATTTCTCTTTGCTTACGGATAAAGTCGCCGGACACATTTGCCTTGGTGGGAATGAAATCCCAGTTCGAGTTGCGTTTGCCCCCCTGGAACACAGTCTTTAAGTCGTTGTCCCGGACAAGTATGGCATAAATTCGCTTGTCGAGCATCTCGGAATTGATCGCGTCTTCGACCTGGGCCCCGTCCACCTCCCACAACGGCCCGACCATGGATTTGGACAACCGGATGCTGGCGATTTCGGCAAAATTATTCAATTCATCGGTCAGTTTTGTTTTATTGGTGTTATAGTTGAAGATAATATAGCCCGACAGAATAATGGCCGTAACAGCAACGAGAATCGAACCGATCTTGGTGCGAATACTGTCCTTCCAGCCGATGGTTTTGTCAGCGGACTGGGAAGCGCCGAACTGTGTGTTTGTGACAACGGCCGGCACGACATCGACTTGCGGCGCCGGTTCACTTTCAGGCTGTTGGGTGACGTTCGGGTCGTACTCATCCACATACTCGGGCAGTGCAGCGACTTCCGGTTCACTTTCCGCCATAGGGACTTGAACCATATTGAAGCACTTCTGGCACTGAAACTCCGGTTGGCCGGTAATCTTCTCTTCATTCACACGATACCGTTGATTACATGACTGACAAGTGACAATTTTCATTTCAAGCCCCCTTTGCCCGACATACACGCCTTTGTGTTCCAGCGCTTACAGGCGATTTCATTGGTGTGTTGCAAGTTGAACATTTTCATTATCAAGATCACGAAAAATTATCGCAAAATAGCCAGGAGAACTTTTCTTTTACTTTGTCTTTTGCACCTCAATACAATGGTGTATACCCGATCTGTTTCGAAATCATCCGGGCGGTTTCAACCACCAGGGTCTTCATCAAACCGCTTGCAAAACTCATGGTAAGCCGCACCGTCGGCGCGGAGACACTGACCGCGGCACTCACCTCGCCTTTCATGTCCAGGACCGGCGCGGCAACACAGCGTATGCCGTCGCTATGCTCTTCGTCGTCCAGGGCATAACCGGCGACTTTGATGTCTTTTAAATGGGATTTGAATTTGCGCTCATCCGAATGGGTGTTGGCCGTGCGCTTGGGCAGCCCCTGATGCCGGATGATGAGATCGATCCGCTCGCGTGGTTGGTGCGACAACAGCACCTTGCCGCCCGCGGTGCAGTGCAACGGCACATGGTGCCCCAGGCGCGAGGACATGTGCAACCCGTTGCGTGAAAGCTGTATTTTGTCAATGTACAAGGCCGCTTCGTGGTCCAAAACCAGCAAATGGACGGTTTCGCGGGTTTTCTTGGCCAGTTCCAGCAGATAGGGCCGGGCCTCGTTTCGAATATCGATTTGGTCAAGCAGCAGGTTGCCCAGGTTCACAAGTTTGAACCCCAGTTTGTAAACCCGCGTAACGGCATCTTGCTGCACATAGTCGAAGAATACGAGCGATGCGATCAGCCGATGGGTGGTTCCCTTGGGTAGATTGACTTTTTCGGCCAACTCTCCCAGACTGCAGCCCTGAGGTGCCTTGCCGAGCACGCTGAGCAACTGGTCAACCCGGTCAATGGTCTGAACCAGATTGGCCGGCCGCTGGGCGGCTTTGGTAGTGATGGAATCTAACTTCACGATTTCATTTCAACCGATAAAAATTCAGCTCAGGATATTTCTTATTACGAAACGCCATTTCTTATTAAGATATTTCATATCATTCGCTCCAAATAATTGTCAAATCCGCCCACTCTTTCCCGCACTTACAAATCGAGAAGAAACTACAACATATTGTGCGTAGCCACAACTATAGCCCCTTTATATGCCGCTCCATTTTTCTTACTTTTTTTGAAAAATTCACATCACACCGCCAGCGGCCAAGGCCGCAGCGAATTTGAATCCGCAGGCGCAGCCTTGCTACGTCGCCGAAACGTGAATGGCTGCGCCGCTATTTCAAATTCGTGAGACCGCCGGCCTAGCCAAAAGATGCTATTTCCGGATGGACACTAGATGGTGTCCATCCGGAAATGGTAGATTTTGGTTTCCGGCAAGGCCCGAGCATTTTTAAAACCGCAGGCATAGCAGGCTATGTCGAGGATTTTAAAAATGC
>JANQIE010000026.1 GCA_028282295.1 Desulfobacterales bacterium | reverse complement strand
TTTTTAAAATCCTCGACATAGCCCGCTATGCCTGCGGTTTTAAAAATGCTCGGGCCTTGCCGGGAACCAAAATCTACTATTTCCGGATGGACACAAGCTACTGCCTAGAATTTTAAAAATGCGAGAACGCCGCCAGGGGTCAAAAGATGCTATTTCCGGATGGACACTAGCGAGTTGACAGGCCCCCATCCCCCCCTTTTTTCACCCCAATTTTTTGGTTGACTTTACGGAAAAACCGGCGCTATGATTTAGCCATTGTCAATCAACTATGGCCCTTCTATTCCTTGACCGGTTAGCCTAAAGTTAGCCTTAATATCCCGATAATCATAGAGCCGGATATCCGATTGTAAACAGCTTGGTGTACATTCGTCGGTCGAATTTACTCGTTGGCCGGCGCGCGTTTGGTTGTTGCCTTGAAAAGGTATTCTTATTTGCAGTTGAACACTTATCTGAAAAAGGAGGATTGTATGCGTAAAAGTTTGTTTTTCACGGTGATTGCTATCTGTTTCGGAGCACTTCTCGCTTGCCAGCATTTTGGTAAACCGCCCGCCGAAGCCGACGGATTCTGGACCTATATCACCGAAAAAAACCTTTATACCGATTGGGAATTCTGGCCGGGCCACGACGGGATCTATCCGGGTAAAAGTCCGCATGGCGCTTACCTAAAATTGTACGCCAACCCGGCGGCGATCAAGGCTGTCAAGGCCGGCAAACCGATGCCGGACGGCGCCATCATCATCAAGGAAAATTATGGTAAGGACAAAAAAACACTCATGGCGGTTACGCCCATGTATAAGATGAAAGGTTTCAATCCCGACGGCGGAGACTGGTTCTGGGCCAAATATGGGCCGGCGGGCAAGGTCATGAAAGCGGGCAAGGTGCAAGGGTGCATCAATTGCCACCGCGTAATGCAAACTAAAGACTGGTTGTTTACTCAACCCAAATAACCGGTTCGCATAACGGCGGCCGGCCGGCGGCGCTAATCAGGGCAGTATTTTGAAAACGCAAACCACGTCCACAAGTACTACGATCTTGACAGTGCTGTGACCGAAGGTGCGTCCTGTGACACGTCGACTCACGCCGGCCGCTTTAAAAGGGCGAAAGGGCCGAATGACAGGCTCTTTCGCCATATTTTTTTTGACACCCCCCACCCCCACAGCCCCAGGCCCCAGGCGGCGAAACGCCGATGCCCTCGGCAGAATTCTGATCCAGCGACTTTGAGCATACAGCTCGCCCACCAACATTATACTTTAATGCAAATTGACATATTTTGTCACTAAAAGTGCCCCATTTTGTCCGCAAAGACAGTCCCCTGCAATTACCAACCTTTATAATAAATTGAATTTATTTGGCAAAATGCCATGGGGGACACCGGTATATTTTTTGCTCATTTTGAAGATGCACCGGGAAACGGTGGGGTCGCCGTTACGGTACGTTTCGAAAAACAGGGGGCATTTGTTGAGGGGTGACGACATGGTAACGGAATATCAACCGGTTTGGCGAGATTTTTTATTAATACATTTTTATAGTGCGCTGATCATTGCCTGTATTGGCTGGGCATCGCTCGCGCATGCGGAAAACTTGCCGGCCGGGACAAATTCTCCTGTTATTGATGCGGATTCTTCGGTAGATACGTCTCCCGGTGCCACGCAAACTCCGACGGTCCTGAAAAAAGCGGTGTTGGATCCGGAGCCCACTGCGCCGGCGGCAACTCGCAACAGGGGGCTCAGTCGCTGGATCGGCAAAATGCGGGATTCGGAAACCGGTCTGACCGCCACCACCCTGCAGGTAAATCCACCAAATTACAATAGTGTGTTCGATTTCAAGGTATTCGATCTCGGTGAATCCAACGCCTTTTTGCTGCTTCGCAATAGTTCCGACAACAATGAACCTAGCAGTGAAGTGCTTCCAACTTGTTTGGGTATTGGCTATAAACTCAGTTTCTAAACGTCATCGCACACCCGGTATCTATGCGCAAAACTCTGACATTCGTTTGGTTCAGCGGCAACGTACAGCGCGTGCGCCAGTTAAAGCTACATCGCTTCTGGTTGATCGGGGCGGCGGGGCTGTTTTTCGCCATTACCGCGGCCGGTGCGTTTTTTGGATGGCGGGTTGTCGAGTTGAACCGGCAGTTGACGCGCATGGGCGGTATTTCTTCGCAAATGCAAGGTGCGTCCGAAGAGATCGCTTCCCAACGCGAACAAATCAACATTTTTAATAAGCGTCTGGTCCGTTTGCAGGCGCAAATCAAAAGGCTTAATGATTTTGAACACCGTCTGCGGGCCGAAGCCAACATTGAACCGTCCCGGCCGTCCGACAGCCTTTTTGGTGTCGGCGGTAGCCAAGAAAATCCCCTGGGTCAAAAAACCGAAGCAACCAAACCTGTCGCGGCACCTGAAAGCGCCGCCCACAAGACCGCTTCGCCGGTCTTGCGATCCAAATCGTCGGTCCATCGCCTGCCGATGGACGGGCGGCGAATTCTCCCCGCAGGACAAACGGTTGCGCGCCCCGGGAGGTTGCAACTGGCAGCGCCCGAGGGCACACCGGTCGTTGCAATCAGGTCCGGCACGGTGATCTACGCCAAGATGAACCGCGGGCAGCAGGACAGCACGATCATTATCGATCATGGCTTTGGTTTGGTGAGTTGTTACCGGCATGCCGCCAGGCTTTTAAAAAGCCGGGGCGATCGCGTGAACCGGGGTGACATCATTTCCGTCATACAAAAAACCGATACTTCGTCGCCTGTTGTTTTGGATTTTGAAATTCGTCTTCTGGGTTTGCCGGTTAATCCGCAGCGCTTTTTTTTTAGTTAGTGTCCATCCGGAAATAGTAGATTTTGGTTCCCGGCAAGGCCCGAGCATTTTTAAAACCGCAGGCATAGCGCGCTATTCCGAGGATTTTAAAAATGC
>JANQIE010000025.1 GCA_028282295.1 Desulfobacterales bacterium | reverse complement strand
TGGTTCAGGCCAAGGCCGCAGCGAATTTGAAACCGCAGGCGTAGCAAGGCTACGTCGAAGATTTCAAATTCGTGAGAATGCCGGCCTGGTCCAAAAGATGCTATTTCTGGATGGGCACTAACTTAAAGAGGTAAGCAATGAACAAATACAGCATGGCTCTGGCAGCCGGGTTGGCGTTGGTGCTTTTGAGTGGGTGCAGGGCTAAGCTTGTGCCGCCTGAATGGAAGTTCGAAAAAGAGGCGATTCGGGTCCGTATTCAAGCGGACCATCGCCTGAATTTGTACAACCGCAAGGCTCACACGTTGTATGTGTGCTTTTATCAACTCAGCGAGTTGAATGCCTTCGATCAGTTGACCCAGGATACGCCGGGCATTCGCAAATTGCTCGAAGGCAAGCAGTTCGACGCCAGTGTAGCGGCCGTATCCAGCAAGGTCATCCATGCCGGCGAGAAAATGACGATTATTCTGAATCGTGCCGCAAGAGCCGAATACTTTGCAATTGTCACCGGCTATTTCGATAAGCTGGACGATGCGCGGATGGTCCGTCGCCATAAAATTCAGCTTTTAAAGCAAAGAAAACAGTTCTGGAAGAAAAAATACCAATGTGTGCCTTGTGCCCTGGAGATCGACCTGACGTTAGGCCCCAATCAGATCGAAAACAGTAAAATCATTATAAAGGATAAATCGTGCAGCGATGAATGCCAATAAAGAAGATACGCATCCTGTGACCGCCTCCGGCAGACCGATATTCTGGCATGAAGGGCTGTTTTTGCAGCCCCACCACTTCCAGTGGCAAGATGTCTACATGCAATCTTTGCTGGAGCCGTTAAATCGCTATCTGATCCCGTCGTTGTGGGGGACGGGAAAAATAGCCATCCATACGGAGGCCCTGTCCAACTTTGTGTTTAACGTCACAAGCGGCGAATTCCGGTTTCGGGATATGACCCACACCGTATTTCCCGGCAACGCCGTGCTCGAGTCGCGCAATTTCGAGAAAGCCTGGAAAGACAAGGGCAAACCCTTCAATGTCTATCTCGGTATCCGGAAACTGCAGCCCAACGATAAAAACGTATCTGATCCGTTGAATTACGAATCTTTTTCCATGGTGCCCACCCGCTATACGGCGGATGCGCAAACCGAGAATCTGCCCGATTTTTACGAAGGCGGCGAGCCGCTGGCGGTCGAACGCTTGCGGTATGTATTAAAACTATTATGGGAAGATGAAAAAAACACCGTTGGCGATTACGAGGTGTTGCCGATTGCCCGGCTGGAAAATCAAAACGGTCATGTCGTTCTATCGCCCGATTTCATTCCGTCGGCGCTCTCTATTTTTTCATCCAGCGCGCTGCATCACTGTGTCAAATCGATCAGCGAGCGGGTCACGGCAACGGCCAGCCGCCTGGAGGCCGGCAAACAAGAGCGCGGGGTGCATACCGCTGAATTCGGCACCAAAGACATGGTCTTTTTACTAACCTTGCGAACCTTGAACCGTTTCTCCCCCATTTTAAGACACATGCTCGGCAGCGGTCATTGCGTGCACCCGTGGTCGCTCTATGGTGTTTTGTGCCAACTCATCGGCGAGTTGTCGACTTTTTCAGCCAAAATCAATCTGGTGCGGATTCGCCCGGACGATCCCTTTTACTTGCCGGCCTACGATCATGAAACCTTATCGCATTGCTTTAAACGCGCCACCAAAATTCTCTTCCGGTTAATGGATGATATCGCCGCGGATCCGGAGTACATTGCCCAGTTCAAATACGACGGCGTCAATTACCACCTGAACCTGCCGCCCAAAATGCTGACAGGGCGCAAACGATATTATCTGGTGGTCGAAACCGACACGGCCGGGGAAAAAGTGGTGGCGGAACTGGAAAAAATGGCCAAACTGAGTTCACCCGGCTATCTTGGCGTGCTGATCGCCCAATCACTGCCCGGAATTCCGCTGAACCATGTGGCACACCCACCGCCTGAGCTGCCCCGGCGAACCTTGGGAATCTATTTTCGCATCGATCATGAAAACCGCTTATGGAATAAAGTTTTGGATGAAAAGAAGCTTGCGTTGAGCTGGGATATCAACCCGCAGGACGCCAAAATCGAGCTGATGGTTTCCGGGAGGGACGACTAATGCGCCTTATCGACTGCTTTATGGAACTGATTGTCCACGTGGTACTCGTCATCCGGTCCGGCCGCGATACGCAACCTGCGTTTGAGGATTTCAAAAACGAAATCGATCAGCTTCTGGACAAGAGCCGGCAACTTATGGAAAACGGCGATTTTTCCGAACGCGATTACACCTATGCCCGGTTGTCGGTGTGCGTCTGGATAGACGAGGCGGTCCTGAACTCCGACTGGGAGCACAAAGCGCACTGGCAAAAGGCGTCACTGCAGCGCCGGTATTACAACATGACCGACGGCGGCATGACGTTTTTCGATCGACTGGACAATATCGGGCCCGAGGACCGGGACGTCCGCGAAGTCGCCTATTACTGCCTGGTCCTCGGCCTGTCCGGCCGTTATGTTGAAAAAGGGGATAAACCCTTTCTCGAATACTTGAAAGCGGAGAGTTTAAAACGGCTTTTCGGCAGCTCCGCCGGCGAACCCACTTTGGAGAACCGGCAGTTGTTCCCTGAAGCTTACCAGAAGCAGACCAAGACCCCGCTTCCTGAAAAACGTTCCGTCAGATTAAGGGCGTTGCCGTTGGTGGTGGGGCTGTTTTCCATCGGGCTCTTTTTCGGCCTGATGGGGATCTACTATTATCTGTTGAAGATGGATCTGGATAAAATCGTATAGTTTTTGCCGGAATACAAACCCAAGTAAAAAACGGAAAAGATCGATGTTCAAATTCAAATTGGCAAAACTGCTCAAAATATTGCTCGTAACCGCTCTGGTCGCGCTGTGCCTGCTGATCACCTGGGCGATTGTCCTGTATGTTATCGGCATGGATTTGCAGTGGTGGGGCAAGGCCATGATTTTAACCTGTCTGGCCGCGTCGATCCTGATGGTGGTTTTACTTCGCAAACTGTTTCAAAAACGTCGTGAGATGAAATTCGTCGACGGTATCATCGGACCCGACGAAATGCCCGGCAACATTTCCGCTCTGGACGATGCCTCCCGAGAACTGCGACGCCGCTTCAAGCAAGCGATAACCACGCTGAAAAAATCGGATCTCAAGCATAAGGGCAATCCTTTGTATGTCCTGCCGTGGTATCTGATGGTGGGCCGTAGCGGGGCCGGAAAATCCACGGCCGTCAAAAGCGCACGCCTGCCCTCACCCTTTGGTGACATCAACCGGGTGGCCGGTATCGAAGGCACACGCAATTGCGACTGGTGGTTTTTCGATGACTCCGTGGTGATCGACATCGCCGGCCGCTTCTCTGTTCATCGCAATGAACAACTGGACAAAAAGGAATGGCGCGTTTTTCTGGAACATCTGGTCAAATACCGGAAAAAAGAGCCGATTAACGGCGTGATCGTCACAGTGGAAGCCGACCAACTGTTGGAAGGCAACCCGGAAAAAATCGAAGACGAAGGCCGCACCCTGCGCAAGCGCATCGACGAAATCACCGGTATCATGGGGGCCAAATTCCCGGTATATCTTCTGGTGACCAAAGCCGACCTCATATACGGCGTCGACCGGTATTGCCGCTTGTTGTCCGAGTCTTCCATGTCTCAGGCCATGGGGTTGATGAACCATGACGGGGAGACCGATATAGCCGCTTTCGTGAATAAAACCGTCGATACCGTCACCGAAAAACTCAAAGATATTCGCCTGATTCTGGCCAATCAGGAACAAGTCCGGGACCGGTACTATATCGACCCGGAAGTCTTGTTGTTCCCCACCGAGTTTTCCCGCCTGCGTGACGGCTTGACCGCCTTTTGCAAAGGCGCCTTCAAGGAGAACCCTTTTCAGGAACTGCCCTTTTTGAGAGGGATTTACTTTTGCAGCGGCCGTCAGGAAGGCCGCGCGGTCAGCAGTGAGGTTGACAAGCTCGGCAAGATGAACAGCCCGGAACTGCCCGGCACCGGCAACGGCTTTTTCCTATACGACTTTTTCGCCAAAATCCTGCCGTCCGACCGCGCGCTCTATTCAATGACCCACACGGCCCGGCAGTGGACCCGCCTGACCCACAACCTGTGGCTGACCGGCTTTGTCACCATCGTGATGGGATTTTGTATCCTGCTGACCTATGCCTGGAATGAAAACAAAGCCATCATCAACATGGTGTCGCCCGTTTACAAAAAAGCGCTGGTGTTCAACGATGACCCCATCGGCAACATTAACCTCATGGCGGATTTCGGCCGTGAAATCAATGCCGTCGAAGCCCGCAATCAAAACTGGAAGATTCCCCGTCTCGGGCTCCACGGCAGCCTGGAACTGGAACAGATTTTAAAAAAGAAATATTGTGCGCGGTTCAAAGACCATTTTGACGCCGGCATCAACAGCAGTATCAAAAACCGAATCGCCAACGGCGGGTGGACCCAAAACGGCCATGCCACGGCCGTCCGCTACATCCCCTTTGTCGTGCGCCGCATCAACATGATCCGGGCCAGATTCGACGGCGCCGATGCCGCCCGGCTCGCCGACATGCCGGCCCCCAATTTCGCCATGACACTGATCGCGGAAGAGGCACTACCCACAGTCGAAAAAGAGGTCTCCGACCGCTACAAATACGCCTACATCAACTACCTGTTATGGCAGAACGATATCGAAGCCCTGAACACCACATTGGTCGAACTACAGCGCCTGCTGCAACATTACTTCCACGATAACAAAGGCGATCTGCAGTGGCTGGCCGCCTGGACCAATCAAAACCTTCCGGAGCAGGCCGTCACCCTGAATCACTTCTGGCACAGCAATGCGCCGGACACAAAGCTGATCTCGGTCCGTCCGGCCTTTACCACCCAAGGACGCCGGTACATCGGTGATTTTGTGTCCAACGAGTTGGAAAAGGCGGTCGATCAAACCATGTGGCTGGTCAAACCCAAAGAGCAGTTTGCTTCCTGGTATAAAACCGAGTTTTTCAACGCCTGGGTCACATTTGCCATGAATTTCGGCAAGGCGAAAACACTTTTCCCCGACGCGGATCAATGGGCGTTGGCCGTCGAACGGTTTACCCGCGACGACAGCCCCTATCTGGAACTATTAAAGACAATGGAAAAACAACTGCTTGCGGCTGCCGATGAGCCCTGGCCCACGCTCAAGCCGGACAGCGAAAGCGACCAGCACATCGAACGGTGGCTGGATCAGATCAAAAACTTCGCGCTCATCCGCAACGCCGTGGCCGGCGAAGCAGTGACCGACAACAAGACCGCCAAACAGCTTTCCCAACGGGTATCACATAAAACCCGGTTGGCGGCCCAGCTTGTCAAGGCCGGCATGGCGGAAAGCAAACTCGCCAAAGGCAAAAAAGCCTATAAACAATACCAGGAAGCGCTGCAAGGCTTCAGCGACGTCACCGTTTCACGCAACCGCGCGTATGACGTTGCCCGGGCCGGTTTCAAGGACGACCCGGCCGACGCCAAATCGCCCCTGTTTGCCGCGCAAAAGGCAATTGAAAACATTCGCCTGGCCGTGGCCGACCCCAAAAGCCGACCCCTTGAAACCGACCGGAATCCCTTCCGGCACCTGATTACCGAACCGGTGGACGCACTGTGGCGCTATGCCGTGCAGCAGGCCGGCAACCACCTTCAAGACCTTTGGGACAGCGAGGTGATGGCCAATATCGAAGGGGTCCGCGATCCCCAGAAGTTGGGCGCTTTGTTGTTCGGCTCTCAAGGACACGTGCGCAAATTTATCAACAGCCACGCCAAACCCTTTGTGAAGCGCAGTTCCAGGCGCGGTTACCACAGCCGCAAACTGCGTGACTGCGCCATCCCCTTCGAACGAAAGTACTTTACCTTTATCCGCAAAGGCCGGCGTTGGCGTGCCATAGCCAGTGGCAAGGGGCGCAGTCATGTCGTCACCGTGGCGGCCTTCCCGACCGATGTCAACATCGAAGCGCGGGTGAAACCGCATATGACCCGGCTGGTGCTTGAAGGCATCGATGCGCCCACGGTGCTGGTAAACAAGCAGTATCCCGTCGAACAGAAATTTACCTGGTCACCATCCAAAAGCGGTAATGTCAGCCTGGCGATCATGCTCGGCGACATTACCCTGGAGCATAAATACACCGGTTATTGCGCCTTCGGCAAATTTTTGCGCGATTTTCGCGGCGGCAAACGCACCTTCACGGTGCGCGATTTTCCGAACCATAAGTACGATCTCAAAAGACTCGGCGTGCGCGAAATTGAAGTTATCTATCAATTTGAATCCGGCCAGACCAAACCGATTATTCGGCAGCTCGCCGCCGCCCCCGGCCGGCCACCGGCGACAATCATATCAGACTCACGAACAGGATGATGGAACTGATGAAGAAACGGCCACAATGGCAATGGTTTGTATGGGGCAAACACCCGGGCCTGCAGGATTTCGTGTGGGCCGGCAGCCACACGCCCTTGTTTCAGCGCTTTACCAAATGGGTAGACAACGGTTTTGCCCGCATAAAAACAGATTCCAGGCTGCGCACGCGGCACTGCTCCTGGCGCTTCTGGACCAAAGGGGCCGGCGACGACATTCTGTGCGGCTTGGTGCGCAACAGTTGTGATACCCACGGCCGAAGCTTCCCGCTGCTCCACATCGGCACCGGTGTGCTGCCGGACTGGCCCAACAATTGCTCGATGCTGCCGTTTGCCTTCGAGGCCGTCTGGAAGAACTTCGAATATGCGGCTTCGGCGCGTTTTGACACCGTCCGCCAGCTCGACGACTCACTGCAACTGGTTCAGCAACCAACACCCAACTGGCGCGCTTATCAGCAACGCATTTACAACACCGCCAACATGACCGGAACGGCCCAATGCACGGAAACCGTGCAAGACACCAACTGCCTGTTGAAGATCGACTGCAAACTGCCGGAAAATCTTCCCTATGACCTGCAGTTCTGTCAACGGGTGATGGCGGCGGGCGACAATCATTCCCCGCCGGCGGTTTTCATCGGTGAAATCGAAGAACGCGTTGCCGTGGCCCTTATCACGCACGCCTTGACACCTTCGGATTTTGTCTGGTTATGGCGCCTGGCCCCGGACAACGCGCCACCGGCCAGACAACAGGCCCAAAGAGGATAAGATGACCGTGGAACTGGACCTTGAAGCCCACGCCGCCCCCATTGCCGGCCCGAACCCGACAGGAACGAACCTGCGCTACACAGGGGTTTACGACCAGATCAAGGAGGCCAAACGCGCCGATGACCGGATGGACCGGGGCGAATGGGAAATCGACCTGAAAAACGCCGATTGGGCGCTGGTCTGCAAAATCTGCAGTGACGCCCTGAAATACAAAACCAAAGATTTGCAGATCGCGGCCTGGTTCACCGAGGCGTTGCTGCATCGGCAGGGCTTCGCCGGTCTGGAATTCGGCTTACAGTTAATATCCAGGTTGCTGAGCGACTATTGGGATTCGCTCTATCCTGAAATCGAAGACGGCGACCTGGAGTATCGTGCCGGCCCGCTCGACTATTTAGTTAAAAAACTGCCAAATGCCGTTCGCCACGTGCCGATCTGCGACCCGGAACGGTCCAAAGGCTTTTCTTATTCTGCCTGGGAGGCGTCGCGGCAAAAGGGCCAAGTCAGCGGCGAGGCATTCACCATCGCCGTAAACCTGAGTGATACTGAATTTTACAAGGATCTGCACCGCCGGCTTGTCGCAAGCCGCGATCAATGGCGCCGACTGGAGAACATGGCCGACCGACTGCTTGGGTCCGACCTGCCGGCAAATTTTTCTTCCCCTGGCGACACCATGGACGAATGCCTGCAGGTGGTGGAAAAAATATACACTGAAAAGCAAAAAAGCGAAATCGATGCAAAAGAAGCCGAAAACGTGAACCCACGCACCACCGACACCATCCGGCCGTCATTTTCAGACGCAAAGGATGCGGACCTGCAAACGATGGACAAAAATCTTTTTGCGGAACAAAACGCCATTACGGATATCTCGGACGCTGAAAAGGCGCTCTGGAAGACCGCCGCCGGCAACGCCGGCAACGGGAACTTGAAAAACGCCCTGGACCGGCTCATGGCCGCGGCCGCCCTGGCCCCTTCGGTGCGTCAGAAAAACCGGTACCTGTTACTGGTTGCAAAACTATGCGTCAAAGCAGGACGCCCCGATCTGGCCCAACCGATTGCCGAACAGCTCTACCAATTGATCGAATCCCTTAAACTGGAAAACTGGGAGCATCCGGCCTGGATTGCCGATGTCATTGAAACCCTCTATCGCTGCTTGGAAAAGGAAAGCAATGACGCCTCCAAGCGCAAAACAGAGCTGTTTCAGAAGCTGTGTATCCTCAACACCACCAAAGCGGCGACCTATGGAATCTGCGGTTTGGAATGAAAGGAAAAAAAGCCCTTAGGGCTCGCAAAAAAACAAATGCGGCTGGGATCATTAGATCTGGATTCCGGAAATCTGGATTCCGGCGTTCGCCGGAATGACGTAGGAAGACACCCCGTCACCCCGGCGAACGCCGGAATGACGCAGGAAGACACCCCGTCGCCACGGCGAAAACCGGAATGACACAGGAAAACTCCCCGTCACCCCGGCGAACGCCGGGGTCCAGGATCCAAACGACAGGATACCTTTTTTACGTTTACCGAACTCACTAAAAGACACAACACACAAGCATGAAATAAACGATGGAGACTGTTACGGGCCGCTGATCTTGGAGAAGGCCCGTAGAAAATAAAAATTGCGGATGGGATCATTAGATCTGGATTCCGGCGTTCGCCGGAATGACGCAGGAAGACACCCCGTCACCCCGGCGAACGCCTGGGTCCAGGATCCAAACGGCAGGATACCTTTTTTACATTTACCGAACTCACTAAAAGACACAACACACAAGCATGAAATAATCGATAGAGACTGTTACGGGCCGGTGATCTTGGAGAAGACCCGTAGAAAATAAAAATTGCGGATGGGATCATTAGATCTGGATTCCGGCGTTCGCCGGAATGACGCAGGAAGACACCCCGTCACCCCGGCGAAAATCGGAATGACGCAGGAAAACTCCCCGTCACCCCGGCGAACGCCGGGGTCCAGGATCCAAACGACAGGACACCTTTTTTACGTTTACCGAACTCACTAAAATACACAACACACAAGGAGGTTTAAATGTCAGAAAGTACTCAAGATAAATTGCAGCGCAACAGACCGTCGCGCGTCGAAATCGCCTACAAAGTGCAAATCGGCGATGCCGTTGAAGAGAAACAGATTCCTTTCGTGGCCGGTGTGCTGAGCGATCTGTCCGGCAAACCGGAAAAGCCCCTGAAACCGATAAAAGAAAGAAAGTTCGTGGAAATCGACCGGGACAATTTCGACAGCGTGCTCGAAGGCATGAACCCGCGATTGGCCTTTCGGGTGGACAACAAAATAGAAGACAACGACACCAAAATCGGCGTTGAACTCAAATTCAAAACCCTGGATGATTTTCATCCGGAAAAAGTCGCCGGCCAGATCGAACCGATCCGCAAACTGTTGGACGCCCGCAAGAAACTCTACAACCTGCTGAGCAAACTGGACGGCAACGACAAGCTGGATGAGTTGCTCCAGGAGGTGATTTCAAACAGCGCCAAACTCGAAGCCCTCGGCAAAACCGATGCGGCCGAAGATGACGCTCAGACAAAAGACGCTGAATAAATTCAAGCCGCCGGCGGCGAAAGGACAAAATCATGACAAACGAAGCAGCTCAGGCCGAAGTACAAAAGACCGAAGCACAACCGGAAGAGACCGATCTGCTGGAGCAGATTATCGATGAAAGCAACATGGCCCGCAACGACAGTCAGAAATCCTGGGCCAGGGAAATCATCAGCGAATTCGCCAAGGAGGTCATGGACGGCCAGATCACCATCTCCAAGGATACCGAGGCCATGATCAACGCGCGCATCGCGGAACTGGACCGGCTGATCTCGGCCCAGCTCAACGAGGTCCTGCACCATGAAGAATTCCAGAAACTGGAGGCTTCCTGGCGCGGCCTGCACTACTTTGTACAGCAATCCGAAACCGGCGAGAACATCAAAATCAAAGTGATGAACATCGCCAAAAAAGAATTGCTCAAAGACATGGAAAAAGCCGCCGATTTTGACCAGTCCACACTTTTCAAGAAAGTCTATGAGGCCGAGTACGGCACGTTGGGCGGGCAGGCCTACGGCACGCTGATCGGCGATTATGAATTCGATTTCAGCCCCCAGGATATGGCCCTGCTGGAAAAAATATCCGGCGTGGCCGCCGCCGCCCATGCACCGTTTATCGCCGCGGCCGCGCCCCAGATGTTCAACTGGGAGAGCTTTACCGAGCTTGGCCGTCCGCGCGACCTGTCCAAAATTTTTGCCTCGGCTGAATATGTAAAATGGAAATCCTTCCGGGAGTCGGAGGATTCGCGCTATGTCGGGCTGACCCTGCCGCATGTTTTAATGCGCCTGCCTTACGGCAGCGAGACCATACCGGTGGAAGAATTTAACTTTGAAGAAGACGTGGACGGCACGGAGCATCAAAAATATCTGTGGGGCAATGCCGCCTATGCCATGGCCGCCCGCATGACCGACGCCTTTGCCAAATACCGTTGGTGCGCGGCCATTCGCGGCGTGGAAGGCGGCGGTCTGGTCGAGGGGCTGCCGACCCACGCCTTTAAAACCGACGAAGGCGAAACCGCCCTGAAATGCCCCACCGAAATCGCCATCACGGACCGGCGCGAAAAAGAACTCGCCGACCTGGGCTTTATCCCCCTGGTGCATTGCAAAGGCCGCGACTATGCGGCATTTTTCGCCGTCCAAAGCACCAACAAACCCAAAAAGTATGATTCCGATCTAGCCAACGCCAATGCCCGGCTTTCATCCCAATTACAATACATCATGGCTGTCAGCCGGTTTGCCCATTACTTGAAATCGATGGTGCGCGATAAAATCGGCAGCTTCATGTCCTGTGACGAAGCCCAGAAATTCCTTAACAATTGGATCAGCAACTACATCCTGGCAGGCGGCTCGCAGGAGAAAAAAGCCAGATTTCCATTGCAGGAAGCGCGCATTGACGTGACGGAAATTCCGGGAAAAACCGGTGCATATAGAGCCGTGGCGTTTTTAAAGCCCCATTATCAACTGGACGAACTGACCGTATCTTTGCGCCTGGTGGCAGAGTTGCCGGAGTCGCAAAACAAGTAGCAAATGATGGTGGGCACGGCCCCCCCTACCTGCCATGCCCGTTGGATCGGCTTGTAGGGTGGGCCATGCCCACCGGTAGATTGGAAGGGGTGGTTTCCATTTTTATTTTTTTGACGGTTTTTTTACTAGTTTAATATCAATGTCGCTAGTGTCCATCCGGAAATAGTAGATTTTGGTTCCCGGCAAGGCCCGAGCATTTTTAAAACCGCAGGCATAGCGCGCTATTCCGAGGATTTTAAAAATGC
>JANQIE010000287.1 GCA_028282295.1 Desulfobacterales bacterium | reverse complement strand
GTTCTCGCATTTTTAAAATCCTCGACATAGCCTGCTATGCCTGCGGTTTTAAAAATGCTCGGGCCTTGCCGGGAACCAAAATCTACTATTTCCGGATGGACACAAGCTAAAGGAAAAGCCCGACGGCACCGATTTCAATTTAAGCGGCCTTATTCACAATAATGATATCCTGATGCAATTCAACCCGTTACTGTTGACTTAGCACATGTCACGAACAACGATCCCCATCGACAAGCTTATCGAAATCGTAGCCCAGGGCGGTTCGGTCAAGACCGGTGTGGACGTGTTCAACAATGCCGGTGTGCTTTTATTGGAAAAGGATGTGCGGGTAGAAAACGCGAATATTCTGCGGACTATCAAACGCAATGGGGTATCAGAGATCACCATCAATCCCCGTAGTGCCGGTTTTGTGCGCGATGCCGACGGCAACGGCATCGATTTTCCCACGTCGCCGCTGCCCGCCGAACTTGCCAGTCTGATCAGCCCGCCAATGGAAAGCACCATCGAACAGGCGGTTCAGGATATCATTGAAATCAAAAAAGAGGCCGCCACGAAATACACCAAGGCCAAACAGAACATCAAAACCGTCATTCTGGATATCCGTCAAACCGGCGGCGAGTTCGATTATGAAATGGTGGAAGAGACCGTGATGGATCTGTTCGGTTTTTTAACGCAAAACCAGAACGCTTTTGCGTATCTGACCAAGGAGATTTTTTCTTACGACGATTACCTGTACAACCATTCCATCAATGTGTGCACCGTCGGCACCGCGGTCTTGCGCAAATTCAACACACAATTCAGCCAATCGATCAATACCTACCTCAACGGCCTGTCCGCCGAGGACGGTCCAGCCGAATTGAGCAGGAATGTATTTAACTACATGCCGGAGGACGACATGCGCGACATGGCGCTGGGCTTTTTCTTGCACGATGTCGGTAAGGTGCTTATACCGGATCAGATCCTGAACAAGAAAGGCCGCTTGACGCCCGGTGAATTCGCCATTGTCCGCACCCACTCATTCGAAAAAGGCCTGGAGATCCTGGAGAAGAACAATATCGGCAATCCATTGGTCCGCAAGAGTGTCAAGTTGCATCATGCCGGCCTGTTTCACGACGAAGCCAATTGCTATCCCAAAATCGACACCCCGGTGGACCTGCCCGCCTATGTCAAAATCTGCAAACTGGCCGATATTTACGACGCCATGACCTCCAAACGCTGCTACAAGGAAGCGATCAACCCGATCATGGTGGTAACGGAGATTTTTCGCAAATATGCTCGCAAGGACCCGATGCTGCAATTCATCCTGCACTCGTTCGTCAAGGCGGTGGGGATCTATCCGCCGGGCAGCATCGTCTACCTGAAAAATCGTCAGATGAGCTACGTGATCGACAGTCAGGGGCCCATTGTGCTGCCGTTTACCGACACCAGCGGCGCGACCCTGAGGCAAAAACCCGATCCGATCAACCTGGCCGATGCCCAGGTCCAACGCGACGGCATCGCCATCGATCGCAACGAGCCGCTGGTCGCCGTTGCCACCGCCTATCGCCGTTTGCCCAATTATCTCAAAAATCTGATCAAGGCCGCCTGAGGGCCGGCTATTTCCGGGTGAGCCCTAAAAATCACACCGGCCGGTTCTCCCGTGGCATGTCACGGCTGCAGCAGCTCTTTGAGGAGCAGCTCTTCAAGGGCTCGGTAATCGATCTGGCCGTCGGACGTGCCATCTTTTTTGTCCCACTGCTTCATCTTCTCTCTGACTTTCTTCGCGCTATACCCGACCACTTGCTGTATCGTCTGCATCACCCATTGGGACTCGTCATCGTCACCGCTTGCCGCGACGACGCCATCGTTACCTCCCACGTTAACATCCGCCACGGACATGGCGTAGGGCGCATGGAGATCTCCCTCGCGGCGAATAATGGGCCCGTCTTCGTTTACATTGCCGTTGTACCCGGAAGAGTGACCCAGAGTGTAGCCGGCGATGTAGTCGCCTCCATATTTCGAACTGGCGCCGATCAGTTGGCCGAATGCTTCGAGCTCCTGATGCACTTGTGGCTCTGCGTAGTCACGGGACATGGCGAACAGGGCGGCATCAAACTTGACGCCGTGATTTGTCAAGGTGCTGATGCCGGCGACAAATTCATCAAGTTCGCCGTCCTCCAGCCTGTGAAAATTGAAACCACCATCCTTGAAAGACGACGGCGTAATGTTGGCGAAGTAGTCTGCGTCGATGTCCGCAATGATCGGTTGACCGGGTCGCCCCACCTCCATGGCTTTGGCCGCGGTCTTGAGTTGTTCCATCGTGACCTTATGAACCGTGAGCGAGAAGAAGTCCTCGGCGGGAAGGCTAAAATCCTCCGGCCGTGCGGGACGCCAGCCGTTTTCATCACTGACGGCCGGCAGTGGTGTGTGAAGTTCTTTGGAATAGAAGATCTTTTGCGTGTCCGGCCCCCACAGCATCAAATCCGCCAGATCGCCTGATCCATCTTCGGGGCCGGCTCTCCACATCTGCGGGTTTCGCTCCACGGCCTCCTCGGGCATGACCCAGTACATGGTATCGATCTGATTGTTTTCAGCAAGCTTGGCAACGTAGTTGCCGATATGCTCATAGTTGCCGTCGTCGGTGCGAAGACCGGCGTGGGTGCTGAAGTGGACAAGCGCCGCGGGTTCATCCGCCGGAAGCTCACCATCTGCTCTCATCGCTGTAATCGCGTCGATGGCCTGGTTGTGGTGCTCGAAGTAGTCGAAAGTGGCATCACCAAACGCTTTCTTCATGGCGTCCGGCGGTTCCGGCATTTGTGTTGGCGCTGTCTTTGTATTGGACGTTGCCGCCTGGGCGCCGCTGGTCGCCTGCGAGGGCGTGGACGAATTAGTGTCAGTATTTTCTCGCGGCGGGACAGGCAAAGTCTTTTTCAGCGGGAGGGGGGCGCCGGTCGACGCATCAGCGGCCGTTTGATTGGCCGCACTGGTTGACGAGCCGGCTGACTTGGCCGTGCCGGTTGCCGCAGACAGCAGGAGCCGTTCTTCGAGGGCTCTGTAATCGATCTGGCCGTCGGGCGTTCCATCTTTTTTGTCCCACTGCTTCATCTTCTTTCTGGCCTGCTTCGCGCTATACCCGCCCATCTGCCGTATCGCCTGCATCGCCCATTGGGACTCGTCATCGCCACCGTTCGTTGCGACGACGCCATCGTTACCCCCCCCGTTAACATCGGCCACGGACATGGCATAGGGCACATGGAGGTCCCCCTCGCGGCGAATGATGGGCCCGTCTTCGTGAACATTCCCGTTGTACCCGGAAGTGTGGCCCAGAGTGTAGCCGGCGATGTAGTCGCCCCCGTATTTCGAACTGGCGCCGATCATCTGGCCAAAGGCCTGCAGTTCCTGCTGCGCATGCGGATCCGTATAGTCGCGGGACATGGCGAACAGGGCGGCGTCAAATTTGACGCCGTGGTTTACCACGGTGTTGATGTCGGCGACAAAGTCATCAAGTTCGCCGTCCTCCAGCCTGTGAAGATTGAAACCACCATCCTTGAACATTACCTGCGTGGTGTTGGCGAAGTAGTCCGCGTCGATGTCCGCAATGACCGGTTGGCCGGGTCGACCCACTTCCTGGGCTTTGGCCGCGGTCTTGAGCTGCTCCATCGTGACCTTATGAACCGTGATCGAGAAGACGTCATCGGCGGAAAGGCCATAATCCTCGGGCCGTGCAGGACGCCAGCCGTTTTCATCACTGACGGCCTGCAGCGGACTGTGGTGTTTTTTGGAATAGAAGATCTCCTGCGTGTCCGGTCCCCACAGCATCAGATCCGCCAGAGTGCCTGATCCGTCTTCGGGACCGGTTCTCCACATCTGCGGGTTTCGTTGCACGGCCTCCTCGGGCATGACCCAGTACATGGTATCGACTTGATTGTTTTCAGCGAGTTTGGAAACATAGTTGCCGATATGCTCATAGTTGCGGCTATCGGTGCGAAGATCGGCGTGGGTGTCGAAGTGGACAAGAACCGCGGGTTTATCAGCCAAAAGCTCACCATCCGCTCTCATCGCCGTAATCGCGTCGATGGCCTGATTGTGGTGCTCGAAGTAGTCGAACGTAGCATCACCAAAGGCGTGCTTCATGGCTTCCGGCGGCTCCAGCATCGGTACTGGCGATATCTGCGCATTGGGCATTGCAGCCTCGGAGCCGATGGCCGCCTGCGAGGGCGCGGGCGAATTAGTAACAGTCTTTTTCCCTGGCGGGGGGGTTAAACCGGTCGACGCACCAGTGGTCGTGTCACTGGCCGCGCTGCTTGACGCTCCGGCTGACTCGGCTGTGCCGGTCACCGAAGACAATGGACTCGGCACGCCGAGCACCGGCAGCTTGCCGTATACCGAATCTTTCGTATCACTTTGGTTTTCCACAGTGAGACTGTCGACCGGGGGCGTATTCGCGGATGTGGCCGTGTTGCTTGTCCTGGCCGCTCCGGCTGTCGATACTTCCGGGACTACCGGAGCAACAGGCTTTGAAGCATCACCAAGCCCGTCGCCCAGGTTTTCATCAGGCTGCGGCAATGCGCTGCCGGAATCGTCGTTTTCCGGAGCCGGCAAGTCTTTGACTGTCGGCGGTTTAAACGTGCCGGGCGTACTGGGTGCGGCTGGCGCGTTGGCGGTGGTTGCCGGACCGGTTGCACCGGACGAACCACTTGACGTGCCGGTGGCGCTTGACGCAGCCGTAGCGGGCGTTTCAGACGAACTGCTCGATGCAGACGATTTGCCTGGTTCAGTCGAGCCACTTGACGCCGATGAAGCGGTTGATTCTTTTTTTGATTCTTTTGATTCGATTGGAGACGATGGTGCTTTATGATCCTTCGGCACACCTTCTTTATCATTCTGCGTCGACTTTCCGAGTGTGCCTTTGGGATTTGTTCTGCTTGTCGCCTTCTTATTTTTCTCAGTTTCCACCGGGGATGTTGGGTTGGTTCTGGGATTATCAGCCTTCTTTGGCCCTGCTTTTGATGGTCCTGCCATAGTTGTGCCTCCGCGTGAAAAACTCGACCATATGGCGACCTGAGGGCTCGCGCTAAAATGTAAAATTATTGTACATGTTCAGAGGGTATAAACCAATCTGATTAGCTGAGCCAATTTAAATCAGGCTCTTGATCTTTGAAAAAGGAATCTATTGCTTGCACAAGA
>JANQIE010000277.1 GCA_028282295.1 Desulfobacterales bacterium | reverse complement strand
GCATTTTTTAAACCGCAGGCATAGCAGGCTATGTCGAGGATTTTAAAAATGCGAGAACGCCGCCAGGGGCCAAAAGATGCTATTTCCGGATGGGCACTAGTTAAGAAACGGGGAAATCATGTTGCAAAGGATGTACATCTTGTGGGGATTCTCGATTGTACTGGCCGTTATTGTTGCGTGCGGCAGTCCGGAAGAAAAGAAAGCCAGGTTCTTTGAAAAAGGCCTTCAACTGTATGAGGCCGGCGACCATGTCAAGGCCCGTCTGGAAATTAAAAACGCGCTTCAGATCGATCCGCAATTCGCCGAGGCTTATTTCATTCTCGGGCAAATCGAAATGCAGGCGAAGAGCTACAAGCGCGCCTACGGTGCTTTTTTGAAAACGGTTGACTTGAATCCGGACCATACCCGGGCTCAGTTGGAGATGGGCAAACTACTGGTTGCCGCCAAGGACCTGGAGCGGGCTTCGGAGCAGATCAAGGCGGTTTTGGCCAAGGAACCGGAGAATACCGAGGCGCGTTTACTGCAGGTTGCGGTGTTGATCAGCCAGGACCGGATCGAGGAAGCCGGCCTTGAAATCGTGGCCCTGGAAAAACGCGATGTCACCCGGCCCCAATTATTTGTGTTGAAAGCTTCGCTTCTGGCACGGCTGAAACAGTCCGGGCTGATTGAGGGGGTTTTGAAACGGGGCATCGACGTCAACGCCGATTCGGTGCCGTTGCGCTTGTTGCTGGCCAAACATTATGTGGGGCAACGCCGGTTTGAAACGGCGATCGACGTAATGCGTCAGGTTAGCGCACTGCAGCCCGATGAGCCGCTGCACCGCTTCAACTTGGCGGGGCTTTACTGGGATGCCGGCAACCGGGAGAAGGCCAAGGAAGAATTAGATCAAATCATCGCCGCCGATCCGGATAACATTGAAAACAACGTGCGCCTGGGGCGGTTTTACCTGGCCAAAAAAGATATTGCCGCCGCGCGAACCATTGTGCAGCAGGCCCTGGATCGGCAGCCGGACGCCTACAAACTGCGCTTTTTGTTGAGCGACATGCAGATTCTGCAAAAGGATGTGGCCGGTGCCTATGAGATGTTGCAGGCAGGCTTGGCCTTGAAAAAAGATCCGGGGGATGCCGATGTTGTTCAAACCAAGATTCGGCTGGCCAAGATTCATCTGCTAAGAAACGAGGTTGACCCGGCGGATAAGTTGGTCACACAGGTCCTGGCGGAAAAGCCGAACCATGTCGACGGCCATCTGTTGCAAGGGCAACTTTTTCTGCGTCAGGGGGACAGCGTCAACGCGATTTCCGCGTACCGCACCGTTATCACGGAACGGCCCGGTTTCACCGGGGGCTACCTGCAACTGGCCCAGGCCCATTTGATGAACAAGGAACCGGAGCTGGCCCTGGACACATTGCAAAAGGCTTACAAAGTAAAGCCGTCGTCCGAGCCGTTGCAACAGGCGCTGGTGAAAATACATGTGTTGCGCAAGGACTTTGCGTCCGCGGAGACGCTCTTGCGCCGGGCGATCGAGAAACGTCCGGCCGATGTCAAGCTGCAGGCGCGGTTGGGCGATGTTCTGGCCGCCGCCGGTAAATCCGATGCCGCCGGCACGACATACCGTGCGCTGGTGGACAGCAATCCGAAATCGGATTTTGGTTATTTGAAACTGGCGCAGTTTCAGGCCCGTTCCCGGCAAGGGGCGGATGCCATGGCGACATTGGAAAAAGGGTATTATCTGAATCCGTCATCACCGCGTCTGTTTGCGGCGCTGGTAAAGATGTACATCCGCGAAAACCAGTCTCAACTGGCGATCGCGCTGTGTCAGAAGCGTTTGTACGGCAACCCCATGGACGCGTTGACCTATGACATGCTGGGGCAGGTCTTTGCTGCCCGCAAAGATTACGTCCGGGCGGAAAAAGCATTTCAGGATGCCATTGAAAGGCAACCGCTCTGGACCATTCCACACAACAATCTGGCCCGTCTTCAAATTGTCCAGGGCAAAACCACCGAAGCCATTGCCGGTCTGGAGAAGTCGCTGGCGAAGAATGCCAAAAATTACGCTGCCTATTTGTCCCTGGGACAGCTTTACCAGCAAAACGGTGATCCCAAGGCGGCGATGGCGGTTTACGAGCGGGCGTTGGATGCCAATCCGCAGCTCTGGGTGGCGGCCAACAATCTGGCCTTTTTGATCAGCGAACATCGTAGCGACAAGGCGCAGTTGCAACGGGCGTTGGCGTTGGTCGGTCAGGTGCGCCGGCAACGTTCGGACGATCCGGTGGTCATTGACACGGAAGGGTGGGTCCAATACAAACTGGGCAACAACAGCCAGGCCCTGTTGCTGCTGGAAAAAGCCCGCGATGCCAAACCGGATAGCGCCATTACGAACTATCACTACGGCATGGCGCTGCTCAAGGCCGGTCGTCTGGAAGAAGCCCGGCAGATGCTCACGCGCAGCCTGGAAGACGATGCCGGTTTTATCGGCAGGCAAGAAGCCGAACAGGCATTGGCTGATATTTCATAAAATGCTACCTGGTGCCCATCCGGGAATAGCATCTTTTGGCTCAGGTCGGCGTTCTCACGAATTTGAAATAATGGCGTAGCCATTCATGTTTTTGCGACGTAGCCCTGCTACGCCTGCGGTTTCAAATTCGCTGCGGCCTTGACCTGAACCAAAATCTACTATTTCCGGATGGACACTACCTGGATTGATGGGAAACCGAAGATGAAAAAAATAACATGGTCTGTTGTACTGTTGATTTGCTGCCTGGCGGTCGCTGGTGTTGCGGCTGCTGAAACCGATCCGGCTGACCAAGACTACCGGATCGGTCCCGGTGATGTGATCGATATCTCGGTTTGGAAGGACGAGGTGATGAACAAGCGTGTCGTTGTGCTTCCGGACGGTAAAATTTCGTTTCCGTTGATCGGGATCTTGACGGCCGCCGGCCGAACCCCGGCCCAACTGCAAAAGACACTGGAAAAGCGGGTGGCGCGCTATATGCCCAATCCGGTGGTGTCGGTTGTGGTCCAGCAGGTAAACAGCCTTTTGGTCTACGTGATTGGAAAGGTGAACAGTCCCGGACGGTTTTTGTTGAACAGCGATATCGACGTGCTTCAGGCGCTGGCCTTGGCCGGCGGTCTCAATCCGTTTGCCAAAGGCAACCAGATCAAGGTCTTGCGCAAAAAAGGAACGGAAACAAAGATCTTGCCGTTTAGCTATGACAAGGTTTCGACGGGCAAGCGGCTGGAACAGAATATCATGCTGCAACGCGGCGATGTGGTGGTGGTACCCTGACTATAATTTACAATTCGGAAGATAAGGAGTGGTAGTGGGATTCATGCGGTGGTGGCGTTTGGTCTGTGTTTTGGGTGGGCTCGGTTTACTATCCGGTCCGGTGTTGGCTGAGCAGTTTGATTTGATTCCGTTTGTTGAAATCGGAGTTGCTTACGACGATAATATCTTTTTTGATGCCGCAGATGAAACCGACGACGTCATGACATCTGTTGCACCCGGTTTCGAGCTGGTCAAGCGCACGGAGCGCCTTGCCCTGAGCACGCAGGCACGGGCAAAATTGCTGTTCTATGCGCAGAACGATGAATTGAATGACGTCGATCAAACGTATGCCGGTGAGCTGGCCTATCGGTTGAGTCAAAAATGGCGTGTCGCGGGCGATGCCCTTTTTTTAAGAGACAGCCGCGCGGACCGCGACCTGGAAGACACCGGGCTGGTCCAGAATTCGGAACAACGCGAACATCAAAAATATGGTGTCGCCACTGATTACCAGCTTAATGAGAAAATTTTGGTGACGGCGGCCTACGGTTATGCGCGGGATGAGTTCGAAGACGATATCGACTTTTCCGATTATACGGCGCATACGGCGTCGGTGGGGGTGTCGTACAATCTGAGCGAAACCTTCCCCGAAACGGTCGGGCGTTTGCGTTTTGGTTTTGACCGGTATGAGTATGAGTCAAGCCTGATCAACAATTATGCCTTCACGGCGGGTTTTGAAAAGCGTTTGACCGAACGGCTCAGTCTGTCGGCAGACGCAGGGGGGCGGTATACCTATTCCGAATTTGACGCCAACCGGTTGACTGAAATCAGTCCGGGACGTTTTGTGGTGGTGCCGGATGCCGGCGAAGACGAGCAGTGGGGAGGGCTCGGCAGTGTTGCGTTGATTTGCCGCGGTGAGCGGTGGACGACGCGTTTATCCGTGTCCCACGACATCGAGGCGGCCAGCGGGCGCACCGGTTCCGTGGAGCGCACGGCCGTCGGGCTGGCCCTGGCGCGAAAAATCAGCACCACGTTTACTGCCGGTGTCTCAGCACGCTATTTTATCAATCAGGGGGATCGGGACGAATTGGCCGGCAGCGACATCGACGAGTCGACCCTGCGGCTGCATCCCTACTTGCGCTGGGAACTGCACCGCTATTTGGCCTTGGATGGGGCCTACACCTATACGTTTGCCGAGGATCATGCCGCCGATACGGATTCGACCCAAAATCGCGTGACCCTGGTGTTGCAATGCCGCTATCCCGTGTTCGGCAACGTACCCGCATTTCACTAGACCCCAGTAAGGAGTTCAAATGGAGCAACACATATTGACGCCCGGCGATTATGTCGCAATTCTCAAAAGACGCCGATGGGCCCTGCTTTTGCCGTTCATCGCGGTGGTGGTGATTACTGCGGTGGTAGCGCTGGCGCTGCCGTCCATCTATAAATCGACCGCGACCATTTTGATTGAAGAGCAGGAGATTCCCTCCGATTTTGTAATGACCACGGTGACCAGTTTCGTGGAACAGCGTCTGCAAACCATCAACCAACGCATCATGAGTACGCCAAAATTACTTGAGATAATTAACAAAAACAAACTTTACCAGGACCTGCGCGACAGGAAAACCACTGATGAAATCGTCGCGCAGATGCGTGCGGATGTGGTTTTGAAACCGATCAGCACCGAAGTGATCGATCGCCGCACCGGGCGGCCCACCACGGCAACCATCGCTTTTTCTCTTTCTTATGAAGGGCAGAGCCCGACCAAGGTTCAGCGGGTGGCCAATGTGTTGACGTCACTTTTCATGGAGGAGAACCTGAAGGAGCGGCGCAAGAAATCCCAGGATGCGATTATCTTTCTGCACCGCGAAGCGCAGCGCATCAAAGCCGATCTGGGCCGGGTGGAAAAGGAGATGGCCACGTTCAAGGAAGCCAATATGAATGCCCTGCCGGATGTCTTGCAAGTGAACCTGCAAACCATCGACACGCTGGAGCGCAATATCGATATTTTCAATGAGCGGTTGCGCGCCCAGAAAGAAAGGGAGAGTTATTTGATTGCACAGCTCTCAGGGCTTGACCCGGCCAAGGAAGACCGGGAACAGTTGCAGGACCGGCAGCGGTTGGAAGAACTGAAGCTGAAGTTGATTGAGTACAGATCGCGTTACACCGACGTGTATCCGGATGTTCGTAAAACCGTGGCGGAAATTGCCAAACTGGAAAGCAAACTCGATGCGATGAAAACCGGCGGCGATGACAAGGCGCCGGATAACCCGACCTATGTCACCTTGTCCTCCCAACTTGCCGGCACCCAGGCGGAAATCGGTTCCATCAAACGGCAAATCGCCGACCTCAACAAAAAGGCGCAACGCTTTCGCAATCGTATCGAGGCCACCCCCAAAGTCGAGGAAACCTACAAATCAATCCTGATGCGGCGTGATAACCTGAAACTTAAATATGATGATCTCATGCGCAAATTGATGGAAGCCCAGGTGGCCCAGGGCCTGGAATCCGATCAGAAAGGCGAACGCTTTACCCTGATCGACCCGGCGCGTCTGCCCGAAAAACCGTACAAGCCGAACCGGCTGGCGATCATGCTGATCGGACTGGTTTTAGGGTGCGGCGCAGGGGTTGGATTCGCCGCCTTGCGAGAACTTTCCGACACTTCAATTCGCAGTGCAGAACAATTGGCCGCCGCAACGGCGCTACCTGTTTTGGCCGGCATCCCCCAGATACTGACCGTCCGGGATCTGAAACGAAAGAAAACAAAGCGACTGGTCGGGGCGACCGTCGGTGTTGTGATCGTTCTTGGGGCGGTTCTGGTGTTTCACTTCTGGGTGATGGATTTGACCGTCCTGGGCGCCAAGTTGGAACGTAAAATGGCATTCTAATGAGTTTCCATCCAATGATTTCGGAGCAAACCTGATATGAAACTACGCAAAGCAGTGGAGAAAGCAAAACAGTTGCAGGAGGGCGTCGAGCCGTCACCGGTCTTCGATAAAGGCGAACCGGAGGGCAACACCGGCGCCGTCGATTGGCGCGCACCGAAGTATTCGCAATCAAAAGCGGCCATCTTGAATGCCAACTGGGTCTGTGACCATCGCGGCGTGGGCCTGGTACAGGACGCGCCTGAACTGGACGCCTATAAAGTGCTGCGCACCCAGATTCAGCAGCGTTGTGTTAAAAAAGGGTGGCGCACCATCATGATCACCAGCGCCGTGCCGGGTGAGGGTAAGACGCTGACCGCAATCAACCTGGCGTTCACGTTTGCCAAGGCATTCAACCAGACCGTGCTGCTGATCGACGGCAACCTTAAAAACCAGACCGTGCACAAGTATCTGGGATTGCCGGGCGATGTGGGCATCATCGATTATCTGACCGATGACCGGCAGCTCAAGGACCTGATGATATGGCCGGGGGTGGATAAAATGACCGTGATCTCGGGCGGCAAGGCGGTTCACGATAGCTCCGAACTACTCGGTTCGCCGAAGATGCAGGCATTGGTGGTCGAACTGAAGCAGCGCTACGCCGACCGTTATGTCGTGTTCGACGTGCCGGCGGTCCTGGGTGGTGCCGAAACCATGACCTTTGCCCCCCTGGTGGATGGAATCGTGATGGTGGCGGAGGCGAACAAAACCGCTCTGTCTCAAATTAAACGCGCCCTTGAAATGCTTCCCGCGGAAAAACTTCTCGGGTTTGTACTCAACAAGCAAAAGCCCTGATCCGCCGGGCGCGCTCATTGCGGGAAATAAGGGCCGCGGAAAAAATAAGGATGTCCCCGGAATTCTTCCTTAAAGACGAGGAATAGAAAATGCCGATACATTGACCCCTAAAATTTTGATAATTTAAAAAATGAGGAGAAAAATACTGATATGGGCACAACCAAGAAAAGCACAAATTATAGCAAGAAGCTAAAAAAAGAGTCGAAAGAGCGAGTCATTTGCATAACCATCCTATTAAAAAAGGGATACACATGCAGGCGCACCATCTGATTTCTACCAGTGCTGTAAAAGACACCAAAATGGAAGTCTTATTAGAAGATATAAGGGGTTATGATATCAATCATCACAAGAACCTGGTTTTCTTACCCGGCACACTTCAAGGCGCCTGCCATTTGAGTGTTCAACCACATCGTGGAGATCATACAACTCCTATTGAAGAAGATATCGATGATATTTATGATGATGACGAAGATCATCCGGACGCGTATCATAGAAAAATTTTTAAAAGACTGAAAGCAATAGAACCAGAAATTCGTTCTTGCGAGGACAATACGGAAAAATCAGTAGAGGAAACATATAAAATTCTCAACAGAACAAGTAGCGTAATATTATCTTTTATAAGAAATTTTAAACTTCCGCTCACTAACATTTTCGAAGATTTTCTTAATGATAGCGATATAGGATGTGGTAATTGCATTGATGTAAAAGAGCATGAAAACAATGCAGGGCCTTGCACAGCTATGAATCCGAAAAATCCAAGTCTTAGAAGAAATCATATTGGCAAGATTCATCCGTTGTATAAGAGCGGACGTTATCCTAAAACGATCACGATTAAAAAAGAAATTTATAAACCAAAGGTGGGGCAATGAACAAATACAATGAAGAATACTATATAGCATTTGAACCTAAAGGCGATAATCAGCCTTATGTAATAGCTGACAAGAAAACAACAGAGAGAGGTTATCATTATAAAAAAGTTCCTTTAGGGGGATTACCATTCTTCTTTTACAACCGGAATAAAGAAAAAGATCGAAGAAATGGAAAGAAGTGGCCAATCACAGAAATCTTAGAGACTGGTGGAGACTTTTTAGTTAATGACTTTATTCGGGATGAAGTGATCCAATATGATATTGATGGAATGCAACTTTATCCATCTGTTTATATTGATGATGATGATAACTGGCATGAAAATTACTGGTTTTTAAATTTTTATGAAACATTCGTATATTGGGATCAAGGACGATCAGAAATTGTCACTATTGATGAAAATGATGACAAATATGGTGCCGAAATTGATAAGTACTGCCTTGATGAGAAGAAACTATTTGGTATTCCTGAAGAAAAACGCTTAATTTTTAAAATGAGTGGTGTTGGCGACCCTTACGTTTTTTTTCATCAAAAAATTGTTGATTTCTTGATGACTAATAATTGCAGAGGGATTCGTTTTTTTAAAGTATCTGAATTTGAAGAGGGCGATCAATTCAAAAGGAGAGCGAAGTTTCTTCAATCATAAGCAAAGTTCCGGGAGCATCCATACTTAACAAGTTCCCCAGTTCCGGGGAGCAAGATTTGGGGTTAGTTCCGTATTTCTGGGGATATCTTACGTAATTCGGATAAGTACGCATGGTTTCCAGAATTCCATGCGGTGGGATTTTAGATCGTCTGGTGGGCACGGCCCACCCTTCTATGGGGCGAACCGTCAAGTCTCAATTTCCAATTTGGACGATATTTTTATAAACGATTAGAAGTATCTAATAATT
>JANQIE010000276.1 GCA_028282295.1 Desulfobacterales bacterium | reverse complement strand
TTACGAAGTGTTTTTAGTGTTTATTTTGCCGCTGTAAATATAGCATAACCAACTTAATTTACAATATATTATTCTTTTCCTAAGGGAAACGGCATTGACATTAAGGTTATCTATTACGCAATTTTATACCTTGGTAGATTTTTATCATGCTGTTGAGCATTTGGTTAAGATCGCGGATTTAAGAACGGGATGGAAAAAACATGAGCAAAACACCTGGGTCAAAAAACACCGTCGTTTATTCACGTATATTCAATAGGCTACGACATGATTTCATAGACCTATTTTTTTGGAATACGCCCTCCGGAAATAGCATATTTTGGCCCCTGGCGGCGTTCTCGCAATTTTTGCGCGAGCCCTTAATTTTCGGCAGTGGCCTGCTGCCCACTGCTCGAGCCTTGCCAATCTGCCATTTACGGATGGGCAGCAGCTTATAAGCAGGCAATTTATGACTATATATTTATCGCTAATCTTTTTGGAAGACAGAATTTCAACAGTTTTATAGCAGGTTTTATTGAGACCTTTGTGGATTATCTGAGTTTTGCACAATCTTCATGCCGAACGACAATAGTTATCAGTGTTCAGTTGTCAGTGTGCCTTTACTGAACACTGATAAATGACATTACCTAAAAGTAGTAAAGCCCCATCCGGCTGCCGGATGGGGCTTTCGATTACTTCGGATTTTAGTCGAACAGGTCTTACAGGTCGAGCCAGGAGTCGGAATACAGGGTGTCGCCCATGATCACCTTGACGGTTTTCACGTAGTCCTGCATCTCCTTGGGCAGGCCGGCGATATCCGGTTCTTCGCCGTCCATGACCGAATTGATCAGGTCAACGATGTCCTGGCGTTCGCCCTTGGCAATGGCGGTCAGGGTTTCATCCAGCGGATCGGAGATAACCGAATACATGCCGTATTTTTCCAGCATCACCATGTAGGTCTGGTTCAGGATGGGACGCAGGTGCGTGGGCGGGCCGTTGGAAATGTTGGACAACCCGCAGGTGCTCTTGGCGCCCGGTGCGATATCCTGCAGCATGGCCTGGAAGTTCATCAGGCTGATCAACTGCGGCTGTTGGATGTTGACCGGCGTGACAATGCCGTCGACCCAGATTTTCTCGTTGGGGATACCGGCCTCATTGGCGAAATAGAGCAATTCAACGGCCAGGGCGGCGCGTTCGTTTTCGTCGCGCGGCAGACCCTCCGGTCCCCACATCAGCGCGATGAAATCGGCGTTGTGCTCGGCGGCCAGGGGCACCATCCGCTCGTAGCGCTCCGGACGCACCATGATGGAGTTGATCAGATGGGGTTTGCCCGGTACTTCCTTGATGACTTTCAGGGATGCTTCGATGGCGTCGATGTTGGAGGTGTCCAGCGCCAACGGGATGTCCGGCACGACATCCTGAACCACCTCGACCACCCAGGGCATCAATTCATGTCCGTCTTTTTTGGCCGGCCCTAAATTGATGTCGATGTAGTCCATCCGTTTTTCTTTTTGATCCAGCGCCTCCTCCTGGATCGGTTTGGGATCACGCTCCTTGAAGGCGCGGCCGATTTTAGTGGAGATCACATTTAAACTTTCACCTATCAATAACATAGAACCCCCTTCTTATATTATTTGGATTTCAGGAATGCCGGTATATGGGCGGCTTCGCGCGGTCCCACGGTAATTTTCCAGCCGGGCAGTTCTTCTTCCACGTCACCGGCGATGGCGGCGGCATAACCCGGAATGACCAGTTCGGTATGTTTGACCTTGTCTATGATGCCGCATTTTTTAACGAACATGCCCACATCATCGCCGGCGAACTTGCCGGCGGCCCAGGCGGTCAATACTGACAGACCTTCCGAGTCCTTGATCAGCAACCAGGTCGGCACGCGACTGCCTTCGATTTCGCCGGAGACGATGAAGTAGGTCAACGCAAAGTTGGTGGTGACCAGGACCGGCGAGTTTTCATTCGGATTGCCGATTTCGTAAATCCCCTCGGTGACCGTCATGGGTCGCTGCGGATCGGTGAAGATATTGAGCCGTTCCAGCAGCAGCGGGAAAACGCTTTCGCCTACGAAATCGCTCATTACGGCGATGCCGCCGTACTTGGCAATGTACATGCCGGCGATCAGCGTCTCCATGTCGATATTGGCGGCCATTTCGCACGGAAAGGTAATGGTCGGGTAACCCAACGCGCGGTTGCCGTCTTTCAAGGCGGCGCGGCGGATGGCAACCTGATCGTCCATTGATTGTTTGATTTCGCGGCTGCCCGGATCGATCACCAGGTCTTTCAAGCCCATGCCGGTGAGTTTTTCCGTCAAGGGAATCAGCGCTTCCACGGAATCGGCCTTGACCGCCAGGGGCAGACTGTTGTCTAAGGCGATCTGACCAAAGGCATCGGCGTTGGCCTCGGTGGCGGCATACATCAGCGGGCGTTTGAACGCGGTCGCCGCGACCCCGGCTTGCATGACGTCGGCGTCTTCGGTCACCAGCAGGACGTTGAATTCCGAGGTTTCGGCAACCTGTTTGGCGCGGGCGGCAAAAGCGTCCTTGTCGCCGTTGACATCTTTCACAGCCACCAGTTCCGGGCGCAGGTTCAAGCCGACGCGTTCATATTGCAGCGCGTTCCAGGCTTTCAACTTGGCGCCCAGATCGGCTTCGGCGGTGTCGGAACCGACCAGGGCCGACAGGATGGTGGGATTGTAAAAGGTTTTTTCATGCCGGTACAGCACGGTTTCGCCGCCGGCGGTGGTTTTGCGGACCCCCTGGCCCATGGGCACGGGGCGAATGGGGGGCGCGGATGCCTCAGCCAGTTGTTCGCGGGCCTCGTCGGATACATACGGACAATTATCGAGCTCGGCTTTGCCGGAGGCCAAATTCATGGCGAATGCAAGGCAGGTGGGCACACCGCATTCCTTGCAGTTGGTCTTGGGCAAGAGCTTGAATATCTGAATACCGGTTAATGCCATTTTTTTCTCCTTCTCATTGCTTGGCCATCGAACTTCAAATGGCGCAATTCCATTCGATGGTAGTGCAAAACGCTTTGCGGATTATTTTTTTCTTTTAAGTGGTCTGGTGCTGTTCGGATGCCGGGGTGTCGTCCAACCGGACGGCGCCCCGGCAGAGCTGAACCTTAGCCGATCAGCGGATCCATATCGAGGGCCGGATGACCTTTTTCCTGCAGGTAGGCCAACACTTCGTCCTCGGTGGTAGCCACGGTTTCGTCGGCGATCATGTCGGAGAAGTTCTTGACACCGAGTTCTTCACCGCGTCTGTCCAAGCGCTCCTTGATCTCTTCCTTGAGCATCTTCGGCATCCAGACCATCCGCAACAGCCCGCCGTCGCCGGAGATGAATTTGCGCTGGGTGATATTGAACTTGGAATGTCCGACAAATCCGGGTGAGGAAGCACCACCGCCCATAACACCGGCCAGGGTGGTGAACTTCATGCCGCAGGGGGTTTCCCCGGCAAACTCGCGATTGACGGTCATCACACCGTTACAGGACGGCAGCATGGCCGCGATGCATTCGCAACAACCGCAGGTGGTCATCGGATCGTGCACCATGGAGTAGAAGTTATAGGTGTTGATGGCGCCGCGAGACGCTTTCTGAATGAATTCGTCCACGCCTTTGAACCGGCCGAGTTTGGTGTCCAGGCAGTCGCCCTTTTCGATCGGCTGGTTGGGACCGGTGGGATTGATTTCAAAAGATGCCTTGCAGTCCATCCAGTTATAGGCGCCGCAAAGGCCGGTCCGTTCGGGGCTGACCGTGCACACATGGGTCGGCGCGAAGGACTGGCACAACGTGCAGGAGTAGAAGGTCTCCACATCCTCGTCGGTCATCTTCTCAACGCGCTCATCCCGCATTTTGTACTCGCCCCGCGCCCGCTTGGTCAGGTCGGCAACTTTCTTCTTGTCGGTGATCAGGGTGACCTGAACCTTGTCGACGATTTTCTGAAAGTCCTGATGGAACTTGGCGTGCAGCACGACCCCGATGTCTTTGAGGGTAAAGCCTTTTTCGATGGCGGCCTTGCTGATGCGGACCCAGGAGATGTCGCGCTGACCGATATGCATGATGCCCTGGATGTAGTTGATCAGATGGTGAATCTGACGTTCGAGGATCGGTTCGAAATCCGACTGGAATTCGCGGCCGGCGATCTGGACATAAATGCCCATGGGGAAGGTGTCGCCTTCCTTGAGTTTGTCGATGTCCGGACCGTCCACGATGACCTTGCCGTCTTCGATTTCATTCATTTCAGCCATTTTCACCAGCTCGGTGCACTGGGTCTTGCCGCCGCCGCACTGGGCATACAGATCGGCGCCGCGGACGCGTTCGCCTTCATAGGCCGGGCCGAATGAGCAGGGAATCTCGATTTCGGAAACCGTGACCTTCAGGCCGCGGACCTCAACCGACTTCTGGCACATTTCTTCGTGGGAGACGTTGGCCACGACATGCTCGTAGGTACAGATACCGGTGGGCAGGACTTCCGGAATGTCGGTGTCGGCCAGGGTCGGAAACCCCCAGTTGACACAACCGGCTGCCGCGGCGCCCCATTCGGTGCCTACATCGCCCAGGGCGTTGACAAACGCAAAGATACGCTCTTTGTTGTAGAGCAGCATTTTCTTGTGATCGCCCGGCTGAACGCCACCGAACGCCATTGCTGCGCGGTTGGCGAACCCAAGGGCGAAGATGGCCGAGGAGATATAGGGACCGAACGGTACGATACGGGTATTCCATCCGATCTGGACATCGGCGGCAAGCAGTTGTTCCGCCACGGAGGTGCCGTTGTGTCCGGCGGCCAGGAAGATATAAAGGCTGCGGCGTTGGTAGTCTTCGACGATCATTTTGGCGGTTTCCGGATCGGGAGCGGCCCCCACGATGGCGGCGAAACCCGGCGCCGAGCCGTCGACGAATTCAACGCCGCGTTTACGGAACACGGTATCGTCGGCCGCGCCCAGCCAGATTTTACCGGCGTCGGTGTCCGGATCTTCCGAATGGAAGTAAAAATCCGGCTCATTCAGGTAGCGTAGCGCTTCCTTGATCTCAAAGGCCAGCAGGGCCGCCATGCCGGCGTCCAGCAGCGGACCGAGATAGGGCAGATGATTAGACCCTTTGACGTGCGGGGGGAGTAAACCACGGGCGAATTCCAGCGGTTTTTTTATATCTTCCAGGGTTTCGACTTTGTGGCCGAGCAGGGAGTAAATGACCGGCAGGTAATAGGCGGTGTTGGGAAAGCCCACTTTGGTGCTGGCATCATAAGTTTCAAGCGCTTTTTTGTACTCGCCTTCTACCGTGGAAATAATATTGTAGCCACCTTGAATGGCTGCAAAGGCAACTAATTTCGACATAATGTCCTCCTTCGCTGAGGATTATTGCTTTGGTTAAGTGAATGCTATCAACCGAATCGTTGGGTGCGCTTGCACTTATGCCGATTCGAGTTTCTGGCGATCGGCCATGTCCATCAACACGCGTTCGCGGGCTTTGTCGATGCCCAGTTCTTTGCGTTTCGTGTCGATATGCGCAATCATTTTGTGCGCCATTTCGATCGGATCGGCCACCAGGTCCCATTTGCCGCCGTAGATCTTTTCGCATCCGTTGAACAGGTAGTCCTTGAATACGGGCGCGCCTTCCACCGGCAGGTTCACGCCGAACAGGGTGTAGACGCCGGAGGCGACAAAGTATTGCCCGATGCTGATCGCTTTTTCACTCATCCATTCCGGTGCGGCACCGGCTGCCGGCAGGTCCTGGATGTCTTTGCCGAGACCGCCGGCCTTGACCACTTCGGTGGCCGCCAGCAAAATGCGGCTGTTGTCGACGCAGGATCCCAGGTGCAGCACCGGCGGAATCCCCACGGTTTCACAGACTTCCGCCAAACCCGGTCCGCAGTAAACCGCGGCGGTTTCCGGCGTCAGTAGACCCTCCATGCCGCAGGCGATGCCGTTGCAGCCGGTGGTCAGGACGATGACGTCGTTTTTGATCAACTCCTTGACCAGTTTGATGTGGGCTTCATTGTGGCGGGTGCGGGCGTTGTTGCAGCCGACCACGCCGGCGATACCGCGAATGCGGCCGTTAATGATGTTGTCGTTCAAGGTGTAGTAGGAACCGCGGAAGGTGCCGCCCAGGTGATATTCAATCGATTCGACGCCGAAACCGGCGATCTGGGTCGATTTGATATTCGGGATCATGACCTCGGCTTCACGGTTGTTGAAGTTGTCGATGGCCATTTTGACGATTCGTTTGGCGTCATCCAGGGCGTGGTGTTCGTCGAACTCGATGTGATGAACGTTTTCCTGCTCCATTTTGGCCATGGGATGCGTGGTGATCAGTTTGGTGTGGAAGCACTTGGCCACGTTGGCCAGGTTCTGGAACACACACTGCACGTCCACCACCATGGCGTCGCAGGCGCCGGTGACAATGGCCAGCTCCTGTTGCAGGAAGGTGCCTGCCGGCGGCACGCCGTGGCGTTGCAGGATTTCGTTACCGGTGCAGCAGATGCCGCCCAGTTGGATGCCCTTGGCGCCTTTTTCCTTGGCGTAGTCGATCATTTCGGGCATCTGCGAGGCGGCCACGATCATTTCCGACAGCACCGGTTCATGGCCGTGGATGATGATGTTGACATGGTCTGCCTTCATGACGCCCATGTTGGCTTCGGACTGCAGTGGATACGGGGTGCCGAACATCACGTCCTGCAGGTCGGTGGCGATCATGCTGCCGCCCCAACCGTCGGCCAGGGCGGCCCGGGTGCACTGCTTGACGATGTTTTTGTAGTCCTGATCGACGCCCATGTGAGTGCGGTGCATGATATCGACAACTTCCCGGTCGATGTTGCGCGGCAGTTCGCCCAGTTTTTTCCAACGCTCATAAAGCGGTTTGGGGGCGCGTTTCAGGTAGGTTAATTCGCCTTCGGGCTTGCCCCACTCGGCCAACGCTTTTTCGGCGACTTCCACCGCGACTTCATCGATGTCGCGGTCTTTTTCCTCACCATCGACCTCAACGGTGGTTTTCACGCCAAAGTGCGGCGCGATCGCCATGAGTTTGATCGGGTCCTTGATTTTGTAGTCTTCGGTTTCCTTGCGGGCCACCGACAGAAAAACTTCGGCCACGGTGCGCCCGTGGTCGGAGTGGGCGGCGGCGCCGGCGGCGACCATGCGGGAAAAGTTGCGGGCGGCGATGGTATTGGCAGTGGCACCGCACAATCCCTTGCGTTCGTCCTGCCCCTCGATCCCGGTTTTCGGCATCGGCAGGCGGCAGGGGCCCATTGCGCAGTTTTTGCAGCAGGTGCCCTGAATCCCGATGTTGCAGGGCTTCATGGTTTCGGCACGGTCGAATACGGTTTCAACACCCAGTTCCTGGGCGCGAAGAATCATTTGCTGGGTGGCCGGATCCATGGAAGCTTTTTGGGGATCCGCTACCTTTTTGGCTTTAGCGGTTTTTACTTTTTCTTCTGCCATTCGAGGTTCCTCCTCAAAGTTGTATTACCAAAAACATTTCACGTCTATACAATTAAGGTTCCGAATTTCAGAGCAATCTTTAAACAAAGATATCTCAACTTCAGACACCTAACGACGGTGAATCTTGTTCAAACGATCCAGTAGTTTTTCGGTCATTGATTTTTGGATTGCTGCAGCGGTCAGCGATACCTCTTCGTCCACTTCCTTGGCCCGCGTGGCAGCCCGTTGCTCACGCTCTTCGGTGCGCTTGGCGCGCAGGGCGTCTTCCTCGGCTTCGCGCTTGGCGCGCGCATCGGCGGCAGCCTTGGCCTTGGCGTCTTCCTCGGCCTTGGCTTTGGCCTCGGCTTCGGCTTTGGCCTTGGCCTGTGCTTCGGCCTTGGCTCTGGCTTCAGCTTCCGCCTTGGCTTTGGCCTCGGCTTCAGCTTTGGCCTTGGCTTCGGCGTCCGCCTTGGCTTTGGCCTCGGCGTCAGCCGCGGCATCTACCTTGGCGGGCTCAGGCTTGGGTTCAGCGGCTTTTTTCGGCGCGGCTTTTTTGGCAGCGGCCTTCTTCTTCGGCGCCGCGGCTTTTTTAGCCGGCGCCGCTTTCTTGGCCGGCGCGGCTTTTTTAGCCGGCGCGGCTTTCTTTTCTTCCTCGATGGTCAGATCGGGTTTGGGGGCGACGGCCGCCAGATCGACGTTGGCAGCGTCGAGCTGCTTGGCGATCGCCGCAACATCGTCGGCCGAACCGCCGTTTAGGGCCAAACCGATATAGGCTTTGACCAGCCGAATCGCCTCGGGATGACGCATGATCAGGATATCTGCGCCGGCGATCAGGTAGCTGACAGCACCCACGGCTTCCATGAGGATACCGCGTTTTTCCGGATCGCCCAGGGTGGGGGCTTCATCGACGGATTGCTTGGCCTCTTTACATTTCCAGATTTCGTTGGCCAGGTTGTTGATGATGGGCAACTGAAGTTTATCGTCGCCTTGCTGCATGGCCGCCATGCGCAAGCGCTCCATGACGGAATAGGAGTATTCCAGGCCGTAGCCCAAACCACCGGTGGTTGGATCGATGAGGATTTTTTCGGTGGAAACCCCTAAATTTTCAAGAAGGATATTGACTTGTTTGGCAAGGTTGACATCGATGGGGGATGAAGAAATGATGGTATGGCCATATCCCATGGCGGCGGCGCCGATACTCTTGTGGTTGGCGTCCTCCACCGGTCCCAGGGTCAGGTTTTCGCCTTCGCATTCTTCGGCAATTTTTTTCAGGACCTCTTCATCTTTTTGGGTATTGGCGGTTCCCCAGATGATTAAAGGGACATCCACCGCGGCCAGAACTGTTTTAACGACGGCGGCGGCATCGGCGGGGCTTTTATCCTGGCCGTTGGGATCGGTGCTTTTGAGCTGGAGCACGATGGCTTCGGCGCCAAAATCGCTCACACACTTTTTGGCCCAGGCGGCCGGGTCGGAAACCACGTCCTTAAAGGGCGCCAGGGCCGCTTCCGGCCAGTCTTCCGGCGCCATGTCCCAAACTTCCATGGCGATTTTGGGCGAGTGGGGCATGTTACCTTCGAACTGGTAAAACGGATAGCATGTTTCACCACCAACGGTAATGGCCTTGTCACCCTTTCCGATGGAAATTTCCTTGATAGCACCGGAATAGGATTCTTTTACGACTTCGAAACCCAATTGTACACCTCCTGCTTTTCATAAGTTTTATGAGGTTTACGGTCACATGCATAATTAGATTCTAAACACAGGCACTTAGCCTGATTTAATCCGGTTTCATCCCTCCTTTCTGCAACATTATTTTATTTTAAAATCTACAATCGGTAGATGTGGTGCCGGATCCCCGGAAATAGCGGTCGAATGCGTTAACTGTCTATAATAACTGAACATTAGTCGATATCGGCATACAGTGATCCATATTGCAATGCAAAAATATTTATTTAGCTAGAGTGACATGATTTGTCAATAGATCCGGCTGACTGAATATCATTTAATAAGTAGACATCGTTTCAGGAAAGGGCCAACCAACCCCGTCGCGATGCAGCTTTTTTGGCACCGTTTGGCAAGATGGGCATTGCCGTCAAGCTGTAACGTGATATGGGCGATAGCGGCTGCTACGGATCTGCAGGTTGGCAGAAGGCTCGTGAAAATTCAAATTGCGGCTATAAAGCGTTTATTGCACCTTTTAAATTGTGCCGGGCTTGCTGCTCATATTTCGTTGCGAAGAATTGGGTAAGATAGATTTTTTCGCGCTCAAGGAACGATATCAATAGCTCCTTACGTTTTTTGCGGTATATCAATCCGGGAACCCACTTGTATTCCTTCCTGATATTTTTTTCATATATGGCATAGCTGTGCGGTGGTGCACCAAGGATGGACAGATCGATATCCACGAGATACGCGGCGTCTGAAAACCTTGTTGGTTGGTCGTGCCTGGTGGCGAGGATCAGGTCCTTGACGCCGTCGATGTGAACGCTGGCAGCCTTGGCCTGCTTCAATGCCCGGGCTGCACATTCGGCGCTTTTTTCTTCATTGTTGGCCGCGTTTGGATTGTAAACGACATCATGGTACCAGATTGCCAGCTCAACTTCTGTGGGGCTTTCCAACTTCTCCTTGATTTGATCAAATTCATGCAGACAGTGCGCGATGTGGTCAGCATTATGGTAGGCGCGGTTTTTGGCGGTATAGGCATTGATGAGCTGGTGAAAAAAATCCTCTGTCCGGTAGCCGGCACCTATTTCTTCCCAAAGCCGGCGCCACCGGTCAATCATACCCATTCCCCTCACGGTATTTTTGTTTTGTGCCGACATGTCTGTGGCATAAACGCATATGTGCGATTGGTCAACAAGTATTCAGCTAGTGTCCATCCGGAAATAGCATCTTTGGGCCCCTGGCGGCGTTCTCGCATTTTTTAAACCCTCGATATAGCCCGCTATGCCTGCGGTTTTAAAAATGCTCGGGCCTTGCCAGGAACCAAAATCTACGATTTCCGGATGGACACAAGCCAAAAAGGTATCCTGTCGTTTAGATCCTGGACCCCGGCGTTCGCCGGGGTGACGGGGTGTTCTTTTTCGGCGTTATTCCCAAAATGTGTAAATTGCCTGTTCCGGTAGACCGCCGGAACACCCAATTTGTGTATTTTGAAAATTTTTCCGGATACCGG
>JANQIE010000252.1 GCA_028282295.1 Desulfobacterales bacterium | reverse complement strand
CAGCCCCTTGGTGGGGCCCTGGTTGAAGAGAAAATCATCGTTGAGCGGCCGGTCGCATTTGCCGACCGGATCGAATGGGCCCGGATTGAAGAAGTAATTGGCCATGAACTTCACGATCAAGGCCATGTTGACATGGACCGTGCCTTCCAGCTTGGGTAGCGCACGAATATCGCGGGCCGCCATTTCGAAAAACATATCTTTTTCAAATCCCTTGGCGGCAATCACATCCCACAGCAGGTTGATGACTTCTTCGCCTTGCGTGGTAACCTTCATTTTCACGATCGGATTGTACAGCAGGTAGCGCCGGTCTTTTTCAGAGGCGCTACGCATGTAGTCACTGGCCCGTTGCGCAAACAGCTTCATGGCCGCAAGGCGCGCGTAGGCATCCATGAATAGCTGGCGCACGTGGGGAAAATCGGTGACATTGCGTCCGTACAGATTGCGGTGCGCGGCATGATTGATCGCCTCGTAAAAGGCGTGGGTGCAGATTCCGATGGAGGCCCATCCCAGGTTGTACTTGCCGATGTTCACCGTATTGAGCGCCGCATCCCAGGCCGCCGCGCCGGTGGACAACAAATCTTCTTCCGTGAGCGGATAACCGCTCAAATTATATTCGGCCACGTAATTTTGCGAATTGACCACGTTCTGGACGCACTCGTAGTTTTCGTGCCGGCTGTCCACGGCAAAAAAGACATAGTCGCCGGTTTCCGAGTTCTTGCCAAAGGTCGATACCATGCCGGCCTTGTTGGCGTTGCCGATATAGTATTTGCCGCCATCGGCGACATAACGGCCGTTGCCCAGCGGGGTGAGCATCATTTCACTGGCGTACAGGTCGGCGCCGTGCGCTTTTTCCGACAAGCCAAAAGCGAAAATACCGCCGTCTTCCAATTGCGCCGCGGCCTTTTGCCGCAAGTGCAAATTGGAACTCATCCAAACCGGGCCCAGCCCCAAAATCGTCACCTGCCACGTATACCAGTAAGGCAGGCCGTAAAAACCCAGAATCTCGTTAAAGGCACAGTTGCGATATGTATCCCAGCGTTTGTCCGGATCCCCCTCGCCTTGTTGCGAGGGGGTCAGCAGTTGGGCAAACACACGGTTCGCTTTTACAAATTCCAGAAAATCGGCATACCAAACCCGTTCATGGTCATCATGTTTTAACTTGCGCTTACCCTTGGCCTCAAAAAAGGCGATTGTTTTTTGCATCAGTTGGGCGGATTTTGCATCCAGATCCTCGAATGACGCATTGGCCGGATTCAGCAACAGCATGCCTAAACCTCCTTGGTTGTTTGTTCGTATACTAACTTTGTCCCCCGCCACCTCGCATCGCATGCCGATGGTGTGGGGTCGTATTTGGCCAGCGCCCGTCCGGGAACAGCAGGTTGCGTGTCACAGGTGCTATTTTCCGGACAGCACTAAATCAGATCCTTCAAAAACCGCTTTAACAACACGGTCTCCTCAACCGAAAAGATGCTGAGCAGGCTTTCATTGGCCTTGACGCGCTCGGCGATGAGCTTGGGCTTGATCGCCTCGGCCTTGGCGGTGGGATAGAGCCGAACCACCCGCTTGTCGGATGTATCGGGCCGCTTGCGGATCCAGTCGGCTTCCACCATGCGATCGAGGATGCCCGATAGCGTGGCTTTGTCCAGAATCAGCAGCTTGCCCAATTGCGCCGCGGTCTGGCCGTCACGATACCACAGGCCTTCGAGGACCAGGTGTTGTAAATTGGTTAATCCGTATGGTTGCAACTGTTTTTTAAACATACCGTGCGCCTTCTGGTAGGCTTTGGCTAGTAAAAAAATGGTGCAATCAGGAAACGATTTGGGAAAATCAGCCATGCAATAAATTCCTTTGTATACGAACCATTGCAAACATGACGCAACATGTCAAGAAAACTTTCCCGATCATGTGCAATTAATGCTGGGAGGGGGTCACCCCAAGGATTTGCAGCCTTGCAGGGCTTCGAGAAACATGTTTAACTGCGCCTCATCCGCGAAGGCTGATTTGGGAATGATAAAATGAAGCAGGCCCTTCATAACAAAATAGAGGTATTGGTCGTCATGGTTGATGTATTCAACTTGATCCCATGTAAAGTTTGAAATGCGCGCCTCCATTCGGGCCTCAATGCCGTCCGGTGAGATTTTGAGCTGTCGTTCGGCAAGCAGTGAATTGTGCGTATCGCGCCGCATCTCTTTTTTCAGGTCTTTCTTGAACTGGAGAACCACCGACCGTTCGCGAAAGAGCCACATCAGGACGGACAAAAAAACAAATGCCAGCAGTACTTTCCACACCGGATTGTTAAAAATGAAGAGTAAACAAAGCAGTAGCAGAATAATTTCCATGGTAACAAAGCGGTGCTTAACGATTTTTTTGCTGATGCTTGAACGGCGAACCACCACTTTTTGCAACGCCACCAGATCTTCGATCGAATTGTTGTAACGAATTTCCATATCGCCTCTCGGGGTTAAATAATTGACAAATCCGGATTTTAAGGAACACTAAATAACCAAAGCAAAGACCCATGACCACCCACTGTGACCATAAAAACCTTCTGCTGTTGGCCGCCCGCCCGGACAAACTGCGCTGCCGGCACTGCCATTTGACCCTCACCGCCGATGAACTGGGCAACAGCCACTGCCCGGAATGCTTCGAAGCAACCGGTAAAAGACGTTATGCGTTTGAGCCGGTGGCCGCCCCCGTGGATCAAGCCGCGCGCTATCGCTGCGAAGATTGTGGCATCTTCATTGAAACGGACGGCTAAGGATTCGTCTGATAATCCCTGGGATTGATCTTGTGCTTGCGCAACCGATATTGCAGCGTGGAACGCGGCAAGCCGAGAACCCGCGCCGCCCCGTTGCGGCCGCCCACGGCCCCGTTGCTTTTTTTCAGCGCCCGCACGATCGACTGCCGTTCCGCCTCGGCCCAGGTTAAAACACGCTTGCCGGCAGGCGCCGGTTCGGCCATATCTTCCCCCACCGCTTTTTGTATCTCCCGCACACCGATAACCTGACCGGGCCTGAGGATCACCATCTGCTTGACCAGATTCTTGAGTTGACGCACGTTGCCGGGCCAGGAGTAATCGGCCAGCCACGCCAGGGTCTTGTCCGGGTAGTGCGGCGGCGGGCAGTTGAGGCGCTTTGCCTGCTCTGCGGTGATGCGCACCATCAACAAGGGGATGTCTTCCTTGCGTTCGCGCAGCGACGGCACCTGAATCGTCACGGTGTTGAGCCGGTAGTATAAATCGTTGCGAAAGGTACCCTGGGCAATGCTGGTGCGGATGTCCCGGTTGGTGGCGGCGATAACCCTGAAATCGGCCGAAAGCGGCCGATTGTCGCCCACGCGCTCAAACCGGCGCTCCTGGATGACTTCCAGCAACTTGGCTTGCAAGGTTGTCGGCAGATCGGCGATCTCATCCAGAAAAACGGTCCCTTTGTCAGCCATTTCAAACCGGCCGGCCCGCTCGACATCGGCGCCGGTAAACGCACCCTTGGCGTGGCCGAACAGTTCGCTTTCAAAAAGCGGAGCAGACAAGGCCGGGCAATTGATTTTAACGAACAAATGCTCCCGGCGCGTGCTCTGATTGTGAATGCACCGGGCCAGATAGTCCTTGCCGGTGCCGGTTTCGCCGGTGATCAAAACCGGCACACCGGTATCGGCTACCCGGCCGATCACGGCCATTATCTCGCCCATGACCGGCGAGGCGTAGTGAAAGCCGTCGGTCTGGTACTCGCCGGACTGGGCCATTAAATACTTCTTTGCGCGGACCAGGTTTTTGTTCAGCGCGTTTAATTTCATGTGGGCGCTCATGTTGTCGACAGCCAGGGCCACCTGCCGGCTGACTTCGGTGAGAATTTCGGCCAGTTCCGAAATAAACGGAGGCGCCTCTTTGTAGGAAAAATGAATCGTGCCCAGGGTCTTGTTACGCACAACCAGCGGAAAGGCCAGGGTCGATTTAAGTCCGGCCTTTACGAGTGAACCGATTGATGATAAGTCGGTGTAACGCGTCAGATCATCAATTATTACCGGTTGGCCGGATTGTATCACCATGCGGGCAATGGCGCCCTTGGACAAGGGACGGCTTTCCATGCTTGATATCCCCGCAGGAGCGATCCCGTCGGCGGCACTGAAATAACTCAACGCTTGTTCGGATTCGTCATAAAGGTTGATGGACAGGCGGCTGTAGTCGAAGTGGCGGCGGAGTTCGGCGGCCAGTGCCTGGAAAAATGCGTGTGCGGTTGTCCGGGTAATCACGGCGTTGTTGATGCTCAGCAAAATCTGATAACGCGTGGCCG
>JANQIE010000221.1 GCA_028282295.1 Desulfobacterales bacterium | reverse complement strand
GGCCCACCCTTCTATGGGGCGAACCGTCAAGTCTCAATTTCCAATTTGGACGATATTTTTATAAACGATTAGAAGTATCTAATAATTTTATCCTTAAAGATCCGATTGGCCTGAAAACCGTGGTGATTAGATTGTCAAGGTTTTGACCCGAAGGGCTTGAATTTTTTTTACCTTTAATGAATCAAAGGCTTAAAAAAAATTTCAAACACCTTTACAATCTCATCTCCACGGTTACGCTTTGACAGAATCTTTTCCTAATTAAGGTTGCGTTATCTATTCGGTTAAGTTGGCCGTTTATCTTGAGCGTCACAAGATTGCTCTTGGTACAACCTTCTATCCGTGCCGATCGCAAGCATCGGACACCTTATACAGCATGCGTCAAAAGACATGGTATAAACAGTTAAGAAGCCTCCAAGCTACACGAGACGATACCGTGGTAGCTATCATGAGAGGGCGCGGGGCTTCACCAACTAAGCCGGACCAATTACATGACAATGCGTGGGGGTTATCGCGCCGTTTTCAATACCGCCCCTTCAGGCACAATCGCTTTTTGCAAATACTTCCATAGCGCGATCAATAACTTGCGTGCCAGGGCAACGATACCAACGCGACGCATCCTTTTTCCGCCCGAGGCAAAGCGTTGACCAAACCATCGGCTGAGCTTGCTGTTCGGCTGATAGCGAAGCCATAGCCACGCCGTTTCGATCATCGTAGTGCGCACCAGACGGTTGCCGGCTTTGCTGATGCCTTGTTCTTTTTTATTGTCGCCGCTCGAATAGGGGGTAGGCGCCAGGCCCGAAGCGGCCCCCACTTGCTTGACATTTTTAAAATCGCGCCAACCGAAAAATTCATATACCAGGTTCCAGGAGGTTACCGGCCCAATACCTTTTAGCTCTTGCAACCGATGGACTTTATTGGCTTGGCTGTTGCGCTTGCTAACAAGCTGTTTTTGTTCCATGGTCAGCTCTTTTAAGTGTTGCACAACCAGCAGGTAGCGCTGGTATTGACGTACAATTTCTTGTTTTAACCGAATCGGCAGCTTGGCCCCGTTGTACTGCACCAATTCATCAAGACGTTTTTCAAAATCGGCGCCAAGATCGATATTAAGGCCATGCAGTGCCAACATCGATTTGATGCGGTTGGTATGCGCAGTGCGTTCTTTTTTCAAGCGCGTGGCTTCACGATTAAGCCGCCGGTTATCTTCTTGTTCAACGCTGGGCACCCGCAACACACTCCAGAGCTTTTGTTCACCGAAAACGTAACGAATCAGCATATCGGTGAGTTTGTTCACGTCGATCTGGTCGGTTTTAGCGCGCCGATAGCGGCGATTAACCTCAATGCTGGCTGAATCAACCACCACATTGAAAATACCGTGTTCAACCAGATAGCGATGCAGCCAAAAGCCGTCACGTCCTGCTTCATAGCAGCTGTGGATCGGTACATTGGCTGCAAGGGCAAAGCGCTTTAAGCTCTTTTTAAGGTGAAGCTGCAAACTTGCAAGATCCCCGGCGGCAATGTTGACACAACGCCTTTTAACGCCGTTGCTGAACATAATTTTCCAATTTTTACTGGCCAGTTCAAAAGCGATGTACAAACGGTCGTTGGTTGTGTTAGACGATTTTCGGATCATTTGCGCGTTGGTCATAATAGCCTCCTTTTGAGTTAATGTTTAATCGTCATTTAACTTAACCGAGACTTAGCCGGCGTGCAAATGGTCCGTTAACCAAAAACGGTTCCCAATTTGAATGACCAAAGGGCTCCATCTACGAAAACGTGGCAATTTATGATTGCTCTCCAGGGTGGGCGCGAGCCTTTGGGCATTCACTTCGTCTTGGTACTAGCCCACATAGTATCTACAAAGCTACCCAATGGCAATGGCAGGTAGGGTGGGCCGTGCCCACCAACATTATCGTTGGCGGTTTTCCAAATGCGGTTACCCTGCGCCATTTTCCATGAGCACTTGACTTTTCCAATGATCTTACATAGCTTGAAAAATCGTTTATCATAACGGGCAGTTCAGTCCACCGGGGCACGTCGCAACCAGGTTTTCAAAGCCTGCCGGTATCGTCGTTGCGCCGGTGTTTGAAACTGAAAAACGTGACATTTTTCTAAAACTTCAAACCCACGCGGCCCGGACGGCTTTGTTTTGAAGTTGGAGGTATTCATGCCCAGGAAGAAACCCAGACCGGTCAGCGTCGATGCCATGGTGAAGTTGTTCATCCGGCAATATAACATTCCCACCCGCAAGGACGTGGATAAACTGATGGCCCGCATGGACCGGCTGGAACGCATGATCAAATCGCTGAACGGACGCAAATCCGCCCCGTGCAACGGATCGAAAGGCAGGACCGGTGGTCCGGCCGGCCAAACCGCATCCGACACGGTTTTGGCGGTGATCAAACAATCGCGCTCCGGCATGGGCATTGCCGACATACAAACCCACACCGGCTTCGGTGAAAAGAAGCTGCGCAACATTGTCTTTCGATTGCATAAAATGGAGAAAATTAAGCGCATCAACCGGGGGCGATATATCGCCGCCTGAGCCCCATCCGCTCCGAAATTGCCTCCCACAACGGCAAACCTGCCGGATACCGGAGCGCTTAATACCCGTTCGCTTCACATCAAACCCAACGACCAAGAGGTGATCGATGAATACAACAATTGACCCTTTAAACCCGTCCTTGCAGCCCGGTGCCGAGCTGCACGGTTTTCGCATCGAGCGGATTGAACCGCTTGCCGAGATTCAGGCCGTATTTTACGCCTTGACCCATATCAAAACCGGTGCGCGGTATGTCCACATCAGCCGCGACGAAAAAGAGAACACCTTCAGTGTCGCCTTTAAAACCGTGCCCACCGATTCCACCGGCGTGGCCCATATCCTGGAGCACACCGTGTTGTGCGGCTCGAAAAAATTCCCGGTGCGCGATCCGTTCTTCTCCATGCTCAAACGGAGCCTGAGCACGTTCATGAACGCCTTCACCGCCTCGGACTGGACCATGTATCCCTTTTCCACCGAAAACCGGAAAGACTTTTACAACCTGATGGACGTCTACCTGGATGCCACGTTTTACCCCAACCTGGATGTGTTGAGTTTCAAACAGGAGGGCCATCGGTGGGAACTGGAACCCGACCCGCAAGATGCCGCAACCAAGGCGCTCGTGTACAAAGGCGTCGTCTACAACGAAATGAAGGGCGCCATGTCCGCCCCGGACCAGATCCTGGCTCGTTCGCTGCAAAGCGCCCTGTACCCGGACACCACCTACAGTTGCAATTCCGGCGGCGAGCCGGCCGACATCCCGAACCTGACCCATGAACAACTGGTGGCCTTTCACAAGCGCCACTATCATCCCAGCAACGCCTTTTTCTACACCTACGGCGATATCCCGCTGGCCGACCACCTGGCCGTGATCGAAGACAAAATCCTGCAACACTTCGATCGCATCGATCCGCAGACCGACGTTCCCAACCAGACTCGCTGGACATCACCGCGCACGCAAACCGAGTCCTACCCGCTGGCCAAAAACGAAGCGCCCGACAAGAAACATCAGGTCAGTCTGGCGTGGCTGACCGCCGACATCAAGGACACCCGCGAAGTGCTGGTGCTGGTGTTGCTGGAGCAGGTCCTGCTGGGCAACGCCGCCTCGCCGTTGCGCAAAGCCCTGATCGATTCGAGCCTGGGAACCTCGTTGTCGGACACCGTCGGCTACGGGCCGGACAACCGCGACACGTTTTTCGTTGCCGGTCTGAAGGATGTCAAAGCCGCAGACGCCGACCGCATCGAAGCGATCATCATGGGGGTTCTCAACGAACTGGCTCAAAACGGCATCGACAAGGAATTGATCGAATCGGCCATTCACCAGATTGAATTTCATCGCAAGGAAGTGACCAACACGCCCTACCCTTACGGCATCAAACTACTGCTTGCCTTCAGCGGCAGTTGGTTTCATGGCGGAGACCCGCTTCGCACCCTGCAATTGGACGAAGATCTGGAATTCATCCGCAACGCCTGCGCCAAGGGGCCGTTCTTCGAAGAGAAAATCAAAACCTATCTGATCGACAATCCGCACCGTGTGCGGTTTCTGCTGCAACCCGACCATCAGATGGCCGCAAAGGAAGCAAAGCGGGTAGCCGCCGAGCTGGCCCAGACGCATCAAAAACTGAGCGAGGACCAGATTGCCGCAATCGAGGAGCAGGCCGCCCTGCTGGCCAAGCTGCAAGACAGCCAGGAAGACGTATCGAGCCTGCCGACGTTGCAGCTTGCCGATATCCCGCCGCAGATCAAAACCACCCGGCCCGATAACGTCGATGCCGACCACGCGCTTAACACTTACAACAAAGCCACCTCCGGCATCTTCTACTATTCCTCGGCCGCCGGCGCCGGCGGCATCGACAACGAACTGGTGCCGCTGGTCCCCTTTTTCTGCCACGCCTTTTCCCGCGTGGGCACGGCCCGGCGCGACTACGTCGCCATGGCCCAGCAGATCGACCGCTACACCGGCGGCATCGGTTTGGCCGCGCAGGCCCGCACCCAATTTGTTGACGGCGGCACCTGCCTGCCCTTTATCACCTTTGGCGGCAAGTGCCTGGTGCGCAACCTGGACGCCATGTTCGGCATCTTCAAGGAGATGATCTTTCAGATCGACTTCACCGACCTGGAACGATTGAAAAGCCTGTTGCTCGAATTTCGCGCCGGCATTGAATCGATGGTGGTGCACAACGGACATCGTTTGGCCATGTCGCTGGCGGCCCGGCGCTTTACACCGGCCGCCGCCCTGGGGGAAATCTGGGGGGGCGTGACCCAACTGCAAACCATCAAGCAGGTCACCGAAGATCTGTCGGAAGCAAAACTTAAAGTCCTGGCCGATCAGTTGCACACCATCAACAGCCAGATCTTTGCCGGCGGCAACCTGAAAATGGCCCTGATCGGCGAACCACAGGCCCTGGACACAGCCGCCCGGCACAGCCGCGCCATGCAGCAGCAATTGGGCCCCAACGGCACCCACGGTTTCAAAGCCCTGCCCACCGATCTTGGCGGCGATTTACCTTGGGAAGGCTGGAGCACCGCCACGGCCGTATCGTTCGTGGCCAACGCCTTTGAAACCGTCCGCATGCAACATGCTGACGCCGCCGCCCTGGCCGTGGCCGCCAAAATGCTGCGCTCCATGTACCTGCACCGTGAAATTCGAGAAAAAGGCGGGGCCTACGGCGGCTTTGCCATCTACAACCCCGAAGACGGGCTGTTCCTGTACGGTTCCTACCGCGACCCGCACATTGTCGCCACCATGGACACTTACAGCGCCGCCGCCGATTTTATCCGCTCCGGCAACTATACCGACGAAGACATCAAGGAAGCCGTGCTGCAAGTCTGTTCGGACATCGACAAGCCGGATCCCCCCGGCCCCGAAGCGCGCAAATCTTTCTACCGCGACCTGCTGGGCCTGACCGACGAAATCCGCAAAACTTTTAAAAGCAATCTACTGGCGATGACCCGCGCGAAAGTCATGGACACTGCCCGAGCATACTTCGACAAAGGCAACCCGCGTCAAGCCACGGCAGTCATCTCCAACGAAGAAAAGATCGCCGCCGCCAACGCCAAGCTCGGAGACCGGGCGTTGACGCCGCACACGATCTGACGGCTCGCAGGATAAGATTCAGCCCCCGCTGCTCTTATCCTCGACCAACCTTCCAATCGCTCGCGCCTGTTCTTCGCCTAAAGCGCCTTTGGCCGTGGCAACCGCCACCGTATGCCGGCCCAACAGCTTGTAAAGCGATTCCAGGTCGGGAGCCTGAGCCGCAATGGCATCCAAATGCGCCCCGACCGTGGCGACATCGCCACGCGCCACCGGACCGGTCAAAGCCTCCGGGATACCGACGGCCTCGACATTGGCCAACGTGCCGTCAATTAACGGCTTGAGCACCCCAAAGGCATCCCGACGGTCAATCCCGGCGGCTTCTATCAACCGGAATGCAAATTCCAACAGCGTCACCAGATAATTGGACGCCACCACCGCCGAAGCATGATAAAGGGTTTTGGTATCGGTGCGGATCGTAAAACAGGTCGCCCCCAGGTCTTCGGCAATGGCATGGCCTGTTTTCACGGCCTGTTCATCACCTTCCACCGACATGACAATGCCGTCAAACGGATTGCCCTTGATGGCGGTGGAAGCAAAACTCTGCAACGGATGCAGTGAACCGACCACCGCCCCTGCCGCGCGCGCCGGCGCCAGCAAGGCCGAGGAATGCGCCCCGCTGCAATGGTAGACAAGCGTATCAGGGCGCCAACCACCCTCACCTGCGATCTGCTCGCAGGCGTCTTGGATCACGCCGTCCGGCGTCGTTAAAAAAACGACCCTGGCAGCCGTCAGCACCTCCCAGGCCCGGTCGCTCACCGATTCAGCCCGCACCCGTGCGGCGAGTGTCCGGGCCGAAGACAAACGTTTACTTGCCAGAGCCGCAAGCGGATACCCGCAAGCGGCCAGCCGCCGCGCCAAGGCCGTGCCAAGCTTGCCACAGCCGACAATTGCCACACTCGGTTTCGTCATACCCCCATCCTCCCGGAAGAATCCCGACATTGCCGCTTCTAATACGAATGCTCCTCACCCGGAAACACCCCTTGTTGCACTTCCTGCTTGTAGGTGCTGAGCGCTTCCTTGGCCGCCGTGCTCAGTTTTACATACTGCTTCACAAATTTGGGCACATGGCGTTCATTGAGACCGAGCAGATCGTGCAACACCAGAATCTGGCCGTCACAATCCGAACCGGCCCCGATGCCGATGGTGGGGATTTTGAGAGTTTGAGTAATCTTGGCCGCAATCGGAGACGGAATCCCTTCCAGGATGACCGAAAACGCACCGGCCGCCTCGACCTTCCGGGCGTCTTCCAACAGGCGGTCCTCATCGCGCTGAACCTTGTAGCCGCCCATCTGGTGCACCGATTGCGGGGTCAGACCGATATGCGCCTGCACCGGAATGCCGGCCGCAGTGATCGCTTCGATGGTGGCAACCACACCGGCCCCGCCTTCCAGCTTGACCGCCGTGGCGCCAGCTTCCTTCAAAAACCGGCCCGCATTGGCCACAGCCTGCGCCACACCGGTCTGATACGACATAAACGGCATGTCGCCAATCACCATGGCATTGGCCGCCCCCTTGCGCACCAGCCTGGTGTGGTAGATCATTTCATCCATGGTCACGGGCAACGTGCTGGTCTCACCCTGAACCACCATGCCGAGCGAATCGCCGACCAGGATGATGTGAATTCCGGCGTCGTCCACCATTTTGGCGAACGGAAAATCATACGCCGTAAGCGCCGTTATTTTTTCGCCTTGCTGTTTCATCCGATACAACGTGGTGACAGTGACTGGTGTACTCATGGTGTTGGCCTCCCTTCCCGGCAAACGGGGCTGTCGGATCGTGTTTGATGATTTAACTAATTGATAATGCGGTGGATTTTGAAATGACGCCTAATGTTGTAAGCCCAAAGGGACACCGGTGTCAAGATTGGAAATTTGAAATTGGAAATTTGGATATTCGGAATACACATATTAACCCGGCAATAAAATACCTTTAAAATTGTGATTCCGGCGAGCGCCGGAATCAAGCATCAATTCTGGATGCCGGATCAAGTCCGGCATGACGAAGGCTTACATATTCAGTCGCCGGTTTAATACGTGCAGGGATGCCCCCCCTTTGATGCAGGAGCGGCGTCCCGCCGCGATTAAAAATAGTAATAACTACGCCAATCACGGCGAGACGCCGCTCCTGAAAATCGCATGATCATCACCCACGTCACCCCGCATATGACCATCATCCACGTCATCCCCACGCATAATCATCACCCGCGTCACCCCCCGTGCACGACAATCATTCACGTCACCCCGGCGAAAGCCGGGGTCCAGAATCAAAACGACATCAACCTTTTTCGACCTCCTGATCCCCAAAGACGATTACACCGGCGGCTTCACGCTACGTTCAAAAATAGTAATACCGTCTCCACCAACCGCGACGACACACCGCTCCTACAAATCGTATGATCGTATGTGCCCCTACCCGCGAGTGGACCGTAACAGCCGAGTTCCAAATTTCAAATTTCAAATTTCAAGTTTCAAGTTTCAAAATTCAAACAACGGCAACGCTTCCGGACGCTTATTCTTGTCGATCGGTAAAAAACGGAACGATTTCTCCGGCAACTGCTCAGCCTGCTCCCGGTTGAGCTTGGCGGACAAAGGGGTGTAATAAATGGCCAATTTCATGTCGCCGTCGGTTTCCCGGCGTTTGAGTTTGATGGTGATATCGCCGTCGCGCCAGCGGTAGGTGGTCTGTTCGTTTTGAGTGCTGTAAACGGTTTTAGGATCGCCATGGCGGGTTTTGAAGTGGCGGGTCAGGTTGGAAAACTGCAAAGGGGTGGCTAATTTGATGAACGCGGCAAACAGACGGTCCTGGTAAAATCCGTAAATCACCCCCGCGACCTGGGTCCCGGACACCTGATAACTAACGGTTTTGTCGGTGTAGTAGACCGCCGGCCCCTTGGCATGGACCTTTTCCAGATTCTTGAAACCAGCCACATGATCTGCCCAGCGCATGCCGTGAACGCCCCGGCTCAGTTCCCCGGCCCATGCCGTGGCAGTTCCGAATACCACCATTGCCAGACACATTCCCCAAAAAAAGCGCCTGTTCATATCTGCCTCCTTATTTTTACCCCAAGTACCTGGTGCCGTTTGACGGCATTTATCAGCCACCATCCAATCAGCCTAAAAATGCGCATCCCGGACCGGTTGTCAAACCGGCCGGCGATTGCCCTGGGATGACCGGTTTTTCGCTTTGCGGATCATTAAAAAAACGGCTATAGTGCGATTTTTGTTTTCGAAGTTTCTGCAACACGGTTTTTCCGGCAAAACGGTAAGGACGGTCACATGGCGGACCAGCAACGCATTCAAACCATCCTGGGCAGTCTGGCGGTTTTCGGCTCGGCCTTTTTCTTCTACCTCGCCACGGTCACCATCCGCTGGTCCCGCGACAGCGTCACCATTGCCCCGGCCTATTTTGTCTTTGCCCGGCTCCTGCTCGGCTTTCTCGTCATCGTGATGATCCTGGGCATCAAGCGCCGCCGGCCACGGGCCAATCGCTACCGCCTGCTCATCGGCCGCACCGTCGCCAACTGCCTGGCGGTCTATTGCTTTTACCGGGCCGTGGAAGTCACCACCCTGGCCAACGCCAACATCCTGAACATGACCTACCCGATCTTCATCGCCCTTTTAACCTGGTTGTTTGTAAAAGAACAAAAGGATCTCGTCGGCCTGCTGATGGTGCCGGTGGCCTTTGCCGGCGTGTGGCTGATTATCGCCCCGGCCGGCAACCAGTGGAACGTGCACGATCTGTGGGGACTGGCCTCGGGCGTCAGCGCGTCCTTTGCCATCCTCTTTTTGAACCTCAGCCGTCGCCACGACAACACCGACACCATCCTGTTCTACATGTTCGGCTGGGGCACGGTGGCCATCTGGATCCTGTTTTACAAGCAAATATACCTGCCCGACAGCCGGGAGTTCTTCTATCTGTTTATCTGTTCGGCCTTTGGCGTCGGCGGACAATACCTGCTCACCATCGGCTTTCGCTTTGTCACCGCCGTGGAGGGCAGCATTATCTCGTCCTCGCGCATCCTGCTCGCCGCCATCCTCGGACCGGTCCTTGTGACCGACCCGGCCCTGACCCTGGCCGGATGGCTCGGCGGGCTGCTCATCTTCGGGGCCAACGTGGTGCTGGCAGTGCGCAAGGTGCAGACCGTCAGTCAAAAAAACGCCCTGTAGCAAAAATAAGAGGATTGCAGAACAATCAAACTGCGGCAGAACATTAAACCGCTGCACGTATCGAACGGTCATCCGGTTTCCCTGAAAACCGCTTGCGCCTGGATCTAAGGGCTCGCGCAAAAATAATTTCACATTTTAAGCGCCCGGATTTAGGTCAGGTTGGTTTGAATCGTTCAATTTGTTTGCCCGGTTCATCCCCGCACGCGCGGGGAACACCTGTTGCATCTGCCGGGTGCCGACCATACCCGCGGTTCATCCCCGCACGCGCGGGGAACACTGGATGCCTTTACCTAAAAAACCTATGTTATGCGGTTCATCCCCGCACGCGCGGGGAACACTATCCGTCGGCAATTATTGCGCGAGTAAGTTGCGGTTCATCCCCGCACGCGCGGGGAACACTTCTTTACTCCTCACATAAATCAACCAAAAATCGGTTCATCCCCGCACGCGCGGGGAACACTTTTATGTCGTTGTCAGTTGGCAACTCTATTCCGGTTCATCCCCGCACGCGCGGGGAACACGATCTTGGAAGGGCTCCTTTGAGATATATAAAACGGTTCATCCCCGCACGCGCGGGGAACACCGAACCTATTGGCCTGAATCGGCTCGGGAGACCGGTTCATCCCCGCACGCGCGGGGAACACTCTTTCTGGAACTTTCTGAATTTATTCATCTTTTTTAAGAGCAAAAATTCTACCGACTATTTTCATGATTTCCCACGTCTTTTTTTTTTTATTTTCAAGGAACATTTTTATCGGTTTCTTCGTTGGGCGGCAAAAAAGAAACCAGCCGCAAACCGTCGTGGTCGATGGGGATGCGGCGGTTTGCGCCAATGGTCTGAAAATCGAAACCGGATTCGGTGCTCGCGGCCCAGGCCATGGCCGCGTTGCCGGTCTCGGCCAGCGCGGTGATCTGTTCCCAAATCATCTCCCGTATCCGTTTGGATACATCCCCCACATAGACTCCGGCGCGAATTTCCAGCAGCCAGACCGCCAACCGTCCGCGCAGTCGCGGCGGCACGTTTTCGGTGACGACAACCAGCATGCTCATCTTATTTACTCCTGTGCCCCTCGTCGCCGATCGATTCAGGTTCGGGGATCGCCGGAGGCTGTGCGTCAACCGGCGGCTTGGGCGGCTCAATGCCGCCGGCGGCAAGAATTTCTTCAATGGCCGGGATGATCCGTTTGAGCAGCCGCGTTTGCCGAAAAACATCCCGGCAGGCGATGCGGACTTCCCGGTCCGGTTGGACCGGCTTTTGGGCCGCGACGCGAAACGCCACCGGCACAACGGTCTCAAACTTGAAAATATCCGCGATGTCGTACACAAAGGAGAGCGGTTTGCCGCTGTGCAAAAAGCCGATGGCCGGCGCATACCCCGCCGCCAGGATGGCCGCCTCGGCCACGCCGTAAAGGCAAGCGGTGGCCGCGCTGACACATTTGTTGGTGATGTCGCCGGCTTCCCAGTCCTTGGGATCATACCGCCGTCCGCGCCATTTGACGCCGTATTGCCGGGCCAGCAGCTCATACAGTTTTTTGACCCGCATCCCCTCGATGCCGCGAAGCTGATCCACGCTGCGCCGTTCCGGCGGTTTCTCCCCGAACCGCATCGCAAACATCTTGCGCACCACCTTCAAACGCAGATTTTCATCCAACGCCAGTTTGGCCTGATAAAGCAATTTATCCGAACGCGCCCCACCCGGCTGGCCGGCCGAATACAGCCGCACCCCGGCTTCTGCGACCCAGATCAACAACGTGCCGGTCGCCGCGGCCAGCTTCACCGCCATATGACTGATGCGCGTGCCCGGCTCGAGCATGATGCAGGCCACCGACCCCACCGGAATATGCTTGCGCTCCCGGTCCTCGCCGTCCACTTCGTTGATCACCACAAAGGCCCCATCGCGCACATCAATACGGCCGTAGTAAACAAAAATCATGGACACACGATCCTTGATGGGGATCGGTTTGAGGGGGATGATAGGGGATTTACTCATGAGGTTGGAAACTCCTTTCAGGTTCTGCGCACCAACATCAATCCGCAGCCGAATGCCTTGGCCGGTCCAATGCCGTTAAAGAGGGCATGGCGGAATTTATCCGGTTCAGTGACGATCAGCCTGCCGCTGAAATCCAGCGAACTGAATTTTATCAACTCTTTTTGTTTGCGGCTTTTAAATCGGTGTTGTTGATAACCATAGACGCGAAGTGCTTCCGTGTCGAATTCGCAACCCATTTGTTCGGCACGTGCGGATAGCCACGTAATGCCGGCGGTATGTTCAAGTTGGCCGCTTGAAATGCGGTCTTCAATGCTGAAAGGGTACGCACAATTGCATTTGTTGTTCATCACGACATCATGACGGATGCGCTTGCCCGTTGAATTCTTTTTGGTGATAACAGGATTGACGCGTAGATTAAATGATAGGTGATGCCCAAGGTCTAGTCGAGGCTGATACACTTTGGTTTCAATTTTAATTGTTTTGTTCGGTGCTTGAGGTTGACGTTGGGATACCATATAAAAAAAAGGCCAACTATTGTTGATTGCCTTGCGAAAAAGAAAATCACGTTTTGCATCGGGATCGTCTGGGAAAAGTCTCCACAGGACAGTGTGAATTGCGTAAAGATCTCCTTTGCTCAAAGCCACAAACTCATTCGGATCCATTGTGGCGGTATTGAATGTGATACGGCTGAAATACATTACGCCTCCTCTTCAGGCATAAGAAGAAATTCGGTACGTGGGCTGAACTGCCAGCGGCACCGGCTACGGGGAACGTCCCAACGCTCCAACAGCGATTCGGTAACGAATCCCTCCAACTGCCCTTCATCCGAGTAGTACATAGGGGACTGCTTCCAGGTTACGCGACCCTTCATGCGCGCTGAACACATGAAGCTGTCCAGCGCCGCTTTCAGGGGAAGATCCTCGATTACAATCGGACAAAGCGGTAGTGCCAAAGGACAGGATCTGCGGCCCAAATAAAGCGTATATTTTGGCTGTTGCAGGGCATCGGCCAGTTTTTCCACTGAAAAAGGCGCCGGTTGTTTTTTGATCCAAACGGCAACGACATAAGCAGCATCACAGCGGTATTGGCGGTTGGACAAAAGTGTGCCGAGCTTATCCGCAGTCAGTTCTTCTTTTCGAGTTTTAAATTCGGCGTTGCGCTGCCGGGGCGGTACTTGGACGGTATGATAATCGACCAGCAGACTGCCCGGTGCGAGTACTTTCACGGCAATGTTGTATGCGTGGGCCATGGCGATGTGGGTTTCTTCATCGTTTCGATCTATCCCGCATGCTGCGGCCAGCAACCCTAAAATGGTTGATTTGGATGGATGGACAGCGCTGCGCCTTGTTTCGCCCACCGCGATTTCACCCCAAGCCGCCATCGGACCGTATAGTTGAAAAACCAGATATTTCGACATGGCTACTCCTTGCAAAAAGTGATGATTTCCGGGAGACTGCCTTCCGATTTCTCAAGATTCATGCACGCCGATGCATCGGCGCAGGCGCCGTAAGCGAAGTTCATTTTGTCACGCTGACCTTCAAGGGATTTAATGCTGTCGTTTAAGGTATCGGTTCCATTTACCGGCCGGATAAATGCGACGGAAAGAGACCGTGGCTGTTGATCGCCTTTTTCGGCGAGAATGTAGGAGGCGTATGCGCGTGTGGCAAAACTGTTTTGTTTACCGCCAGGGGCCACCTTGGCAATGGCCTCGACAAACGCCCCAATCGCCTTTTGGGCAAGCTCTTTGTCGCCGTCAAGATTTTGAACGAGTTGCTCACGATTGATGCATAGGTATAAGTAGAAAAGGCCGGCGGCAAACCCGGCCTCACCCACATGGCCGGCGCCGGAATCGAGTTCCCCTCGATTCAGATCGTCAACGGCGGTGAAATAATCGTCTTCGACGGTAACGGCATGAGTGGTGACGGCGTGAGCGACCTGCACGGCGGCTTCAAAGTTGAAACTGGGTTTACTTGCCAGCATGCGACCGAAAAAGGCGATGTCCACCGCCTGTTGATTCTTGCGCAAAAGGAAAAGTTCTTCGTCATTCGGTGCTCTGTTTTCCGCCGCCAGTTTTTCAGCCAATGCCATGATGGCTTGCCATTCTTGTGGCCCTAAATGCGCGAGTTGTTCAATTGTCAAGTCGTCGTCCGGGTTGTTTTTATCTTTTTTTTTAAGCTTGCCGAACTCCTTGGCGATGGATTGCGCCCATTCCCTGGCCTTTTTATCGATTACACCCAATTCAACCAGACGATTTCGGACTTCGATGCCGGTTCGTTTGGTGCGCGTGCCGATATGGCCGTCCAGCGCGGACTCAAATAGTTCAGAAGTACGCCAAGCCCGTTTCAAGCTTTGCGATGAAATCCGCAAACGGTCCACACCACCCATTTTGGCGGTTTTGGGTCGTCCCTGGTCGTCGCGGTTGAGATTCGCGGGGGGATAGGATGTGAGCATATGCAATTGAACGAAACGCTTCATAAGACCTCCTTTTATTTTTTTGCTTTGTGATCGTTTAATTTGGCTTCGAAATAATCTTCTGCCAACCGGTATTGGAATCCCCGGCTGGGTTCTGTGGGGATATTTCCGCCCAGTTCGTATCCGAACTGGAGTGTAAAATCGGCAATCGACAAGATATTCGCACTAGCTTTCAACATCAATATGGCCCGCCGCATGCGACGGTAAAATTCCTCCCAGTCACGGCTTTTAATGAGCTGGTAAAACCGGGCTTCGCTCATAACGATGGGGCCACCATCCGACTTTGGACTGCCGAGTTGCTGTGGGAAGCTGGGCAACGGTTTGTTGGATTCGTCAAACTTGGCATTCGCAATAAGACCGGCAACGGCGGCCAGGGCCAAGATTTGTTTGGACGGCCAGTCTGGCAAAGAGACCTTGAGACGGTAAAATGTGGAGTGCAGCAAAACCTGCTTGGGTTCGCGGCAGCGGCGCAACCGGGCGCGTTCACCACGGTTGTCTTCCAATTCATTGCGCCAACCCAAAATGGCTTTACGGATTTGCTTGTTTTTCATTGTTTTGGTCATCAGCGGTTTACTTCGCATTTTTCCTCCGGTCTGATTTTTGAGGCTGTTTTTTACCAAGCAATTCGTTTACTTTTTTTCCTTTCTCAAGCCAGATCGACAGATTGCGGCGGGCAACAATCACGCGTTCCACGCTCATATCTCTCAGTGGCCCCCCTTGGGCGTGGCTGTCAAAAATCGACATGGCCGCCCGTCTGACGATGCTGTGAAACTGTTTTTTTACCTCTTGCAGGTCTTCTTTTTTTTGTAATGCCGCTATCCCTTCCCGAAGACAGCGATAAAAACCAGTTTCGGTTGCCTGCCAAAATTCGATGTCGATAAACGACCAGTCGCCTTTGATATCTTTGGGGCGTTTGTAGCGGGCATTCTTGATCTCTTTACGCAGATTGGCGGCCATTTCCGATGCGGCATCGACCGCTTGGGAAACCAGTTTTTTCAGCGCTTCTCGAATCGAGGGCTCGAAGTCATAAAGCGGCATCCGGGCGTCATACCAGCAGCGGGCCTTCATATTGTCCATATCGAAACCAAAGGCCCAAATACGGCAATGGCGATCTGATTTCAGCCGTCGCATGCGTTTGGTTAAAAAGTATCTCACGGTTTCGGCAGGGGTCTGATTGGCGTCCCGGCTGCCCAAAGTCAGGCCCAACCAGTGGCGGTAAGTCACGCCGCCTTTTTGGCCGTGCAGCGGCAAGGCGATAGCGGTCAGGTTTTTACGGGCATAAGGTGTTAGCGCATGTGGCCAGGTTTCGGCGTAATCGGTGCCGTAGTTCTTGGTGATGAATTGTTTCACCAATCGGCTGTCGGATGCCCCGCACAGATCACAGGTGCCTTCATGCAAGTTTTTAAAATCGATACGAATCCGTCGCGGCATACCCCAATACATTTGATAAGGGTGCGTATCTTCCGGTAAGGTCTTTTGGCCGGTTTTGTTCTCGCTGGTACGTGTCGGACCAAGCCAGGGGTATATTTTTGCCGGATCGGTTCCGTTCCAATCGAATTCATCTTCATCGTCAAATGTCCGGCAAAACTCATCTTCGGGCAGCACATTCAACCATAGTTTGTGCCACAGAGATGTTTTATCATGCCCCTCAACTTGCTGGGTTTCATCCGGCAAGAGCAGCGTTGTCAGCGGCCCGCCGCCGCGAAGCCCCACGCGGTGACCCACACCGCCGGATGGAGCATTGATTTGCAAGGTGAAAAGAGCCAAGCCGGCGCATGCCGGGCAGATATGGTTGACTTGTCCGCGTTTGATGAAGTGATCGAGATTGTCCTTTAAGGTTTTTCCGCCCGGCGCCTCGATCAACAACGCCGAGATCGGTTTCGGTTCGCCCTCGGGCAAGTCGTAATCCTGCATAAAGGCCGGACCGGTCGTATCAAGTTTAAAGGCGTGTTGCATCTGTTTGAACCGCACTTCCAACTCTTCGGATGACGGTGGTTGATCCCATTGTTTTTTCCACTCTGTTTCGGTTGCCGGCGGATGAATCGATTGCAGTAGCCCGATTAGAAACTGATATAAGGCACCCCTGAAATCGGGGCGGTCGGTAACGATATCGATGATCGGATTGTTTTCATGGTGACCTTGAGTGAGTTGGGGCGGTGAAATAACAGCGGTTGTTTTATCCAAACGAACGCATTTGATCCATGGGGTGTCAAGCAGGTTCATCGTTGGGCCTCCGTTAACCTATTTTTCCTTTTTTGGACGTAGCAATAGGACGCAAATTATTGCAAAGTATACTGTTGCCAAATGGCACAATGCTGATAAAAAAAGAATTGCTTGTGGGGCGATCAGGTTTAACGAATTGATCGTTTTTAAGATAAAATTTTGAATTTGGTCCATGACTATCCCTATTTTTGATTTATTAGGCATAATACATGGAAATTATTATTTGTCAAGTGTTCTTTTCAAAATTCTAATTAAAGTGTTCTTTGCATACTTAAATCACAGATACTAAATTACGATTTTTAATAGCGTCTTATTTTATAAAAAATCCAATTTGATTTTTTATAAAATGAACCCATCTCTTTTATTTAACTTGATTATTTTTGTTTTTTTTATAATTGTGCTTGGCATTCCCCATATGTATGGGGATGAACCGTGTTCATTTCATACTTCTTTCCGTTCCCCACGCGCGTGGGGATTAGGGCGGCGCACCTAGCCGCCCTCTATCTCATCCCCAACCATAATCCCCATTTTTTCATCATACACAATATCAACCGCAACGCCTTCCCCATCAATTCCCTCGGACACCCATTTCTCATCTCCAATCTCAGATACCGGGATAACCACGTCATACTTTTGCAAACGCTTTTCGGTTTTTATGAGTTGCTCAAGTTGCCCCTGGTATTTTTCCTGTATAGCCGGGGAAATATTTTCCAATTTCTTTTTTGCCAGCTTGATACTGCTTAAATCCCAAGGGAATTTGCCTTTCTTGAACGGCACTAATTTATCGTTTTCCTCCTTCGCCAAATAAACCGTATGGGTTTTTTCACCAAGCCGCGTGGGTACGTCTATTTCCTCAGACCATAAACCACTTCCGATATCGTACCCTGTCTTAAATCTCAGGGCATTGTGTTTGCCAAAGCTTGATTTACCCATTGCCTCTGCTTCGGCTTCCTCTGATGCCTGCCACAGTTTCTCCGGAATCGATTCCAGCCCTTTGGCATAAACCCCTTCGATCAAATCTCTGAGATGAAAAGGCATGTTAATCTCTTTTTTTTCCTTTAGAATTCTTGCGGTAAGCCAAAGCCGGCCGACATGCGGGTAAACCGGTGCCGCTTTAGGGAACATGGCTGTGTACCATTGCTCATCGGGGTCATCCACGGGGTCGGGGGTCAGGATATGAAGTATTGGAGGCTGGCGCTGATCTACAGCGCCGATTCCTTTCAGCCGGTTACCCAACGCGTCCCGGCAATGCCGGTGCAGCCGGCCTGCCCGTTGTATCTTTGCATCGATGGGGGCCAGATCGCCAACCATGCCGTCAAGGCATAAATCCAGTGAATTCTCAATAACTTGGGTGGAAATCAGTATTTTTCCCGCGCGGTCTTTTGCCGTCGAGTTCCTCCCGAATGAATTGACGACTTTCTTTTCAATACGCAGCCTGTCGGCAAGTGTAAAACGGGCATGAAATAAAATGAGTTTGGCCGGGTCGATTACGTTTTTCGCCAGCAACATTTTATAGATATGACACGCATCCCAAACCGTATTGCGAATCCAGCAGGCACACTGTTCGTTTGATGCTTTTGAAAGCAACATGTCGAATGCGGCATCAATATCGTCGATCAATCTGACCGGTAAACGCCTGACAGATCGTTTAGCAGCAGGCACATGCACGGTAACGGGTTTTTCATGTGTCGCAATGGTTACCAAAGGATAGTCGTCGGTTTTCTCGTCATATGGCGCTGACCTTCCAAGGCCCCGTTGAAAGGCTTGGACCAGATCATTGCGCATTTTATGAGGCAGTGTGGCAGAAAGCAAAATGGCGCTGCCGCCAATATAACCGTGAAAAATTAATAGTTTCTTTAATAGTTGGTTCATGTATGTATCGTGGGCGTGCACCTCATCGACGAGCAACAATTTGGAACCAAGTCCGAATAGTCGCATGCTCTGGTGGCGAGACGGCAGAATCATCAAAAGTGCTTGATCAACAGTGCCGACGCCGACATCGGCCAAAAGCGCTTTTTTGCGGTTGTCCGCAAGCCACGCGACGCACTGGGCGGCGCCGGTGGGTTCTTCTTTGCTGTAATCCTGCTGATTTGTCGAGAGGTCGATAATCGACTTTCTGAACTCATCGGAAAGGTGGCGTGAGCCATGCGCCAATACTAAAGACGGGATCTGGTCATCCCGGAACAGTTTGCGGTAAAAATGCGCCATTCGCCGGTACATGGCGTCAGCGGTCGCCGTGGTCGGCAAGCCGATATAAAATCCATCGGCTTGCCTGCCGGCCATCATCCGGTTGACTAACAGCATGGCAGCCTCGGTTTTGCCGGCTCCGGTTATGTCTTCAAGAATCCATAACTGGGGCGTGTCGAAATTCCTCGGCTCACCGCATAATTTTTGCAGAGGGGTTGGTGTCAGCGGCTCTCCTGCAAGTTGTTCGAGGCTCATCGGCTTGCTGATTTTTGAGGGCAGGAGCCCACATTCAGCCAACGCTCTGCGTGCGTTGGGCAATGCGCGAGAGTGCCAGTACGTTTCAAGGTCCATGGGGCGGCCGACATAGCCGAAAATGTCGTCATCCGATCCGATCCAGTCACAAACGACCATGATACCGGCCACCCACCAGGAAGCTTTGGTTACACGATTTTCATCGGCCAACTGACGGATAAGGACCGAATTGCCACCGACGTGCATTTGCCATTGCTTTACGCAAAATTCAAAGGCGGCTTCAATGTCCGGGGATGAAAAATAATCTTGGGTAAAAAGCTGTTTATGATCATCTTCAAACCGCGCCGGATGTCCATGATGACCAGTGGCACAGCAAATCAAGCGGTCGAAAGATGCTTGCAATTCCCATTTCATCGAATGATCGGTATTGAATCCGAATGCTTTTTCTTCGATGAAACGGTCCCACAAATCCTTCCAAAAAATAAAACCCAGATCGTCGTGCCGAATGCTACTTTGCCGCATTTTTCCAGCACCATATAGAGTTTCCCTGAGATCCCCCCGCTTGCTTTGAAAAACCTCGGCAAACTTACCAATGTCATGAACCGCCAACAAGAAACAGCATAACTGAATCATGGAATCATGATCGGTATTCAAGATCGCTGCAATGCGGCTTCGAAGGAGATGGTGCGATTTCAGCAATACCTTCCCAACCGCCGCCACATCCAGACAATGATAAGGCAGCAAATGGAATCGGGCTGGATCTTTTCTATCGGCTTTGCCCCAATAGTTGAAATATTCAGCGTTGACGTCGGGCATCTTTAAGCATCCTCCTCCAAAGTCTGGCGGTCAGTCTGGCGTCATCCAGGGCGCGGTGACGGACGGCAGTATCATCGATATCATCAAACAGGTGTCGGCAAATGGTGCCGAGTTTATGGTTGGGCAGGTTGGGGTACAGTCTGCGGCTGAGGTTCAGGGTGCAGCGGTGACGGTTTGGTAACCTCAGACCCAGGCGGCGGAATTCGGCGCGCAGGAAGTTGAGGTCGAATTGGGCGTTGTGGGCAATCAAGGTGGTGTTGCGAATTAAGCGGGCAAACGCGGGGAAGACTTCTTCCGGTTGGGGGCGGTCGGCAAGCATTTTGCGGATGATGCCGTGTACTTTGGTGGCGGTGCGGGGGATCGGCCGACCGGCATTGATCAGGCTGGTGAATTCGTTCGTGACGGTTTCACCTTCCAATGTCACGGCGCCGATTTCGATAATGCGGTCACCGCGCCGTGGTGAAAAACCGGTGGTTTCAACATCCAGAACAACGTAGCGACGTCTGTTCGATTTGATGGTGGCCTCCGTATGGCGGTGAGCGATGTTGGTTTGAAAGAACTTTGGTTTGCCTGCGTTTATCAAAAGTAATAAAAGAGATTATGACTGCAAATTTATGCCAGGCCCGTGGAAGCATGTCAATAGTCATTCGGTGGGCATGGCCCACCCTACAAATCTCCCCAAAGGCCGATCGGGTGGGCCGTGCCCACCAATATTATCCGATCACTGCCATTCGATGGTTGCCTTTGTTTTTGAAACACGTCATTATCGTTTTTTTTAAGGACGGTGGACTGAGTGGGTTCATGTGGGAGTGGTCGCGTTGAGATATGATCGTGTTGCGTTGTCCGGTGCGGCTTGGACGACACCTGATGAATGGCGTGCGGTGAATGTACGGATGGGTGCGTTTGTTGCGCGCAACCGGGCCGCTTTGAGCAGCGCCATGGCGTTTGCGCGGGCGCTTGCAAGGTCGTTGGAAGCGTTGGCGGTGAGCATGGACCGGTTGTGCGCGGTCACGTGTCCTTTTTGTCCGGATTTGTGTTGCCGGCGGGCGACGGTGTGGTTTGACCGCGCCGATATCATTCTGCTGCACCTTGCCGGCCATGCACTTCCGGCGGCGCAGGTGTGGCGCGGCCAGGACGGGGCCTGCGGCTATTTGGGGACGCGGGGATGCCGGTTGCCGCGAGCGAGCCGGCCGTTTATCTGCACGTGGTATCTTTGTTCGGCTCAAATGCTGCGGCTGCGGCGCGACGGGTTGATTGCGCTGCCGTCAAGGATCGCGGCGGCCAAGGGACTGCGGCGCCGGATGGTGGACGCCATGCGGTGTGTTCAAGATTCTGAGAGGCGCGTTGCGGCGACAGCGCGCTTGTAAATTGACATCCCGACCGGGCTTGCTTATATTGGCGCCGCTTTAGACTGTGTGGAATGGTTTTCGAAATGGTTTGCAGCCGCGTTGCGGCTTTATTTAAATGCTGTCAGTGAGATGATATGAAACCGATTGTTGCTGTGGTCGGCCGCCCCAATGTGGGCAAATCGACGTTGTTCAACCGGATCACGCGATCCAGGGATGCGTTGGTGGATGATTTTCCGGGGGTTACGCGGGATCGTAATTTCGGGGACGCGGTTTGGGACGAGGTTGCGTTTACGGTGGTCGATACGGGTGGATATGGGGATGACCGGCAGGATGATTTCGCGGCCCAGATCCGTTTTCAGGTTGAACAGGCGATTGACGATGCGGACGCGATCGTCCTGTTGATGGACGGCAAGGGCGGGTTGTCGCCTTTTGACCGCGATTTGACGGCCCTGCTGCGCGAGGTGCCCAAACCGCTTTTTTTCGCGGTCAACAAGGTTGACGGGGTTGAGAAAGAAGATCTGCTGTTCGACTTCTACTCGTTGGGAGTGGACAAGCTTTACCCGCTTTCCGCGGCCCATGGGTATGGGGTGCCTGATTTGCTGGATGACCTGGTGGCGCGGTTTCCACGTCAATCCGAAGCGCAGGCCGAAGACATGATCCGGGTGGCGGTGGTGGGGCGGCCCAATGCGGGCAAGTCTTCGTTGATCAACCGTTTGCTGGGCAAGGAACGGCTGGTGGTGAGCGACCGGCCCGGGACCACCCGCGACAGTATCGATTCGGTCTGCCGGGCGCACGGCAAGTCGTATCTGTTGATCGACACGGCCGGGATCCGGCGCAAGAAAAAGGTGGGTCGCAAGCTGGAGAAGTTCTCCATCATCAAAGCGTTGAAAAGCCTGGACCGGTGCGATGTGGCCTTGTTGATGCTCGATGCCGACGAAGGGGTCACCGAGCAGGATGTCACCATCGCCGGTTATGCTTATGAGCGCGGCTGCGGTGTTATCTTCCTGTTCAACAAATGGGACCTGGTGGCAAAGGATACGCATTCGGTCAAGCGGTTCGTGGAAGCGTTGCGGGACCAGGCCAAGTTTTTGAGCTTTGCGCCGGCGTTGACGATTTCGGCTTTGAGCGGTCAACGGGTGGCGAAGATTTTCAAACTGGTGGAAGAGGTTTACGCTCAGTACGGCCGCCGGCTGGGCACGGGCGAAGTAAACCGGATCGTGGAACGGGCCACGGCGCAAAACGAGCCGTCGCTGCATCGCGGACGCCGGATCAAGTTCTTCTACAGCACCCAGGTGACGACCAAGCCGCCGACCTTTGTCTGCTTTGTCAACTATCCCCAGGCGGTGCATTTTTCCTACAAGCGGTATCTGACGAACAAGATCCGCGAGGCGGCGGAACTGGACAAGACGCCTTTGCGGATTTACTTTCGGGAGCGGTCCAAGCGAATGGTGTTTGACAAGAAACCGCAAGGACCGCAAACAAAAAAGCGCACGCGCAAAAAATAGAAAGGACGGCGCATGGCAAACAAGGTGGTGCTGGTCACTGCTGCCGGCAGCGGCATGGGGGCGGCCATTGCCCGCGCGTTGGCTGATAACGATTACCGGGTTGCAATCTTGTCGTCGTCCGGTCGCGGCGAAGCACTGGCGAAGGATTTGGGCGGCGTGGGTGTCACCGGGTCGAATTTGAATGTGGCGGATTTGAAACGGCTGGTCGACGGGGCTCTGGATACGTTCGGACGGATCGACGCGGTGGTCAACAGCGCGGGCCACGGTCCCAAGGGCAAGCTGCTCGCAATCACCGATGATCAGTGGCACGCGGCCATGGATGTCTATTTTCTCAACGTGGTGCGCATGTGCCGGCTGGTCACGCCGGTGATGGAGGCGGGCGGGGGCGGATCGTTTGTCAATATTTCCACTTTTGCCACCTTTGAACCGCAGTTGCATTTCCCGACGTCCGGGGCGTTGCGGGCCGCCCTGGCAGCGTACACCAAACTCTTTGCAGATGCGTATGCGCCTAAAAATATAAGAATGAACAACATCCTGCCGGGATTTATCGACAGTTTGCCCGAAAAACAGATGTTCCGGGACCGTATTCCGATGGGGCGCTATGGCACTGTCGGCGAAATCGCGGCCACGGCGGTGTTTTTGCTCTCGGACGGCGCCCGATATATCACCGGTCAGAATATTCGCGTCGACGGCGGGATCACCCGTTCGGTTTGACCGGCGGGCGGCAATGCCGGCAAAGGCCCGTTTGACAAGCGCCGGCCCGGTGTTATGGTATTACAAGGTTGAGATATAAACCGGTTTGGGTACAATCGCAATGCTGGCGCTATCAGGCGGCGCTTTGGCGTATTAAATTTACTCTCGTTTTTCGACACGATTTTTCCTTCACAACCACGTTCGGGTTGCCCGGTCAAGCCACCCTCCTGAAATAGCGTTTCTTTTTTTGCGGTACTTAAAGACCGTTGCGGTTGCCGTGTCGGTATCGGCCTCCAATAGGTGCTTGCGTGCACTGTCAACGTCAGGGGCAAGACGGCAAAGGAACGCTAGGCCATGAGCTTTTTGTCACGTGTGATCATACTCGTTCTGGTTGTCACTTTTGTTCCGGCAGCAGCCTTTGCGGCCAGGAAGAAACAGGTCCTCGAAATCAATTCCTACCACAAGGGCTACGGCTGGAGCGACGGCCAGCTCAAGGGGATCGAGGACACCCTGGGCCTGCACCGGGATAAAATCCAGGTCCATTATGAATACATGGACACCAAAAAGATCGACACGCCCGCATCCCGCCAGTTGTTTTTCCGGTTGCTGCGACAACGTTACGCCAACGTAATTCCGGATGTGATTATCGTCAACGATGACAATGCGTTCCAGTTTATTCTGGAATTCGGCAGCCGTTTGTTCAACCGGGATATCCCCACGGTGTTTATCGGCGTCAATGAGTACGAACCACAGATGATCGCAGGCCATGAGCACCACATCACCGGTCTGGTGCAAGGCGCCGACATCGCCGAAACCATCCGCATTGCGATCAAATTCAAACCCGACACGACCCACGTGGCGGTGATCACCGATGCCACCACAACCGGCCGGGTTTACCGTGAACAGGCGGCGGCGACCGCCGGCGAGTTCCCCGGTCTGAAATATGTATTTATCGACGGCTTTGAGTTGACTCACGAAGAAATGACGGCGCGATTAAAGGGGTTGCCTGAAACCGCCATGGGATTGTTACTGGTTTGGCTGCGGGATAAAAACAACGACTTCATGCCCATTGAAAGGGGCTATCCGCTGATTTCCCAAAGTGCGCGGTTCCCGATCTACGGCGTGCTGGATGTGATGATCAAATACGGCATTGTGGGCGGCAAACTGCAGTATGGCCCTCACCATGGGGCTGCCGCGGCCAATTATGCCCTGCGGATTCTAAACGGTGAAAAAGCGGCCGCCATACCGGTCAGTCTGGAAAGTCCGAATACGTATATGTTCGACTACCGGCAGATGCGCCGTTTTGCGATCCCCAAGTCCGCCCTGCCCGCCGGCAGTATTCTGCTCAATGAACCTGAGTCGTTTTACTACAAATACAAAACCATGATCTGGACGGCGGTTGCGGTTTTCATCAGTCTGGTGTTGGTGATCATGGTGTTGAGCGCGAACATTGTGCGGCGCAAGACAGCGGAGAAGGAGTTGGAGAAGCACCGGGACCATCTGGAAGAATTGGTCAAGGACCGCACGGCCGAGCTGACCGTGGCCAAGGAACAGGCCGAAGCGGCCAATCACGCCAAAAGCCTTTTTCTGGCCAATATGAGCCATGAACTGCGCACGCCGATGAACGCCATTCTGGGGTATTCGCAATTGATGCAGCGCGACGAATCGATCAAAGCGGAGAACCACCGGTATCTGGCAACCATCAACCGCAGTGGCGAACTTTTATTGGCATTGATCAACGAAGTTCTGGAGATTTCCAAAATCGAGGCCGGTCAGATCGCCTTGCGGGAGACGACCTTTGACTTGCGGGATCTGTTGCGGGATCTGGAAGTGATCTTCCGTGACCGTGTCGAGGCCAAGGGGGTGGGGCTTTACTTCGAAGGGATTGACACGCTGCCCCGCTATGTGGTGGCGGACAGTCATAAACTGCACCAGATCATCAACAATATTCTTGGCAACGCCGAAAAATTTACGCATGAAGGAAGCATTACCGTGCGGCTGACAAGTGCGCCGATGCCGAAAAAGCAGATCCGGCTGATTGTCGAAGTGCAAGACACCGGTCCCGGCATCGCCGAGGACGAGTTGGACCGTGTGTTTGAATACTTCGAGCAAACCCAGAGCGGACGCGCCAGTCAGCGGGGTACCGGTTTGGGCATGGCGCTCAGCCGCGAATACGCGCGGATGATGCACGGCGATCTGACCGTTGCAAGCAGTGTGGGGCGCGGCAGTATTTTTCGGTTGGAAGTAATTATCGGTGTTGGCGACAAAAAAGATCTTTTGCCGCCCGAAGGGGGCCGGCGAGCCATCGGCCTGGCGCCCGGCCAGGACATACCGCGCGTGCTGGTGGCCGAGGATGTGGCGGCCAGTCGCGAATTGCTCGTCAACCTGCTCAAGACGACCGGTTTCAATGTCCGGTCGGTAACCAACGGCAAGCAGGCCGTGGCGGCATTCAAGACCTGGCAGCCGCATTTTATCTGGATGGACTGTCGTATGCCGGAAATGACCGGGATTGAAGCGGTGCAGCGCATCAAGGCCACGGCGGCGGGCCGGGCGACCACTGTGGTCGCCTTGACGGCCCATGCGCTGGAGCAGGAAAAGCAGCGGATCCTGAAGGCAGGGTATGATGAATTTGTTCGCAAGCCGTTTCGCGAAAAAGAGATCTTCGAAGTGATGGCCCGGCGGCTGAGCGTAACATTTATCTATGAAGAGAAACAGCGGGTGATCGGTCTGGCGCAAGGACATGCGGTCCCCAAAATTCTGGTCGCCGAAGATGTGCAGGCCAGCCGCGACCTGCTGGTCCGGCTGCTCACCACGGTCGGTTTTCAAGTCCGCGAAGCCGCCAACGGGCAGGAGGCGGTGACGATTGCCACGCAGTGGCAACCGGATTTCATCTGGATGGATATTCGCATGCCGGTGATGGACGGCCTGCATGCCGCACGCGCGATCAAAGCCGGTCGCGCCGGTTCCGACATCATCATTGTTGCACTGACGGCCCACGTCCTCGAAGACGAACGACAGCAAATCCTTGCGGCCGGGTGTGAGGATCTGGTCCGCAAACCGTATCGTGAAGAAGAGATTTTTGAGGTGATGCAGCGGTATCTGAATCTTAACTATCGCTACGCCGACGACGAGCCCGCCGACGCCCCGCCGTTGCCGGCAACCGAAGAATTGGCGTTGCGGCTGGCGCGGCTGCCCGATGTGCTGCGGGCGCAATTGCATCAAGCCGTGGTGGAACTGGACACGGTCAAGGTGCGGGCCTTGATCGCGCAGGTGGTTAAGCATGACGGTGACCTGGGCCGGCGACTCACCGGACTGGCGGACAGTTTTGAATACAATCGCCTTCTGGAAATCATTGAGCGGGATACGCCCGCAAGCGGAGAAAATCTGTGAACACCAACGCGACCGCGCTTGAGGCCCCTGCCGAGATCCTGGTGGCTGACGACAATGCGTCCAGCCTGGAACTCTTAAGCACCATCCTGCAAAGACATTCCTACCGCGTGCGTCCGGCCCCGAACGGCCAAATGGCCTTGCGCAGCATTGCCGCCAAATTACCCGATCTGATTTTGCTGGACATAAAAATGCCGGATGTGGACGGCTATGAAGTGTGCCGCCGTATCAAAGCAGACCACCGCAGCCGTGAAATTCCGGTCATCTTCATCAGCGCGCTGAGCGATGCGCCTCAAAAGGTGAAAGGCTTCAGGGCCGGCGGGGTCGATTTCATCACCAAACCGTTTGACAGCGAAGAGGTTTTGGCGCGGGTGCAGACGCATCTGGCCATGCACACGTTGCAACGGCGACTGGGGGCCCAAAACGCCAAGCTTGAGCAGGAAATCAAGGTACGCAAATTGGTCGAATCGATGTTGCAGCGGGTGCAGTCCGAACTGGAAGAGCGGGTGGCCGACCGCACCCGCGAGCTACAAGAGAGCAACGAGCAATTGGCAGCGGAAATCGAAGAACGCCGGCGATCGGAACAGGAGAACCTTCAGCGCGCCCGTGAATTGGCGTTGCTGAACCAGGTTATCGCCGCGTCGGTATCCGAATCCCGGCCGGAGGCGGTATTGAAAATCGCCTGCCAGGAACTGGCCCAGGCGTTTAAAATGCCACGCGCCATGGCAGCGTTGCTGGACCGGGCCAAACGCCGCATAACGGTGCGGGCCGAATATGCGGGGGATTTGCCGCCGCTGGCGTCGGTCATCGACCATACCTTTGCCTTTGAACATCACCCGGCGTTTGTCGAACTGCTGATGCAAAACGATGTGGCCGTGGTGGCCGACGTGCCGGCTGATGAGCGGTTTGTTACCCTGGCCGGTTTTTTTCAACCCCGCCGCACCCAGGCCCTCTTGATCACGCCCATTATCATGCAAGCCGAACCGGTGGGCTGGATTATCATCGAAGACAATGACACCCACCCGTTTTTCAAGGATCAAATCCGTCTGGCCCAAAGTGTGGCCGATCATGTATCAAATGTGCTGGCGCGGATCTGGTCGCATGCCGAGCGCCGCAAGCTGGAAGATCAGTATATCCAGGCCCAGAAAATGGAGGCCATCGGCAAACTCACCGGCGGTGTGGCCCATGATTTCAATAATATTTTAACCGTCATCATGGGTGTTTCGGAGTTGATATTGCACCAGCAGGCGCCGGATGATCCGTTCCGGCCCAAATTAAATCAGATCCACGAAGCCGCCGGCCGGGCGGCCGCCCTGGTGCGTCAGCTTCTGGCCTTCAGCCGTCAGCAGGTGCTGCAGCCCACGACGCTCAACTTGAATCGTGTGGTGAGCAATATCGAGAAGATGTTGCGGCGGGTGATCGGCGAAGATATCGAGATGCTGACCCATTTCGCCCCGGACCTGAAAACCGTGCGGGCCGATCCGGGGCAAATCGAACAGGTGTTGATGAATCTGGCGGTCAATGCCCGCGACGCCATGCCTCAAGGTGGCAAACTCATCATTGAAACCGCCAACCAGATTGTGGATGGACAGTTTATCCAAAGACATATGGGGTTGACTCCCGGCAACTACGTCATGCTGGCTGTCACCGACACCGGGATCGGCATGGACGCCGAAACCCGGAAGCATATCTTCGAACCCTTCTACACCACCAAACCCAAAGGGGCGGGGACCGGCCTGGGCCTGTCCACGGTGCACGGTATCGTCAAACAAAGCGGCGGTCATATCTGGGTTTACAGTGAACCGGAAACAGGAACCGGATTTAAAATTTATTTACCTCAGGCGGACAGTGCCCTTGACGAGCCGGTCGAGGACCGGCCGTCGCAAAAAACCGTCGGCGGATCAGAGGCCATTTTGGTGGTCGAAGACGAAGCGATCGTGCGCGATCTGGTGACCGACACGCTGTCGCGCTTCGGCTACACCGTGCTGTCGGCCAACTGCGCCGATGCCGCCGACCGAATCATCGCCGGCCATCAGGCGGATATCAAATTACTGCTCACCGATGTCATTATCCCGGGAGGCGAAAGCGGCGCCCAAATGGCGGCCCGGCTGAATGACAAGTGGCCGGAATTGAAAGTCCTGTTCATGTCCGGCTACACCGATGAAGCGATCGTGCACCACGGCGTGCTGGACGAGGGGGTGGCCTTCATTCAAAAGCCTTTCCGGCCCGTCGATCTGGCTCAAAAAGTACGCCAGATCCTGGATGACCGCGATTCAGGGTAACCGCATTTGCAAACCATCCCGTTGGTGGGCACGGCCCACCCTACCTGCCATTGCCGCCGGGTGGCATTGCAGGGTGGGCCGTACCTATCGGATTGAACTGTTTTCATTAGATTTTACTTGCGTTTTCACGAGTGGGGCCGATAAGGTCATTGGGTAGTTGTCAGTTATCAGTGTGTTTTTACTGAACACTGATAACTGGTGCCCATCCGGAAATAGTAGCTTTTGGTTCCTGGCAAGGCCCGAGCATTTTTAAAACCGCAGGCATAGCGCGCTATTCCGAGGATTTTAAAAATGCGA
>JANQIE010000162.1 GCA_028282295.1 Desulfobacterales bacterium | reverse complement strand
CGAGTCCGAACCGACCGGTTGTTTTTATAAAATCCGCTTTGATTTGTAAATTAGGGAATCCCTGAATTTGAGGGTCGAAAAACCTTAAAGGTATTTTGTCGTTTTGATTCTGGACCCCGGCCTTCGCCGGGGTGACGGCCTGTTTTTCTGTGTCATGCCGGCGAACCCCGGTTCGACTCCGGGGTAGGCCCCGAAATCCAAATCCAATGACCCCATCCGCAATTCTTAATCTTTAATTCTTAATTTTCACTTTTTAACGATATTTTGTCGTTTTGATTCTGGGCCCCAGCCCTCGCCGGGGTGACGGCCTGTTTTTCTGTGTCATGCCGGCGAACCCCGGTTCGACTCCGGAGCGGGCCCCAAAATCCAAATCCAATGACCCCATCCGCAATTCTTAATCTTTAATTCTTAATCTTTAATTCTTAATTCTTAATTTTCACTTTTTAACGGAATCTTGTCGTTTTGATTCTGGACCCCGGCCTTCGCCAGGGTGACGGCCTGTTTTTCTGTGTCATGTCGGCGAACCCCGGTTCGACTCCGGGGCAGGCCCCGAAATCCAAATCCAATGACCCCATCCGCAATTCTTAATTTTTAATTTTCACTTTAGCAGGATCAGGTTGAACAAGCCGACCGGCCGTTTTTATAAAACTCGTTTTGATTTGTAAATCAGGGATTCCCTGAATTTGGGGGTCGAAAAACTTGAACCGGATTCAGGACGCGCGGAAAAAATCAATTTGCATATTGCTCATTTATTACTGCTTTTGATATTACGCTCTGGTAGAACAAAGCGCTGGTAGAATATTAACCCGGCAATAAAATACCTTTAAAATTGTGATTCCGGCGAACGCCGGAATCAAGCGCCAGTTCTGGATGCCGGATCAAGCCCGGCATGACGAAGGCTTACATATTTAGTCGCCGGTTTAATAAAAAAATGCGCCCCCCCAATAAGACCCAAGTGAGTTCGACAACCATAAAAATTTCTTCCCAGGGATTCCCCCTTGAGGGGTAGCTTTTATTTTTGCCGAACTCACTTGGGCTTTATGGATAACCGCATAAAAAAAATTCTTCCAGTGCACCGTGTCCTGTTTTAAACCACTGTGTTATATTGAAACATCTGTTCTGAGTCACTCCGAAATCAAGTCAAAATTATTTAAGACATATCACTTTGATATTATTTATTTTAATTGCCATAGCCGACAATGGCACAGGTGTTGCTAAAAAACTGACGAAGGAGCATTACGAATGGATACTGTATTATTGGTTGATGATGAAAAATCTCTGGTGCTTAGCCTGCAAGCGGGCCTCGAAGGATATAAAGATCAATTCGAAGTTTTAACGGCACACAACGGCAAGGAAGCTGTCGCTGTTCTCGAGGCCCATCCCGTGGACTTGCTGGTCACGGATCTGAAAATGCCGGTGATGGACGGTTTTGAACTTCTGGCGTATATGCATACCAATTTTCCGGCGGTGCCGACGGTTGTAATTACTGCTTTTGCAACCCCGGAAATCGAGCAAAAGCTCGATGGCATGATTGTGCAGCTTATCGAGAAACCGATTGATTTTGACCGCTTGACCGAGGCGATCACGCGTCATTTGGCGGCCGGCAGCCGCGGCGGCTCATTGAGCGGCATTTCGCTGCCCAACTTTTTACAGCTCATCGAAATGGAGAACAAAACCTGCCTGTTGGAGATTTGCCGGAACGACGAACGACAGGGGTTGTTTTACTTCAACCGGGGCGAGCTTTGCGACGCTTTGTACCAGGATCTGGTGGGCGATGATGCGGCCTTTGCTTTGCTGAACCTGGACGATGTCCAGATTAATTTTAAAAGCCTGCCGAAGAAAAATATCAAAAAACGAATAACGCGCGAGCTGATGGCGCTTATTCTCGAAGCTGCCCGGCGTCAGGATGAATCAGCGGCTCAGCCGCACGTGCCATTTCCGGCTCAGCCTGATGATGAGCGTTCAATGGGAAGCGACCCGGCCGACGCCTTACCGGTGCAGCCGGCACTGGACGGGCTCACCCGGCCGGAAGATATACACCCTCAAACAGGAGATCAAAGCATGTCGGATTTAACGCAGGTACTCGACAAATTTCGTGACATTCAAGGTTTTATGGCTGTCGGTATTTTTTCACCCAACGGTGAAATGGTAGCCGAGGTCAACAACTCGGGCAGCAATATCGCCGAACTCGGCGCCCTGGCCAACGATGTGTTGCTCAAGGCCCAGAAAGCCACCGATATCATGGGCGTGGGCCGGGGCAACCTGGTTCATATCCAGGCGCCCAAGGCCCACGTAATCGCCCGCTGCCTCAACGAGGCCACCGATTTTGCCGCCACGGCCGCCGGCAAGGCCCACGTGCATATGGTGCTGTGTATGAACACCGACGGCAATGTGGCCATGGGTAAAATGAAACTGGATGCAATCATCCAGGAGGTCGCTTCGTTTTTCAGGTAGACCATGGTTTCGCCGCAATCCAAGGCCGTTTACATCGATCTGCATGTGCATACCCGGCGCTACTCGGCCTGTGCCGAGACGCTCGATCCGGGTAAACTGGCGCAATATCTTACGGACAGCCATCTGGACGGTATTGTCCTGGCCGAACACGATGCCTTGTGGCCTGCAAAAGAGATCGCCACCCTGAACACCGAATTGAACGGCAAGCGTTTTTTTCGGGCTGTCGAGGTCAGTAGCGTCAACGGCCACTTTGTCGTTATTGGTCTTGATAATCTGAACGGCATTACTCCCGGCATCACCATCGCGGAACTGACCGCCAGAAGCGCGCAACAGGGAGCGGTGGTTATCCTGGTGCACCATCATCAGATTTATTCGCACACCGCCGATCCGATCGCGGTGCTGCAGCTCCCCCCCGGCATTGACGCTATTGAAACCGCCAGCTCGGTAACTTTCGGCAAACATCAACGGCAAGCCGAACGTTATGCCGGGCAACGACTATGGAGCCGGGTGGGGGGCAGCGACGCCCATTATCTGGAACTTGTGGGCTGCAGTTTTTCAGTGTTTGAATCGATGCCGCGCAACGAAAAAGAGATGGCCCGCGCGATCCGTCAAGGCCGTGTGCGGGCAATGCACTGGTACCCAATGGATGAATAGGCCGGGGGCCACCCTGCCGGCTTTTTGGAAACCGCGTTTGCGATATGTTTGTTATCGCCACCCAAAATCAGGTTGAGGCGCTGCTGGGTGAACCCGAGTTGATTGCTGACGACCGGATTGTTCCGGAGCAATGCCCGGAAATCTCCCATTCGCCCTATCGCCCCGAGTACGGCTGGTTGTTCTGGTATGAGCGCCGGCTGGCCGGCTTTCTCGAGCCGTGGTTGGATAAATTCCGGCATCAACTGATCGGCGAATCCGGCATTTTGTGCGAGGCCCTGAGCAACGCTTTTTATCATGGTCACCGTAAGGACGCCTATACACCGATTCGGGTGCAGGTGTTTCGGGGCCGCTGCGGATTACTCGTTCGTATCAAGGACCGCGGCGCCGGTTTTGACGTGGCGGCGGTTTATGACAAATTCCGCACAGGAAGTAATTACTACACCCTGGCCGGCAACGGCATCCGGCTGATGGGCCGCTCCCGGATTTTTTTTATTTACTACACCGGCGGCGGCACCACCTTCAATCTTCTCTACCCCTTTGATCCGCGCACCATCGACGCCCTTGAACGGATCGGTCCCGGCAAGGAGCGTTCCAACGCGCCGCAAACACCGTTACCGCCCAAGTCGCTGCCCAAGGTCCCCGCGCAGACCGTCGATTGCACCCGAATTATCCCTAAGCCGGCAGACAAAATGTGGGTGCAAGCCGCGTTTCTCTTCGACCGGGCTGAAAACCGCGCCACGGCCTTCGGGGCCAACGCCGCAGACATTCCCGCCATCGGCGCCTATATCCGCGGCTCTCTGAAAGACATTGACTGCTTGACCGGCCGGTTGGCCGTGGGCTGCCCGGATACGGTATCGATTGCCACCTCCACCACCCATTGGATCATCAGCCGCGCCATGTCGGCAACCCATATCCTGGTCACCGTCCTGCATGAAGGGGTCACTCCGGCCCTGGCCCGCTACAGCCTGCGGGAGATTTACGCCTATCTGAAAAAACAAGCCTGATGGGTACGTTATTACCATTTTTCACGAGTCCTTAATCGCAACCCCTTAACCGCAGCAGGATGCCGCCTGGCGACAATTGAGTTGACTGTGCGAATGGCTTTGGTTAATGACATTGGTAACGGTTTCACAAAAGGAGGTAATCTCATGGCCACGCACAAGTGCACAAATTGCAGTATCAGAAACAATTACGATCAAAACCCCAAATCGTTTCTGGGTCGTCTGTGGCATTGGCATGCCCGCTGGTGTCCCGGCTGGAAAAAATACATGCTGTCACTGCCGGTCCCGGAACGGATCGCCATGGCGCGCAAGTATAAACTCAAAAAATACGAAAAAGAACAAATCGTATGCAAATGGATATAGAAAAAACGGTTCAGGACAAGGTCGCATCCGTTTTGTCGCCAACGGTACGGCCGGATACGCCGAGGCAAAATGATGGTGCAGCCCTGGCGTCATTATTGACTTGGGGACGCCTTTTAATCTAAGTTGCGGCTTATGAACCGCGTAAACTGGATTTTTCACCCCATCGTCGTCTTTATCTATTCGATTCTGGCCCTGGCCTTTTCGCTGTTTTTGTACATCTACTGGTACATCGAAGCCAGTTCGGGCCTCAAGGCGCTGGTGCGGCGTTTCAACCTGGATTCCGGCCAATTCAAGGAGCCGCAGGCCTGGGTGGTGATCCTGGTGTTGTCCCTGCTGGTGGGCGTCATCCTGCTGGGAATTTTCACCATTTTCATCTACAACCAGAAAACCTTGCAGCTTTATCGCCTGCAGCGCAACTTTATCAACAATTTCACCCATGAATTAAAAACACCGGTGACCTCCCTGCGCCTTTTTCTGGAGACCTTCGACAAATATGAGCTGCCTCGCCGGGATCAGCAAAAATACATCCGTTTCATGCTGACCGATCTGAGCCGCCTGACCGACAACATCACGCGCATCCTGAGCTTGGCCAGCCTGGAGAGTAAAAGCTGGCGCGGCGATTTCGAGGATACCGATCTGCACGCCGCTGTAGCGCGCCTGCTGGAGGAAAACCGGACGCTCTTTAACGGCAGCGATATCCGGCTGCACCCGGCGGTTGGCCAACCCTACCGGATGCAGGTCGACAGGACGCTGTTCAACATGCTCGTCATGAACCTGCTGACCAATGCCGTCAAATATAATGAAGCCGCCCCACCCACCGTGGATATCCGGTTTCACTATCAAAAACTGCATTTGCAAATTCGATTTGAAGACAACGGCATCGGCCTGCCGCCGGGCGAATTGAAAAAGATCTTCAAACGGTTCTACCGCTCGACCCGCAATGCCAAACAGATGCCGGCCGGAAGTGGTTTGGGGCTGAATCTGGTCCAGAACATCGCCCGCATTCATCGCGGCAGAGTCACGGCCGTCAACCGCAATGACGCCCGGGGCGCGGTGTTCACCCTGACCCTGCCGACCAAGTGGTTGCAAACCATCCGGCCGAAAAAATAGACGTTATGAAACAATCGCACAAAAAACGGATTCTGATAGTCGAAGACGAAAATCATATTGCCGAGGGGCTGAAGCTGAACCTGACGATGCAGGGGTTCAAAGTCAAACTCGCCTTTGACGGGACCAGCGCCCTGGCCCTGTGGAAGCAATGGCGGCCGGATCTCGTTGTTTTGGATGTGATGCTGCCGGACATCAACGGGCTGGCGGTGCTGCAGAACATTCGCCTGGAAAACGAGCGACTTCCGATCCTGATCCTGTCGGCCAAGGCCACCGCGGAAGATAAAATCAAAGGATTGAAGTTCGGTGTGGACGACTACCTGGCCAAGCCCTTTGAGCTGGAAGAGTTTTTACTGCGCATCACCCGTCTGATCAAGCGTTCCGGCTGGACGCACCAGGAAGATACCGCGCGACCCGCCACCGAGGCTCCCGGCGACATCTACAAGTTCGGCACCAACCGCATCGACTTTAAAACCGGCATGGCCGATTGCTGCCAGGGGCGGGTTCAACTCACCGAACAGGAACTGAAACTGCTGCGGCTGTTCATCATACACCAAGGCAAACCAATGGCCCGCGACAAAATCCTGGAAATCGGCTGGGGCTATACCGGCGGCATGACCACCCGCACAGTGGACAACTTCATCGTCCGCTTCCGCAAATACTTTGAAACCAACCCCCGCAGACCGAAGTATTTCAGAAGTATTCGTTCCGTCGGGTATTTATTTGAACCGGGCACTCACACTCATTTCCCCAACGAAACAAAATAATGCCCCCCCTTCCGTCCGTATCAACGTAAGCGTCAATTTAACCCCATCTTCCCAGTCCGATTAAGATCTGTCATATAGGGGCTTTTCAATCATACACATAGGAGGCGAGCCCCATGAAATCAA
>JANQIE010000123.1 GCA_028282295.1 Desulfobacterales bacterium | reverse complement strand
CCGGTCCCGGCAAAGGGCGGCCCCGTCAATAATCTCGATCACATCCGCCACCCGGGCGATGACCCCGCGGTGCAGCAGACCCGGTCCGACTTCACCCGCGATCATGTTGAACAGTTTCAGCGTAAAGCGCCCACGGGCGCGGCCGGCTTCAGTTGCCGCGCGGCGATGGGACAGCCGTGCGCGCATGGCCGCCAGGTGACCGCCCTTGCGCAGCATCGTTCCCACCAGGCCCGGCATGGCCGCCGACAGGGCCAGCACATCACCGTTGGTGACAACGGCCCCGGCTTCATCGTCCACCGGCCGGCCGTTTAAAAAAATGGTCTGGATGCGTTGGGCCAGATACTCGGAAGCAATGCCGATCTGGTCGCACAGAAGTACTTTGACTGTGCAACCGAGATCGGCTGTAAGACCCACGCCCTGGCCGAACAAACGGCCCGTGAATGGCATGTGGGGGGAAGATAGTTGCAGGTGAAGATGTTGCATGATGTTTAATGAAGATGTTAGAAGTTAAACACCTCATCAAGTTCTTCATCCTTGACGCCGAAGACAACATCGTGCGGCGGCAGCTTTTCTTTCTTCATAAAGGCCGGCAGCCGGTCGTGTTCCTTGGTAAATCCGGCATCGGCGTTGAACTGGCGCTCCAGCTTCAAGATCTTCTTGCCCAACTCCGTTACATCGTCGGCCGTCATGGTGGCCCCGCTGAACCCGTTGATCACATCGATCAGCGCCTGGAAGGTGTCGGGTTGATCCAGGATGGCAAAGGCGATGAACAGGCACATGCCGGTGGCATCGATGGCCGCGGTGGCGATCTGTAAATTGCGCGACAGTTCCACCTGACCTTCGGGCTTGAGGGGATCGACATTGCCGCCCACGCCCAGGATATTGGTGGCCACGGCGTACCCGGCAGTGTGATCGGCCCCCTGGGTGCTGGTGGCGTAGGTGACGCCGATGCCCTGGACCGAGCGCGGATCGTAGGCCGGCATGGCTTGCCCCTTGACCACCGGAACCCGCTCCACCCCGAACACCCGGCCGGTGACGGCGGCGCCGTTGCCCAGGATACGTCCCAAAGGGGTGCCTGCGCCAACTTCCTTGATCAGCCTGATCGCGGCTTCGGCATCGCCGAATTCGGCCAGACCGGCTTCCATGGCCACACCGATGGTGGCACCCATTTCAATGGTATCCAACCCGAAATCGTCGTCCAGCCGGTCGAGCTGGGCAATGGCGTCCAGATCATCGATGGCGCAGTTGCTGCCATGGGCCCAGACGGTTTCATATTCGGGTTGCTTGGTGAGAAAATTGCCGTCTTTGTCGTGGTAAATTCCCGAGCAACGGATCACGCAGCCCCGGTGGCAGCCATGGGTTGCCAGACCGCCGCGGGCAGTTTCGGTTTCAGCCAGGGTTTCACCGCTGATTTTAGCCACGCCGTCAAACCGGCCGCTTTGAAAATTGCGCGTGGGCAGGCCGCCGGCTTCGTTGATGACATTTTGCAGCACATTGGTGCCGTAGGCCGGAAGCCCCTCACCGGTCACGGCATGCTTGCGCAGGCCGGCCACAAAGGCTTTGTTGGCGGCCTTGAATTTTTCCGGATCGGCCGGTGACCGCATCTTCACCCCCGCATCATCGACAACGATCACCTTGACGCCCTTGGCGCCCATGACCGCGCCGGTGCCGCCGCGTCCGGCATGGCGCGTGGGGCGCTGCTCCATATCGGTAAAGGCCACTGACGCCGCCCCCATCTTCATCTCGCCGGCCGGGCCGATGGAGATACAGGCGATTTTGTCACCATGCTCACCCTGCATTTTTTTCACGGTGGCATAGTTGCCGAGCATCTTCAGGCTGTTGTCCGGCGTTACGGTTACACCGTCCTTGTTGATCAGAACTTTATAAAGGGTGTCATCCGCCGGTTTGCCTTCCAACACAATGCCGGCGTAGCCGAGCCGGCCGAGCATCTGTGACGGCTGCCCGCCCGAGTTCGATTCCTTGATGCCGCCGGTCAGCGGACTTTTGGCGCCGACGGAGATGCGGCCTGACATGGCCGCGGCCGATCCGCTCAGCAAGCCGGGGGCGATAACCAGTTTGTTATCGGCGCCCAGGGGGTGACATTGGGGGGGGACTTCGGTTGCAATAATGGTCGATGTCAGGGCGCGTCCGCCCAATCCGGCGTATGCACCCATCGACGTGATCGTAACCTCGGGTCCGCCCCCGGCACTCATGTTGATCCTCACAATCTTGTCCATTTGGCCCTCCTATTTGCTTTATGGCAAGTTGTACCCATGCCCGGTGCGGGGTGGGGGTGGATGATAATGAATGAAAGAAGACGTGACAGTATTAAGCGAGATCTTGATGCAGCTTTTTTAATTGTTACAGCGTGGTGGTTGAATCTGTCAAGTAAAACGTGGCCGGGCGCCGGGGTGACCGCATTTGGTAATTTGGAGCGCAAAATAAGGTTAATGACGTTTTGATTCTGGACCCCGGCTTTCGCCGGGGTGACGCGAATAAGGTCCTCCTTTATCCGACAACCCTGACTCGCGTGCACGGCAGATCAGAGGGTCCGAAATAAAAACAAGAAAAAACAACTGTCACCCCGGCGAAAGCCGGGGTCCAGAATCAAATCGATAACAACCTTATTCCAGGAACTGTAAAAGTAGCGACTGCCGGGGGGCAAAAGATGCCATTTCCGAATGGGCGCGGGCTAAAGAAATCACATAGCGGGTCGATATTACAACCAGGACGCAAGTTTTCTATATTAGATACGCGGTTTATAGATGGTTAACTGCCAATAACGCATGGAGGGCCCAATGAACAGGTTAGTGAATGAAAAGATGTTCAAAATTGTATGTATTTGTTTCGGTGTAATCGCAATGGTCGGCATCGGCATCGGTGAGCATGTATTTGCCGGCGAGCCGATAAAACTGGGCCAGTCGTGTGCGCTCAGTGGTCCTGCCCAGGCGTTGGGGCAGGGGATGCGCGCCGGCCTGCTGGCGTATTTCGGTAAAGTCAACGCCAACGGGGGCGTCAAGGGCCGCAAGGTCACCCTGGTCAGCAAAGACGATGGGTATGAACCGGACCGGGCCATCAAAAACACCCGTGAGCTGATTCAGCAGGAAAACGTGTTCCTGTTGATCGGTGAAGTCGGCACCCCCACCTCCAAGGCGGTGGTCCCCATTGCCGAGAAAGAGAAAATCCCGTTCTTCGGTCCGTTCACCGGCGCCGAATTTTTACGCAATCCCTTCAAACCATACGTGGTCAACGTGCGCGGCAGCTACTATCAGGAGATGGAAAAACTGGCCCAGTATCTGGTGGATGAAAAAGGTCTGAAGAAAATCGCCTGTTTTTATCAGAACGACGGGTATGGTCAGGCCGGACTCAGCGGGATCAAAATCGCGCTTCAGAAACGGGGCATGGAACTGGCCGCCCTGGGCACCTACGAACGCAACACCGTGGCCGTGAAAGGCGGGCTGCTTAAAATTCGCCGGGCCAAACCCGATGCGGTTATCATGGTGGGCGCCTATAAACCCTGCGCTGAATTTATCAAGCTGGCCAAGAAGGTCGGCATGAAAGACACGATCTACTGCAACATTTCCTTTGTGGGCACCGACGCCCTGAAAAACGAACTCGGCAGCGCCGGCGAGGGCGCGATTATCTCCCAGGTGGTCCGCTTTCCGTGGGATGAAAGCGTGGCTTTGGTCAGAGAATACCAACAGGCCATGAAAGCATATCAGCCGAACGCCAAAATCGGCTTTGTTTCGCTGGAAGGCTATATGGTCGGCAAACTGTTTTGCATGGTGGCTGATTCGGTGGGCGGTGATTTGAACCGGGACAACTTTCTTGCCGCGGTTGCCAAAGGCGGCACCTTCGACCTGGGCGGTGTTCAATTGAAATTCGGTGCCAACGACCACCAGGGGATGGACGAAGTTTTCCTGACCACGATTCAGGACGGCGCCATCAAGCCTCTATAGGGAAACAAGATACGCCATCAGTACGGACAGCGCTCATTGAGGCCGGCCGCATTGGTGATTGCCCGGTCCCGGATCGGGTAGGGAGAAACGCAATATGAAATTAATGGATAGGCTGGCACTTAAATGGCGCATGCTTACCGGTTTTTTGCTGTGCGCGGTCCTGACGGGGATCGCCGGCGGCGCGGGTTACTGGTCGCTCAGGCAAATTCAGGGCAGCATGAAAGAAACCACCATTGAGCTGAGTGTAACATTAGATAAGCAGTCTTCCCAGACCCAGGATCTGATCCACCTGCGCAGTCTGGTTGCTTCCATCAACCGGGCGCGCGACGATGCTGAACTGCAAGATGCCCGGCAAACCTTCGACACGCTCAAGGAGACGCACTCCACCGACGCCCAACGCGGGCAGATACTTGAAAACATCACCCGGCTGCAAGTTCAAAAAGGCGACATGATCGCGGCATCGGCCAAGATTAAATCGTTGAGCAAGGCGACGCAGTCGGCAATCCGGGAAGTCGTCAAACTCGCGTTGCAAAACGCGGATGATGCCGCCTTTGAAGCCGCCCTGAAGATCGATGACGTGATCAATGCGGCCACCGTGGACAGCGATACGGTGGCATTGACCATTGATGAGGCGATTTCCGCCATCAAGGCGGCCATGGCGATCCGGGCCAACTCACTGGCGCTGGATATCAAAGTTAAAAATGCGTTGCTGGCTGACGACGGGGCCGAGGTCGACTATGCCCTGACGGAAGCGGCGACCCTTTTCGGCAACCTGACCAATGACATCGACAGCCTTGCCGCCGGCGAAACCACCGACGCTCTTGGTTCCCAGATCGGTAATCTGAAATCACTGGTGGGCAATACCCTGCAAGCCAAGCAGGAGATGCTCGGGGCGGAAACCAGCCTGCGGGGCACGTCGGTTCGAATTCTGGCGCAGATGGCGGCATTGGACAATGCCGCCGTGACCGCCGCCAATGCCCTGAAAACCGAGGCCGACCAGACCATGGTTAAAACCACGAATCTGGTCGTTAAATGGCAGACGCTGCTGATCGGGTTGAGTGTGGCGGCCTTGGTGATCGCCGTTGTGTTTGGCGGTTTCGCGGCGGCCGCCATTACCAAGCCGATTCTGCGCGCCGTGGGCGGATTGAACGACGGTGCGGATCAGGTCGGTGAGGCCGCCGAACAGGTTTCCACAACCAGTCAGCGTTTAGCCGAGGAAGCCTCGGAACAGGCATCGACCATCCAGGAGGTGTCCGCCTCGATTGAAGAAATGGCCGCCATGGTTCGGCAGAACGCGGACAACGCCGGTCAGGCCGATCAACTGATGAAGGACGCCAAGCAGGTCATCGGCCAGGCCAACCAGTTGATGGCGCGTTTAAGCGAATCCATGGTGCAAATTACCACGGCGAGTGAAGAGACGTCCAAGATCATCAAAACCATCGACGGCATTGCGTTTCAAACCAATCTGCTCGCCTTGAACGCGGCGGTTGAAGCCGCGCGCGCCGGTGAAGCCGGTGCCGGGTTTGCGGTGGTGGCCGATGAGGTGCGCAACCTGGCCCTGCGGGCGGCCAAAGCCGCGCAAGACACGACGGTACTGATTGAAGGAACGGCCGACAAAGTACGTGCCGGCTCGCAATACGTTGTCAAGACCGAAGAGGCCTTTAACCTGGTATCGACCAGTTCCACCCGCGTGGGAGAAATTGTGGTTGAAATCGCCGCGGCCTCCACGGAACAGTCGCAGGGAATCACTGATATCAACCATAGTATTCAGCAGATGGACGGTGTGACCCAGCAGACCGCCGCCCATGCGGAAGAATCGGCCAGCGCCTCTGAGCAAACCAGCGCTCAGGCGGAGCAGATGCGCAATTTCGTTCAGGATTTGACTGCCCTGGTCAAAGGGCGTGGCAACATGCCTGCCGATAGCGGCAATGGACGCCCCACTGCCAAGCAGGTGGAAAGAAGCGTGCCTGTTGCCGAGTTGAAAAAAACGTCGCCGGAAATGCAACAGGCTGTGCCGCCGGATCAGGTGATCGCCTTGCAGGAAGATGAGTTCCGGGAGTTTTAGATGTAACCGCAGTTGAGATTTTGATCGGATAAAAGCCCCGACATGGTGACTGCCTTTAAGTCGCGAGATTTGAAGTGTACCGGCCGTGCGGGGCTCTTGCTTTATGGAATGCATGTAAAAAGTGAAAAAGGTTGACCTCGATTTGATTCCGGCCCCCGGCGTTCGCCGGGGTCCAGAATCAAATCGATAATAACCTTTTATGGCAGCCCTTAAACCCCAAGGGCTGCGGAAAAAAAGCCGAACTTTTCTCTCAAGTTTCCCCGCCACGTTCCGAAGAATAAAGTAACATGGGTAATTGGGAAACATTTGGGAGTTGATTACAATTTAATTTTTACCACCTAGCGTATCATTTTCATCCGCGTTATTTTCAGTCCTTGGTTCGTTCCTTACGGTAAAACCTGCCAGTCCAACTCTGTATAAATGTGATTGTTAACGGTAAGGCTGCGTAAATTGCTCGACGCAGACCACCGGGGTTGGATGGTCAGTATACTGCTGCACCACCGCAAAATCGATTGGGGTCAAGTACCCGTTGCCGGCATCTGCAAACCGAAACCCGGTGTCCGATCGAATTTTGTACCACTAAAATCCTTCCCCCTTGTTCTGCCTGTCAAAGCACTGTGAGGCTATCTTTACTTCGTTTAAAATACTTCGCACCAGACCTTGCCGCTAAACATAGTCGAAGTTCATGAGCTTCGGGATTGCGACGATGATCACGAAACGCCGATTGTTAAGATCCTGCGCGCCGATATGGGCGCACGCCCACTTTGCCTGAGAAAGGAGGTGGCCAAACAGGCAAGCGTGGTTTGGTCTAAGTTCGTAGGAAGCGTTAAACAACCTGAAGAAACGCTCACGTTGGATCGAAATCTTTGAATCGACACACCTGATGCTTGAGCATCGTGACATGTCATGTTCTCTGAACGACTGCCGCAAGCATGGACTGACACATGATCGGTAATTATAACAGAGAGGAGTCAAAATTGAATTTGAAGAATTTAGGTCTGGGAAAGAAAATTATGCTGGGCGTATGCTGCCCCTTGGTACTGCTGGTGATCCTTGGCAGCGTCAGCATCTTCAACATCAAATCGATTGTCAAAACCAACGGCTGGGTGGAACACACCCACAACGTGCTGGGCACTGCCAGGAATATTATCGGTTCGGCCGTGGATATGGAAACCGGCATGCGCGGCTATTTATTGGCCGGCAAGGAAGACTTCCTCGATCCGTATAAAAACGGCGAGAAAGAAACCTACAAGCGGATCAAGGCGTTGCAGGAAACCGTCAACGACAATTCCAGACAGGTAAAACGTCTGGAGCGGGTCGAGAAAGTATTGCGGGATTGGCAGCAGGACGTCACGGAGCCGACCATCGCCTTGCGCCGGCAGATCGGCGACGCCAAAACCATGAACGATATGGCTGATCTGATCAAGCAGGCCAAAGGGAAAGTTTTTTTTGACAAGTTTCGCCGCCATATGCAGACCTTCAAAGATCGTGAGCGCAAATTGATGACCCAACGCCGGCAAGCCCTTGACGCATTGACCGCAACGAACAATGCCGATGCCAAAGCGGTCGCCGAGGCGTCGGCGTGGATTGCGCATACCCGTGAAGTCATCGCCACGGCGGAAAAAATCGTCAGCGCCGCCGTCAACATGGAGACCGGTGCGCGCGGCTTTCTGCTGGCCGGTGAAGAAGAATTTCTGGAACCCTATAAGAGCGGGAACAAAGAGTTCAAGGCGCTTGTCACGTCACTGTCCAAGACGGTGGACGACAATCCCGCCCAGGTGCAGTTGTTGCAGGAAGCCGGGGCGACCATCGAACAGTGGCAGACCGATGCCATCGGTGAAGCGATTGCGTTGCGCCGGGTAATCGGCGATGCCAAAACCATGGACGACATGGCGGACCTGATCGGCGAGGCGCGCGGGAAAAAGTATTTTGATGAATTCAGGCAACTCATGGGCGAATTCGCAGCCGAGGAAGAAAGCCTGATGGAAACCCGTCAGGAAGCAAACACCCTGACGGTGAGCCGAACGATCACAATTGTGATCGGTTGCACGCTGGTGGCGATTGTGATCGGTTTAGCTCTGGCGTTTTTGATCACCCGCAGCATCACCGGACCGATCAAACTGGCCGTCGATTCGGCCAATGCCGTCGCCAGGGGCGACCTTGAGGTCACCATCGATTTGGACCAGAAAGATGAAGTCGGTGTGTTGGCCGACGCCATGAAGACCATGGTCGACAACCTGAAGGCAACGGTGCAAGTGGCTGAAAAGATCGCCGAGGGCGATTTGATGGTCAAGGTGAACATTCTGTCTGAAAAAGATGCGCTGGGTCAGGCGCTGGCTTCCATGACCGCCAAATTGAATCACATCGTGGCCGATGTGAAAAGCGCGGCGGACAATGTGGCCGGTGGCAGCCGGCAGATGAGCGGCAGCTCCGAGGAGATGTCCCAGGGCGCCGCCGAACAGGCCGCTTCGGCCGAGCAAGCCTCTTCTTCCATGGAGCAGATGGCGGCCAATATCCGCCAGAACGCCGACAATGCCATGCAGACGGAAAAGATCGCCCAGAAATCGGCTGATGATGCCAAAGAGGGCGGCGAAGCCGTGGAACAGACCGTTGCCGCCATGAAGGACATCGCCGAGAAGATCTCGATTGTGGAAGAGATCGCCCGCCAGACCGATCTGCTGGCGCTGAACGCGGCCATCGAGGCGGCCCGCGCCGGTGAGCACGGCAAGGGGTTTGCCGTGGTGGCATCCGAAGTCCGCAAACTGGCCGAGCGCAGTCAAACCGCGGCCGGGGAGATCAGCAAACTGTCCGGATCCAGTGTCGACGTGGCCGAAAAAGCCGGCCGGCTGTTGGCCGAGATTGTGCCGGATATTCAGAAAACCTCCGATCTGGTCCAGGAAATCAGTGCCGCCAGCAATGAACAGAACGGCGGCGCCGAGCAGGTCAACAAGGCCATCCAGCAACTCGACCAGATCATTCAGCAAAATGCGTCGGCGTCGGAAGAGATGGCCTCGACCGCCGAGGAGTTGTCTTCCCAGGCCGAAGCACTTCAGGGGGCGATCGCGTTTTTCAGAATTGATGACAACGGCGGTGCACGCAGTCGCTCAATGCCTGCGGCGCCGGCCGCGGTGCCGGAAAAATACAGCGCGACAGTCAGTGAGATGGCCCGCATGGCGGCGGACGACAATGACAGGCCGGCCGGCCTGGAGTCCGGTTATGAATTGAATATGACTTCGGCGACCATCAGTCCGGTGGCCACTGATAAGGAATTTGAACAGTATTAACAGTCGTGGTGCGGGTCGCACCGGAGACAGACCTGCCCAGCGTGTGCCAGCGACATCGACTCGCGGCCCGCACCCCGGCTTAAAGGAGAGATTGATGCAAAATGAAAAAGCAAAACAATCGATTGCCCTGTACCTGACGTTCCGGCTGGACCAGGAAATGTTCTCATTGGATGTCTCCCAGGTGCGCGAAGTGCTTGAAGTCAGCAATATCACCAGAGTGCCCCGGGCGCCGGAGTACATGCGCGGGGTGATCAATGTGCGCGGCGCGGTGGTGCCGGTGGTCGATCTGCGCACCAAATTCGGCCTGGACCAGGTTGAAGACACGCAGTACACGCGGATCATTGTCATGGAACTGGAACTGGACGGCGAAGATGTTGTCCTGGGGGCCCTGGCCGACTCGGTGCACGAAGTGGTCGAGCTGGACCGCGAGGCCGTCGAAGCGCCGCCTAAGATCGGCGCCCGCTGGCGTTCCGAATATATCAAGGGGATCGGCAAGCGTGATGGTGGGTTTATCCTGATTTTGGACATCGATCGGGTGTTTACCGGCGAAGAGCTGGCGTTTATGGATCAAAAACCGGCTGAAGAGACCGAGGCCGCGGCCTGATTGCTTCAGTCGTTCAATGATACCCGTTCCCGCAGGCGGTTGCGGGAACGGGATTTTTATAAATTTTTTTTTGCTTCATTCTCCAACAGTGGCCCTGAAGCGCCGGGCACGTCGCACGGCGATCAGTCGATTCACTGCGTGGGGAAAAGTAACACCGTGTACGAGGTACTAGAAAGGAACGTTCCAAATGTTATTCAAGAACTTAAAAATCGGCGTCCGCATGGGGCTGAGTTTCAGCCTGACAATTTTACTGACCGTCCTGATCGGTGTTTTTGCGATCAAGAACATGCACAAGCTCTCCGGGCTGACCGGCAAGCTCTACAAACATCCGTACACCGTCAGCACGGCGGCACTTCGCATTAACGCCGATTTGATCAAGATTCACCGCAGCATGAAAGATGTGGCGCTGGCCAGAGACGCGGCCGGCATCAAAACCGCTGTTGCCAAAGTAGGCGCGTATGAAAAGAATGTGTATGCAGACATCGATTTGATCAACGAACGGTTTCTCGGCAACAAACAGCAGGTGGAAGAACTTCGCAACCTGTTCACCGACTGGCGGCCGATTCGCGAAGAAGTCATCGCTCTGATGCAGGCGGGGAAACGATCCAAAGCCGCCGCCATCACCAAAGGCAAGGGGGCGGCGCACGTTCAGAAACTCGATGCGGCCATCAAAAGTTTTATCGATTTTGCCCAGGGCAAGGCCGACGGCTTTTTGACAAACGCGGGCACTACGCGGGACAAAACCCTGACCGTGATGTACGTGGTGATTGGGCTGGCCATTTTAATGGGCGCGCTGCTCGCCTTTTTCATGACCCGCAGCATCACCGGACCGGTGGCCCGGGCTGTCGACGTCGCCAATGCCATCAGCCAGGGCGACATCTCCGCCGATGTCCGGATTACCGGCCAGGATGAAATCGGCCAGCTATTGGAGAACATGAAGAAAATGGTCGACAATTTAAAGGGCACGGCCCGGGTGGCCGAACAGATCGCCGACGGTGATTTGACCGTGAAAGTCAACCTGTTGTCGGACAAGGACGTGTTAGGCAAGTCCCTGGACGCCATGGTGACCAAGCTGGGCGCCATTGTCGCCGATGTCATCGGCGCGGCCAACAACGTGGCCGGCGGCAGCCAGCAGATGAGTTCCAGCAGTGAAGAGATGTCGCAAGGCGCCAGTGCCCAGGCGTCTTCGGCCGAGCAAGCCTCCTCGTCCATGGAAGAAATGGCGTCGAACATTCGCCAGAACGCCGAAAACGCCCTGGAAACGGAAAAGATCGCCCAGAAATCGGCTGACGACGCTAACGAAGGCGGTGACGCCGTGGCTCAGACCGTTACCGCCATGAAGAAGATTGCCGAGAAGATTTCCATCGTGGAGGAGATCGCCCGGCAGACCGACCTGCTCGCGCTCAACGCCGCCATCGAAGCGGCCCGTGCAGGCGAACACGGCAAAGGCTTTGCCGTTGTCGCCTCCGAGGTGCGCAAGCTGGCCGAACGCAGCCAGACCGCTGCTGCTGAGATCAGCAAGGTGTCCGGTTCCAGTGTGGAAGTGGCGGAAAAAGCCGGAGATCTTTTGGCCAAGATCGTTCCGGATATTCAGAAAACATCCGATCTGGTCCAGGAGATCAGCGCCGCCAGCAACGAACAAAACAGCGGCGCCGACCAGGTCAACACGGCGATTCAGCAACTCGATCAGATCACCCAGCAAAACGCCAGCGCGTCCGAAGAGATGGCCTCGACCGCCGAAGAGCTGGCCGGCCAGGCCGACATGCTGCAAGCGACCATCGCGTTTTTCAAGATCGATCAAAGCGCCGGCCGGCCGGTTCGAACCGGACACAAGCCCGCTCAAACCCCTGCGTTGCATCATGCCGCACCAGTGGAATCCGACAACGGCCAACCGTTGGCCGGACACAACGGCGGCAACGGGCAGGACTCCTATCCCGAGAACGGTTACACGTATGATATGCCGGTGACGGACAGAGATGACACCGAAGGCGACGCGGAATTTGAACGGTATTAGCACCCCGGTCCGCTCCGACAGGGTGTTGGAGCGGACCGGCAGTCTTTTTTTTGTTCAGTTTTTTGCATTTGGGCCGAATAGTTACTTACCGGGGTATATCGGGATCTTTTGGGAGACGGATCTCATCCATGATTGTTCAGGTGCTGTTGGTTTTAAAACCCTCAGGAAATTCCTCTATCACCCTATCGACAGCCAAACCCGCCGGCCGTAAATGAACATTGCTCCTGTTTATCCGAAAATGGTGGATTCCGGTTCGTATTTTAAGAATGTGGCAGGTTTTAGCACCCGCGTTTATTTTTTGGCTGCCGTGGAAATTACCGCGTGGACCGATTTGGGCTCTTGTCGGCTGCAAGGTGTTCATTTTCACTATTGCCTATTCATGTAACGCGTTGTCATAAGATCAACTATTTCGGAAGGGAGTTTGATAATGAAAAAAGCAACGCAGATTTTCGTATTTTTTTTACTGGCGGGTATGATCGCGGTCGGCATTGCCACCGCCGCAAAGGGAGACGGTAGCGGCGCAAACTGGGGATATGCCGGCACTCAGGGACCCGCCGACCGTTTGATGTTGAGCGCCATTGCTTCATCCGGCGACCTTCACGGGGGCATCCGCGGGCGGACGGCACAAACCGGTGGTTCACACGACGCTGCCGGGCACGGCCAATTGAGCACTTTATCTGCCGGGGAGCATGGCGCCATTGAACCGGTGGCGGTGAAACTGACTGATGACGCCACCTTGAAAATACTGCAGACCGACTGGCTGCAGGATGCCGCTGAAGAACACTTTACTCCTGAAAAGACCGGCCTGACCAGTCTCTTCTGGTTCATTCTGGCCGCCGTCGCGTTGTTCCTGCTGGGTGGTGTGTTTTTATTCGCAGGCAGGACCTACCGGCACTTCGGTATTAAAATGAAGCTTTACACGAGTTTCGGCGCCTTGGTGTTGCTGGCGGTCATGTTGTGTCTGGCCGCGTATTTTTACCTGAACAACGTCAATAAAACCGCGCATATGGAAACCGCCTTTCTTGGCCTGGACTTGATGGCCGGCGAGATGTTGACGGCCCAGAATCAGTTTTTACTTTACGGGCTTGCAAACAAGGCGTACGGCGAAAAGAAGGTGAAGGTGGTCCGGGAATTATTGCATGATTACACGGCCGATTTCGCTGGTATCGAGAAATCGGGGTATTTAAGCGCCGGAGAAAAAAAACTGTTGGATGAAGCGGCCAGGGCGGTTGTTGATTATAAAAAAGAATTCGAGGCCGTTGTACTCAGCTACCATGAGATTGAAACGCTCAAGGGAGAGCTGGACCATCTGGGCCATCAGGTGAACGAAGCCCTGGAGGAAATGGCCGCCCATCATGAAACGGAACTGGCTGTAATGGAAAAATCCGGTACCGATATGGCCGGGATTACCTATCAGACCCTTTTGGTCGAACACCTGAACAAGGCCGAAATTCATGCCCTCAAGCTGGCCCGTGCCGAGGTCGAATTCATGCTTGATAAAAACGCAACGCGGATTGCAACCATGACCCGCGAACTGGGCTGGTTGAAAGGCTACGTGGATACAATTGAAATTGAACTTCGCAACGCGGACGAGCAGGCCCGCATCCGCAGGGTTAAGGCGGCCGTGGAGGATTATCAGACCGGACTGGTGAAACTGCTGCGCGATGAAGCCTTGATCGAAAAAAATACCGCTGAAATGAACCGGTTGATCGGCAGGATCAAGGCCATCGGCACTGAAATGTCACATCGCGCCGGCCGCAAGGCCGACAGCATGGTCGGCGAGGCCGACGTGGCGTTGATCCTGTTGACCGTGTTTGCCCTTTTGGCGGGCATGCTGCTGGCTTTTTTCATCTCCCGGATCATCACCCGGCCGTTACATTACGCGGTTGATGTATCCAGACAAGTCGCCGAGGGTGATTTGTCGATTGAAGTCGCAGCCCAGGGCAAGGACGAAACCGCGCAATTGCTGCAAGCCATGAAGCGCATGGTGGCAAACCTGGGCGGGACGGTGCGGGTGGCCGAGAAGATCGCGGTGGGTGACCTGGATGCCGAAGTGACGTTGTTGTCTGAGAAAGACACGCTGGGCAAGTCGCTCACGGCTATGATTGAAAACCTGAAAGCCACGGCGGCCATGGCTGAAAAAATCGCCGGCGGCGATCTGACGGCCAAGGTGACGATATTGTCCGACAGGGATATTCTCGGCCGGGCGCTGGATGTTATGGTGACCAAGCTCAGCGATATTGTCGGTGATATAATTGCAGCCGCAAGCAATGTCGCCGGAGGCAGTCAGCAAATGAGCGGCAGCTCCGAGGAAATGTCCCAGGGCGCCAGTGAACAGGCCGCTTCGGCCGAGGAGGCCTCTTCATCAATGGAGCAGATGGCGGCCAATATTCGCCAGAATGCCGATAACGCGCTGCAAACCGAGAAAATCGCGCAGAAGTCGGCCGAGGATGCTCAGCAGGGAGGCAAAGCCGTGGCTGAAACGGTTACCGCCATGAAGAAGATTGCCGCAAAGATCTCCATTGTGGAAGAGATCGCCCGGCAGACCGATCTGCTGGCCCTGAATGCCGCTATCGAGGCGGCGCGGGCCGGAATACACGGCAAGGGCTTTGCCGTGGTGGCGTCCGAGGTTCGCAAACTGGCCGAACGCAGCCAGACGGCGGCCGGGGAAATCGGCAAACTTTCCGGCTCCAGTGTCGAGGTGGCCGAGCAAGCCGGTGACTTGTTGGCCCGGATTGTTCCGGATATTCAGAAAACATCCGACCTGGTCCAGGAGATCAGCGCGGCCAGCAATGAGCAGAACAGCGGGGCCGAGCAGGTGAACAAAGCCATCCAGCAACTCGATCAGGTGATTCAGCAAAATGCCTCAATTTCAGAGGAAATGGCGTCGACCGCCGAGGAACTTGCCGGACAGGCCGAATCGATGCAAAGTGTCATTGCATATTTTAAAGTCGATCGCTTTACGGCCGAAAGAAGTAATCGTCCGGCCAAGGCCGTGCCGCAGGCCGATACGTTGCAGTTCAAATCGGAAGATGTTTGCGCTTCCCGGAAAAACGGCAATGGTGACGAGTCCGTCGACCCGGCTGCAGGGTATGCCATTGACATGAATTCGCAGGTGTCCGGCGATACGATTTCGGACTCCGGGTTCGAACGATATTAAAATGGCGCCGGCCGCCGGCAGGCGCGGCCGGCCTATCCGATGTTGTTTTGGGATTGGAACGTGTCTATATTGCACTGCCTCTGGTAATATGGTACTTGATTAAAATCGCAAAAAAGATCACAAAAAAAATTTGAACGGCACGGCAAATCCTGGATCGACTTGTTTTGTTGACGTAATCTTTATTTTATACGGAGACATTACCATTGCGATTCAATCACAGACTCTCATTTGCCTTAACGCTCGTCATACTTTTCGTTGGATTCCCCCTTGTCACGGCAAGCGCGGCCCGCTACCGGATCGTCATCATGCCCAAACTTGTGGGAATCAAATATTATGACGCGGTCAAGACCGGCATCGATGCGGCGACGGCCGAATTGCCGGATGTCGATGTCACCTGGATCGGCCCCACCGAGGCCACGACGGAACAGCAGATCATTCTGTTGGAACAAATCATTCCCACCCGCCCCGATTTGATCGCCGTGGCCGCCAACGATTCGGCGGCGATTGTGCCGGTTCTGAAAAAAGCCCATGCTGCGGGTATCCGCGTTATCAGTTGGGACGGCGATGCCGACTTTCGTGAGTTTTTCGTCAATCTCGTCGATTACGAAAAGTTCGGCAACGCCCTGGTGGCCGCCCTGGTGGCACAGGTCGGCACCGAGGCCGACATTGCCATCATCACGACGACGTTTACCGCCCCCAATCAGGTGCGCTGGATTCAGGCCATTAAACGCCGAATCTATTCACAATATCCCGCCATCAATATTCTCGACATTCGTCCTGCCAATGAAAGCTCTGAAAAGTCTTACCGTATTGCCCAGGACTATCTTAGAAGTTTTCCATCTTTGAAAGGGATTATTGCACTTGGGGTTCCGAATCTGCCCGGTGCCGCCAGGGCGGTCAACGACGCCGGCCGGCAAGGCGACGTTGCCGTGGTCGGCAATGCCACGCCCAATTTGATGCGTAGCTATTTGCTGCAAGGGACTGTCAGGAAGGTCCTGCTCTGGAACGCGCCCGACCATGGCTACCTGACCGTCTATGTCGCCCGCCAATTGTTGACCGGCGGGTTGAAGGCCGGCGAGATGTTCAGCGCCGGCCGTCTGGGCCGGTTCACACCGCGCCGGGACCGGCTCAACCTGCAGGTTGCCTTGCCGGTGATGGAATTTACCGCGGAAAATGTGGGGCAATACAATTTCTGACGCAGGGATAACAAAGCGCAGGGCGATTGGCTGTGCGCCGCAGTCGTCATCTCGCAGCCTGACGACCGCGAAGGAAAAACCATCAGGATCGGTCGGCCGATAGCTGGTATGGATTGGCCCTTGGCCTGATCCTGATTTTTTTTGTAAGGATCAAATGATGCGTATTGCGACCAAAATCAACCTTTTTTCATTGTCACTTTTAACGGTTATGACAATGGCGGTTATTTTGATCGGGACCTTTTTTATTAACGAACTTGTCTATCGTTTGGAGGAACGGTTGCTGGCCCTGGAACTTACCTCTTCCCGGCAAATCCTGTTCGAAACCCTCAATCGCAACGGCGTCAGGGCCGCCGTCAAAAAGGCGGGTGAACTTCAACAGGCCCTGGTCCGCAACCCCGATATTTCCGCAACTGTCACCCTGTTTGTCATCGAAGCCCCGAACCGCGTGCTTTTCCAGCCGGGGCGCCGCATGGGCGAATCGATTGACGCACCCCACATCCGGCAAATGTTTGCCCGCAATAACGGCAGCGTTGAATACAACGCCGACGGCGAAAGGTGTCTGGCCGTATTCGGCACCATCTATCCGATCAACTGGCTGGTGGGTCTGGCGGTGAGCCGCGATGCCTTGTCTGCCCGCCGCAACGATTACCTGCAGCATGTCGGTGGCGCGGCGTTGCTCATTCTTGGAATCGGGGCGGTGATCACAACGCTGTTTGTGCGCCGTTTCGCAGGGCGGATCCGCACCACCTTGTCCTGCGTCAAGCAGATCGAGCAGGGCGACCTGACGGTTCGGATCGATCACGGCGGCAGCCGGGATGAAATCGGTCATTTGCAGGCCGGTGTCAATGCCATGAGCGCCCAACTCCAACAGCGGGCAAAAAAGCAACAGCGCACGGAAACCGCCCTGCGTGACAGCGAGGAACGCTATCGCAGCCTGTTCCAAAACAGTCATACCGTGATGTTGTTGATCGACCTGGTCGACGGCGCGGTAGTCGACGCCAATCATGCCGCTGTTCAGTTTTACGGTTACTCGTATGAAGAATTGATCACGCTGACCATTCATCAAATCAACTGTATGACACCAGAGCAGGTCGACATCGAGCTAGAGCGCTTTCACAGCGAGAACCGCACCTTTTTTCAATTCCGGCACCGGTTGAAAAACGGCGATATCCGGGACGTTGAAATTCACGCCGGTCCGATTGAGGTCGGCGGCCGTGAACTGCTTTATTCGATCGTTTTCGACAGCACGGAAAAAATTCGCAATCAAAAGGAGCGCGAGTCGCTCGAATCGCAGTTGCGCCGTATGCAGAAGGTTGAAGCCATTGGGGTCCTGGCCGGCGGCATTGCCCATGATTTTAACAATATGCTGACCCCGATCCTGGGCTACGCCGAAATGGGCATGGATGCCAACCCACCGGAAAGCTGGACCCACGACTGTTTGCGGCAGATCAACAAAGCCGGGCAGCGGGCCAAGGAACTGGTCGGGCAGATTCTGACCTTCAGCCGGCAGTCGGACATTGAGGTGAAACCGGTGCAGGTGCAAACCGTGTTAAGGGAGCTTATCAAGCTGTCCCGCTCGTTGCTGCCCAGCACCATTGAAATCAAAGAGCAGATCGACAGGCGTTGCAAACCGGTGCTGGCCAATCCGACCCAACTGCACCAGATCGGCATGAATCTGGTGACCAACGCCTTTCACGCCATGGAAGATGCCGGCGGCGTGCTGGAAATCAAACTCACTGAAATGGCGCAAGCAGACCTGGTGAACCAGATCCCCTCGCCGAAGGCCGCCTGCTACGCCTGTCTGTCGTTCAGCGATACCGGTGTGGGGATACCGCCCGATGTCATCGAGCGGGTGTTCGATCCCTATTTTACCACCAAATCCAAAACCAAGGGCACCGGCCTCGGGTTATCGGTGGTCCACGGGATTGTCAAACGCAGCAAAGGGGAAATCGTCATTCGCGCCAACAACGGGCAGGGCACGGTGGTTGACGTTTACCTGCCCTGCCTGGACGCGATGGGCGATGAACACTCCAGTCAGACGACATACGATGCCGTGGGGGGAGCGGAACGTATTTTGTTGGTGGATGATGAAGTCGCCGTCGCGAAAATGATGGGCAACATGCTGGCGCGGCTGGGGTATATCGTGACAACCTGCACCAGCAGTACGGATGCCCTGGCCGCTTTCAAGGCCGCGCCGCATAAATACGATCTGGTGATCACCGACATGACCATGCCGGCGATGACCGGCGATCAACTCATCGAGGCCATGCGGGCTGTCCGGTCGGGTATCCCGGTGATTGTGTGCACCGGATTCAGCGATAAACTGTCGCCGGAAAGAGCGCAAACCCTGGGTATCGACGGTTATCTGCTCAAACCGATCATCAAGACCGATCTGGATGCGATGATCCGAAGAGTTGTTGGAGACCTGAAGGCGTCGAAAGCCGGTTGATCATTGAACCGCTGGTATCAACCCGGCAATAAAATACCTTAAAAAATTGTGATTCCGGCGAGCGCCGGAATCCAGCGTCAATTCTGGATGCCGGATCAAGTCCGGCATGACGACGGTTTGCAGATTCAGTCGCCGGTTTAATATCAACCGTTGTCGCGTTCAAAAGTCTTCATGAAATCGCATAGTGTCGCCATCGCCTCGTCGGTGGTGGCGTTGTAGATCGATGCCCGGCAACCCCCTACACTGCGATGACCTTTCAGTCCGCCCAGACCGTTTTCCAATGCAGTTGCGATGAACGTCTGCTCCAGTTCTTCCGAGGGAAGCCGGAAGGTGACATTCATCAAAGAGCGGCTGTCCTTGTCGGCGGTGCCCGTGTAGAAATCACTGCCGTCGATGGTGTCATAAAGCAGGCCTGCCTGCCTGCGGTTGACGGCGTCCATCTGGTCCAGCCCGCCGATGGTCTCTTCGAGCCATTTGGTCACCAACTGGATGGCGTAAACACCGATGCACGGCGGGGTGTTGAACATGGAATTTTTGGCCGCAAACGTCTGATAGTTGAGCATGGTCGGCAGGCCGGCCGGAATTCGGTCCAGCAGGTCATTGCGTGCGATCACCATGCAGACGCCGGAAGGGCCGATGTTTTTCTGGGCGCCGGCATAAATCATCCCGAAGCGGTTGACATCGAGCGGCCGGCTCAGAATGTCGGAAGACATGTCGGAAATGATCGGCACCCCGGCCGTGTCCGGAAATTCGGCCCACTGGGTCCCCTTGATGGTGTTGTTGGAAGTAAGGTGCACATACGCCGCGCCGGCGTTGAATTCGATGTTCTTGGGAATATAGGCGAAATTGCGGTCTTCGGAAGAGGCGGCCACCCGGATCGGTTTGCCCTGGATTTCGGCTTCCTTGATGGCTTTGGTGGACCAGGTGCCGGTGTTGACGTAATCGGCCGTGGCGTCACCGGGCAGAAAATTCATCGGAATCATGCAGAACTGCATGCTGGCGCCGCCTTGCAAAAAAAGAACAGTAAAATCGTCGCCCAGGCCGAGCAATCTTTTGATCCGGGCCACGGCGTCGTTGATGATATCGTCGAACCATTTGGAGCGATGGCTGATTTCCATCACCGACATGCCGCATCCGGCGTAGTTGAGCAGCGACGCTTGCATTTCTTCCAAAACCGGCAGCGGCATGGCTGCAGGACCGGCGTTAAAATTGAAAATACGGTTTGCTTTCATGTCAAAAAAACCTCCTCAAAAAGTCCTCCAAAGATAAAGCGCCGGGTAAAGCGGGCGCCTGAAATGTGAAATTATTTTTGCGCGAGCCCTAAGTTGCCGTAGCCACGATAATGCACCGCAAAACAAAAGATAATAATTGCAATAAACCGGCTTTGAATGTCAAATGGAAATTTTGCGCCCAACGACCCGCATGGCCTCAAACCGGTTGACAACGCGGATATGATTGCATAATTGACAAAGCCGACAGTCAAAAAAACAAAAGGTAACCCAAGCCATGCAAATATTCACATTCCCATCCCCCGAGGCCGAGCAACGTATCGACACCATCATGCGGCGCGGGATTGGATTCTCCGAGCAGACCTATCGTCAGGTGGAACAGATTGTTAACGATGTGCGCGACAACGGCGATGACGCTGTTTTAAGCTATATCAACCGGTTTGATTCACCCCGGCTGAAGATCACCGAGTTGAAAGTTACGCCCGAGGAAATCGCCGCCGCACGCAAGCAGGTCGATCGCGGCGTGATGCGGTCGCTGGACAAGGCCGTCGCGCAGATCGAACGGTTTCACAAAAAGCAACGGGTCAATTCCTGGATCGACACCGATCGCGACGGCACCGTGCTGGGGCAGTTGGTCAATCCGGTGGAGCGCGTCGGGCTCTACGTTCCCGGCGGCAAAGGCGGGCAGACACCATTGGTTTCAACCGTTCTCATGGGCGCGGTTCCGGCCCGGATCGCCGGTGTCGACAACATCTGCATGGCCACCCCGGCCGACAACGACGGTGGTGTGAATCCCTATCTGCTGGCGGCGGCCGACAAGGTGGGCATCGACACGATTTATAAATTCGGCAGCGCCTGGGCCGTCGCCGCGATGGCCCACGGCACGGCGACCGTTGCCAAAGTCGATGTGATCGTGGGGCCGGGCAATCAGTACGTTACGCTGGCCAAGAAAATCGTGGCCGGCACCGTGGGGATCGACATGATTGCCGGTCCCAGCGAAGTGCTGGTCATTGCCGATGCGAACGCGCGGCCGGATTTTGTCGCCGCCGACCTGCTGTCACAGGCCGAGCACGATCCGCTGGCCGCGGCGGTCCTGATTACCGACTCGCCGGCCCTGGCCCAGGCCGTGGCCCGGGAGACGGCGATTCAGCTCAAAACACTTTCGCGGCAACACATTGCCCGCGAGTCCCTGGAGTGTTTCGGGGCCATTCTCTGCGTGGCCGATTTACCTGCGGCCCTGGCCCTGTCTAACCGGTTGGCGCCGGAACACCTTGAGTTGCTGGTCAAGGATCCGTTTGCCTACATCGGGCAAATCCGCAATGCCGGCGCGGTTTTCCTGGGGGCCTACACGCCCGAGCCGGTCGGTGATTATCTCGCCGGGCCCAATCACACCCTGCCCACTGCCGGCACCGCCCGATTCTCGTCGGCGCTGTCGGTGGATACCTTTGTGAAAAAAACCAGTGTCGTCCATTACTCCCGGACCGCTTTTGACAAGGACGCCACCGACATCATTCGCCTGGCCGACATTGAAGGCCTGGATGCCCACGCCAATTCCGTGCGCGTTCGGGGGGAAAAGGACGGTGGGCGCGGTCAATAGCAGGGTGGGGGCATGCCCAATTGCGATGATTTCCAAGGGCCGCGGAAAAAATAAAATATTCCAAATACGACCGTACGTTGGGACATTTTATTTTTTCCGTGGCCCCAGATGCAGTTACCCCGGCCGCCGACCGGTCGCCAAAAGCAAAAAAGACTGGCAATTCAGCCGTTTGAAGTGTTATAGACGGTAAGTCATTTAATCAACGTGTTTTTCAAGATACTTCAAAACTGAAATAAAGGGGTCCCGTCGGCTATAATCCGCCCATTGCCGATGGTCGTTTCCGAGTTTTTCCTGTTTTTCTATTCTACTTGTTACAACGCGATTTTCCGCATCCGTGTTTCTTTATTTTTACTATAGTTTTAGCGCGTTAAGGCCGAAATAGAATAAAAAGGGCGGCTATAATCCGGTCAAAATCTGTAAAGATCTATGGCGATAGTACTGATCATCGACGACGATGCGGCGATATGTTCCATGCTGTGCAATAAAGCAGTGCGCTTGGGGCATGAAGCCACGTCTGCGCAAACGTTGCAACAAGGTTTGGCGCAGATTGAAAAACACCCCTGCGACGTGGTTTTTCTGGATGTCAATCTGCCCGACGGCAACGGCCTGGACGCCCTGCCGATGGTTCGCCAGGCGCCGTGCGCGCCTGAGGTGGTTATTATCACCGGCGAAGGCGACCCGGACGGCGCCGAACTGGCGATTAAAAACGATGCCTGGGACTACCTGCAAAAACCCTTCAGTGTCAAGGAAATCGATCTGATCCTGACACGGGCGGTCCAATACCGGGCGGAAAAAGACAGCGGCTCCACACCACTGGTGTTGAATCGGGATGAAATCATCGGCAGCAGTGTCCGGTTGAATGAATGTTTGGAGCGTCTGGCCCAGATGGCGTGCAGTGACGGCAACGTGCTGATCACCGGGGAAACCGGCACCGGCAAGGAACTCTTCGCCCGCTCGATCCATAACAACAGCCATCGATCCCAGAACAACTTCGTGGTGGTCGATTGCGCCGCGTTGCCGGAGACACTCGTCGAAAGCATGCTGTTCGGGCACGACAAAGGTGCGTTCACCGGCGCCGACAAAGCCCGGGCCGGCCTCATCCACGAGGCCGACGGCGGTACACTGTTTCTGGATGAAATCGGCGAATTGCCCATGCATCTGCAAAAGGCGTTTTTACGCCTGCTGCAGGAACGGCGCTTTCGCCCCCTGGGCACCAACAAGGAGCAAACCAGCGATTTTCGCCTTGTGGCGGCCACCAACCGCAACCTGGAACACATGATCGCCGCCGGACAATTCCGTGAGGACCTGTTTTTCAGGATTCGATCGCTAACCCTTGACCTGCCGCCCTTGCGCGTGCGCAAGGCCGACATCCGTGAACTGGCCCTGCACTACCTGGTACGGCTGTGCGACCGCTACCAGTTGGAAACCAAGGGCGTCAGCCCCGAATTCGTCGAAACCCTGGTCAACTACCACTGGCCGGGCAATGTCCGCGAATTGATCCATACCATCGAGCGGGCCTTGACTGTGGCCGGCCCGGAGCCCACCTTGTACCCGCGGCACCTGCCCACCAACATCAGGGTGTTTGTCGTGCGCGAAACCGTCAGCCGCACCACCAAACCCGCCGGTGCGCCGCCTGAACCGGCAAGGGTGTTTGAAGGCCGCCTGCCGTTGTTAAAAGACTACCGCAACAGTCTGATCGCCGATGGCGAGAAGAACTACCTGAACGAGTTGATGCGCCGCACCAAAGGCGATATCGCCAACGCCTGTGAAATATCGGGCCTCGGGCGCGCCCGCCTTTACGGCCTGATGAAGAAGTATCAGATCGCCCGTCCGGAATAGAAAAAAATTCCAATCTCATTGGACAATCCAGCCCGATTAGACCCCCCATCCACCACTAGTGGAAATTGCGCCGGTCCGAACCGCACCCGCAATTGATTCAAAATATAACCCCCTGAAATTATGTTTAAAAAAAAAGCCAGGCACCTGGCATGGTTATCGCTATTAAGGGATGCGTTCCATCATTTACACCACGCAGGAAAGTGTTCTCACCGCTGGCTGTTTCAGTCGGCATTCTGTTCGAAGCAAAACACAAAGGTCCGGATACAATGAAGCTTTTACTATACTCCAAAAAAGCGGAAACCGAAGATGATCCCTTGCGTCATGCGATCGAATCGGTGTTGCCGGCAAACCAGATCGAGATGTGCAGTACTTTCGAATATTTTTTTCACCGGTTGCATCAACCGACCTATGATCTGATGGCCGCCGTCCTGGTGGCCGAGAATCATGCTGATCTTTCCAATCTCGTATCCATCCGCGATCTGCTTGCCGATCTGTGTGTGCTCCTGGTTTTACCGGATCAGCATCCCCAGACCATTGCCGCCGGGTTTCGCTTGTGGCCGCGCTTTATGTGTGAAGCACAGGATAACTATACGGACATCGGACGTATTTTACGCAAACTGATTCAAAGTCGTCCGCCGTCGGTAGCGAACGAGGCGATTTTGACGCCGGACAATCCGCCGGTATGAGTGCAGGGTGAAACATGATACGCGAGCAAATTGAAAAAATGCATGTCACGGCCGCGGCCGGCATTAAGCATACGGCAACGCTTGGCCGAAGCGGTTCTGAAATTATACAGACTGTGCGGCGCAAATTCATCGCTGCGGGGCGAACCAGAAAAGCGCTCAGTATAATAGAGACGCTCGCAGACCGGTTAAACACCATCGGGCCGCACTATGAACGGCCCTTTCTCGATCTGGGCGAACAACTCCAGACCGCCTGGGCCGACGCCCAGCAACTGGCCGAGCGCACCCGCACATCCGTACGGTTTTTCAGCGGCGCCGACACCGCAGGTGATCTACCGGCACGCATTACCGCCCTGGCGGCCGATGCCGAAGAAGAGCTGGAGAAAAGTCGGCAGGCCATGACCTTCAACCTGGACGCTTTGAACGACAGCATCGAACACCTTGCGGAACTGAATCTGTATTGCACCAAGGTAGAAAAAGTTGCGCTGTTTTTCCGCATAATCGGTTTTAATATCGGTGTCGAGTGCGCCCGCAGTGAAGAAGGCCGCACCATGTTCCAGGTGCTGGCCGAGGAAATTCAAAAGCTTTCCGGTAAGATCAACCGTATCGTCATCGAGTTGCGCGATGAATCTGAAACCGCTCTGAAAGATCAGCAAAAAGCGCACTGGGAAGTTTCCCTCGGTTTCAAAAAAGCCGACCAGTTGGCCCAGAAGGCCCATCAGGCCGTGAAAGCAGCGGCCGACAACGTGCAGCACATGACGGCATTGGCCGTACAGACCCTGGACAAGGCGGCCGAGCATTCCACGGCGATCTCCGCCCAGGTCGGTGAAGTTGTCGCCGGCATCCAGTTTCATGACAACATGGCCCAGCGCCTGGAGCATATGGTCGCGGCGCTGACCGACATTTTGAACCTGTGCCGGAATACCTCTTCCCCAGGCGCGCCCGCCAAGGTCACCGAACGTTTAATGACCGCCCACACGGTTGTCACCCTTCAAAAAGCGCAGCTTGAACAGGTGATCGACGAAACGCGACAGGTCTACGGCCAAAACCGCGATGCGTTCACGTCAATCAATGATCAAGTCCAGCGGCTGTTGGCCGATTTAAAGGGTCTGGAGCAACCGCAACCCCTTGCCGGTGATCAGACCGATAGCTTTGAAGACGCATTTAAACGCCTGCACGGTACCCTGGACACCCTGCACCGGTTATTGGGTGGCGGCGCCGATATGCTCCAGCGGGTACGCGGCACCCTGGGGAACGCCGAACGTAGCGCCCAGGTGTTGCAAGGCGAGGCCGGCAAGGTGCGCCGGATCAGCCTGGCGGTTCACATCATGGCCCTGAACGCCATTATCAAGGCGGCCCACATGGGGGAAAAGGGCCGCACCCTGGAGGTGCTGGCACGTCAGGTGCGGCAGTTGTCTTCGGATTGCAATAATTTCGTCAACAAAGTGCAGGTGGAAATCGAGGCAATTTCTGCTGCCCGGGCCAAGGTGGGTACAGCAAGCGCAAGTGAAACCGATGAAAGCAAGCAGTCGGTAGAAGACGGTATGACCTGCTTTGCGCAAGCTTATGACGGTTACCGGGAAGAAACCGCCAAGGGACTTGACGTCGGCAAAACGCTGAAAGCGCGCATCGACTCGGTGCAGCATCACATGGCTTTTTTCGACACCCTGGGGCAGGAATTTGACCGGAGTCTGGCGTTGTTCACCGAGCTGGAGCACTGTCTGGCGCCCTGGGCCGCAGCCGGCGTGGCCGGCGGTCATGACAAAGCCGCCAAATTGGCGGCCAGCTACACCATGGACCAGGAACGCAAAGTACATGAGCAAATGCTCGGAACGATCAGCACCGAGGCCGGTGCAATCGACCTGTTTGACGACGAGCCCGCAAACGAAGCGGATGATGTCGTGCTGTTTGACTGCGACGAGCCTGCAACCGGTTCGGACACAACAGCTTCCGAACCGAACCTGTCGCCACCGGCGGAGGATAACATCGCCGAAATAATACCCTGCAAAGGATCGGAGGAAGAGAAAGACGATGACCTGGGTGACAACGTCGAGCTATTTTAAAAAGGACAATGCGCTCATCCATAAAACCCAAGTTAGCGCAGGAAGACAAAAATGTTTCCTGGAATTTCCCCTTGAAGGCATCGCCGTCAGGCCAAGGGAATTTGTAAATCGCACTAGCGTTGCGGCGAGCCGTCGGAACAAGCAATTTACGCATTTGGGGACATCTCCTGGATTCCCGCCTGCGCGGGAATCCAGGAAATATTGCAAAAATGCTTAAGTGTTATTGTCAGGCTTCGACATGCAATTTTGCTCACATTGTTATTCATTTTTTTCTTAGCCTGACGGCGATGCCTTGAAGGGAAAAATCCCCGGCAGGCAACTTTTACCATGGCCGAACCCACTTGGGTCTTATGGATAACCGCAATGGACAACAACGTAAACGGCTCTAAGTCGATGACACTGATGCGAAACTGGTAAAGGGAGACACATATGACAGTAAAAGCGAAGAAAAAGGCGCAAACGCAAAAGATTCTGTTACAGGGGGAACTGACCATTTCCGAAGCCGGCTCAATCGCAAGGCAGTTTACACAGGTGTTTGCCGGTCATGATGAAGTAATTATCGAGATTGGTGCGGTTGAAAGTGTCGACTTGACCTTTTTGCAGATCATCTGCTCGGCCCATCAAACCGCCATCAAGACGGGCAAGACGATGAAACTGGGTGAAATAAAGTCGCAAAGATTCCTTGATTTTCATAAGGACGCCGGCTTTGTGCGGAACCGGGAATGTTGTTCGAGTCCGGCACACACTTGTGTATGGAATAGCTAAGGGGGGATATCCATGGCAAAAACAATTATGACGGTAGATGATTCCAACAGCGTGCGCCAGATGGTCGGCTTCACCCTCAAAGGCGCCGGATATGATGTGCTGGAAGCCTGCGACGGCCAGGATGCCCTGTCCAAACTCAACGGCAGCAAAGTACACCTGATCATAACCGACTTGAACATGCCCAATCTTGACGGAATCGGTTTAATTCGCAGTGTCAGGGGCCTGGCCGCGCACAAATTCGTTCCGATCGTGATGCTTACCACCGAGTCCCAGGCCAGCAAAAAACAGGAGGGTAAATCCGCCGGCGCCACCGGCTGGATCGTAAAACCCTTCAAGCCGGACCAGCTATTGGCGGTGGTTAAAAAAATACTCGGCTAGAATAAGTCATCCCATGACGATACGTGGAGAAAAAAATGGACAACCAAAAAGCGATTTTTAAAGAAGAAGCCTATGAGCTGCTGGCCGAACTGGAAGAGGCCATGCTGGAGCTCGAAGAAAAACCGGAAGACATGGAGCTGGTCGGCCGTGTATTTCGCGCCATGCACACCATCAAGGGGTCCGGCGCCATGTTCGGGTTTGACGATATCGCCGAATTTACCCACGAGGTGGAGACCACTTTCGACCTGGTGCGGGAAGGTAAACTGACGGTAACCCCCCAATTGATGAGCCTGGGCCTGGCGGCCCGCGATCACATCAAACTGCTGCTCGAAGCCGATGAAGACGGCTCGGCGGTGGACACGGTGCGCGGGCGTGAAATCATCGATGCCTTTAAAGCCCTGCAAGATGGCGGCGACAATGACAGCGCGCCGGATGCCGACGCCATGGCCGCAACCGGGGCCGGCGCCTTGGCCGGGATCGACAACGCACCGGAAGAAGAACGGGTGGAGACGATCTACCGCATTCGGTTCCGGCCTCACCCTGAACTGCTCGCCAACGGAAGTAATCCGATACTGCTGCTCAAGGAACTGGCCGACTTGGGGCAGTGCAGTTATTTGGCGCAGACCGACAACATACCCGAACTCGACGCCCTTGAGCCGGAGGCCTGCTACACCTTTTGGGATATTGTTCTGGTGACCGACCAAGGCGTCAACGCCATTCGCGACGTGTTCATTTTTGTCGAAGATGATTGTGACCTGACCATCGAACCGGTGGACGAAGAAGGTCTAGGTGAAGAAAACTATAAACGGTTGGGCGAAATCCTGGTCGAGCGCGGCGATGTGTCGTCCGAAGACTTGACGGGATTATTGAACGGACAAAAACGAATCGGCCAGATGCTGGTGGAGTCCGATCTGGTCGATCCGGGTAAAATCGAGTCGGCCCTGCTTGAGCAGGACATGGTCAAAACCAAACGCCAGGAGCGGCGGGCCGCCAAAACCGCGTCCAGCATCCGTGTCGCCGCGGACAAGCTCGACACGCTGGTCGACCTGGTGGGTGAACTGGTCACGGTGCAGGCGCGGTTGTCGCAAAAGGCGAGTCAAAACATGGATGCGGAACTGCTCACCATTTCCGAGGAAGTCGAGCGGCTCACCGCCGAACTGCGCGACAATACCATGAGCATTCGCATGCTGCCGATCAGCACCACCTTTGCCAAATTCAAGCGGTTGGTCCGTGATCTGTCCAAGGAACTCGGCAAACAGGTCGAATTGAACACCAGCGGCGGGGAAACCGAATTGGATAAAACCGTTATCGAGCAACTGAGTGATCCCCTGGTGCATATCATCCGCAACAGCATCGACCACGGCATCGAAGCTCCCGATGTACGCCAGGCCGACGGCAAACCGCCCCATGGCACCGTGAACCTGTCGGCCTCGCATGCCGGCGCCAATGTGTTGATCCGCATCGCCGATGACGGGGCCGGGTTGTCGGTGGACAAAATTCGCGCCAAGGCCCTGGAAAAAGGCTTGATCACGGCGGACGCCGACCTGAGCGACAAAGAGATCTACAACCTGATTTTTGCGCCCGGTTTTTCCACTGCTGGTGAGATTTCCGGTGTGTCCGGACGTGGTGTCGGCATGGATGTGGTCAAACAAAGCATCGAGGCCTTGCGCGGTCAAGTGGACGTGGAAAGTACACCGGGGCAGGGCACGGTGATGACGCTGAAGCTGCCGCTGACCCTGGCCATCATCGACGGGTTTCTGGTTAAGATCGGCGACGGCATGTACGTCATGCCGCTGGCGTCGGTGGAAGAATGCCTGGAACTGACCCGCGCGCAGGCCGATCAAGCCCAGGATCGCACCATGATCAACCTGCGTGGAGACGTCGTCTCCTACATGAGCCTGCGCCGGATGTTCGCCGTGGAAGAAGCGGCGCCGGAATTTGAGCAGGTCGTGGTGGCGGAATCCAATGGGATGCGCATCGGTTTCGGCGTGGACCGGTTTATCGGACAGCATCAAACCGTTATCAAATCTTTAGGCAGAACCTATCAGGATATCCGTGAAATCTCCGGTGCGACCATTCTCGGCGACGGGACCGTGGCGCTTATTCTGGATGTCCAACAATTGGTGGAGACCATGCAGCAAACCTTATCTCAGGCGGCCTGAGAAATCTTTTCTTCAGGCGTGCCGCTGCAACAAGCACCCGGTTAGTCAATGCGATGGCTGCGTGTCCATAGTTTTACAGGGAGGTAAAACAAAATGATAAAGCTGAACGACATTCGCATGAAACCGAAACTCATGGGCCTTTTTCTTCTGGTGGGACTGATTCCGTTGGCCTTTGTCGGTTGGTGGAGTGCGCGCGCAGCCACCGGCGCGCTGATGGAAAAATCCTACGACAAGTTGAGCGCCGTGCGGGAAATCAAAAAAGCCCAGATTGAAAAGTTCTTCGGCGAACGCCAGGGCGACATGGGCGTCCTCATGGAGACCGTCGCTACTTTGCGAACCGAAGCATTCAACAAACTGACGGCGGTGCGGGAAATCAAGAAAAAACAGATTGAAGACTATTTTGCAAATGCGTTCGTCCAGATGGGGGTCTTTGCCCGCAGTGCGGATGTGTCGGAACTTTACCGGCACCTGGTGAAATATCACAATGACATTGGTGTTGAAAGCACCGGGGCCTATGATGTGTCGACCAACGCGTATAAACAACTTTACGATCGCCATGGCGGCAGGATCAACCGTTTCCGGCAGGACAGCGGCTACTACGATGTTTTCCTGATCGGCGCCAAGCATGGGCACGTCATGTACACCGCCACCCGGGAAAGCGACCTGGGGACGAACCTGGTGTACGGACCGTATAAAGACAGCGGCCTGGCCGAATTGTGGTCCAAGGTGGTGCAATCGCGCAGTCCCGCAATCGTCGATTTCAAGCCGTATGCGCCCAGCAACAATGAACCGGCCGCGTTTGCCGGTTATCCGATCACCGATGCCGGGGGCAACCTGGCCGGTGTCATCGCCTTTCAGTTATCCATCGATCATATCAACGCCATCATGCAGACCCGCGATGGATTGGGTCAAACCGGTGAGACGTATCTGATTGGCCCGGACAAGCTGATGCGCTCCGACTCCCACCTCGATCCCACCCACCACTCGGTCAAGGCGTCGTTTGCCGATCCGGAAAAAGGACGCGTCGACACCGAAGCCGGCCGGGCGGCCCTGGCCGGGCGCAAAGGCGCCGATGTGATCATCGATTATAACGGCAACCCGGTCCTGTCGGCCTACACGCCCATCAATATCAAAGGGCTCAAATGGGGCCTGCTGACCGAGATCGATCTGGCCGAAGCCTTTGTACCGGTGGATGAAGGCGGCAACGATTTTTATGCCAAGTACATCAAAATGTACGGCTACTACGACCTGTTCCTGATCAATCCGGACGGCTACTGTTTTTACACCGTGGTCAAGGAAGCCGACTACCAGACCAATTTAAAAAACGGAAAGTACGCCGATTCCAACCTCGGCCATCTGTTCCGGGATGTGGTGGAAAGTAAAAAATTCGGTTTGGCCGATTTTGCACCGTACGCCCCCAGCAACGATGAACCGGCGGCCTTTATCGCCCAACCGGTGATGCACAGCGGCAAAGTGGATATGGTGGTGGCCCTGCAATTGAGCCTGGACGCCATCAACAGCATCATGCAGCAACGCGAAGGCATGGGCAAGACCGGCGAAACCTACCTGGTAGGGCAGGACAAGCTGATGCGCTCCGACTCGTTTCTCGACACCGTCAACCATTCGGTCAAAGCCTCCTTTGCCAATCCGGCCAAAGGGAGCGTCGACACCGAAGCTGTCCGCGAAGCGCTGGCGGGCAAAACGGCTCACAAAGTAATCATCGACTACAACGGCAATCCGGTGCTGTCCTCCTACACGCCGGTAAACCTGAACGGCACCACCTGGGCGTTGATGGCCGAAATCGATGAGGCGGAAGTGCGTAAACCGATCAATAATCTGGTCATTTCAGTTCTTGTCGCGGCGCTGATCATCACCGCCGTGGTCGCCTTGATCGCACTGTTTATCGCCAGGCAGATCGCCGCACCGCTGGAAAAAGGGGTGGCCTTTACCAAGGCCGTGGCCCAGGGCGACCTTACCGCCCGGATCGATGTAAACCAGAAGGATGAAGTCGGCATGCTGGCCGAAGCCCTGCAAAAAATGATTGTGCGCCTGAGTGACATTGTCGCCGACGTGAAGGGCGCCGGTGACAACGTGGCCAGCGGCAGTCAGCAGATGAGCTCCAGCAGCGAAGAGATGTCCCAGGGCGCCAGCGAGCAGGCCGCCGCGGCCGAGGAAGCCTCTTCTTCCATGGAGCAGATGGCCGCCAATATCCGCCAGAACGCCGACAACGCCATGCAGACCGAGAAGATCGCCTTAAAAGCGGCCGAAGACGCCCAGAAGGGCGGCGCGGCCGTAACCCAGACCGTGTCGGCCATGAAAGATATCGCCGAGAAGATCAACATTGTCGAGGAGATCGCCCGTCAAACCGATCTGTTGGCGCTTAACGCCGCCATCGAGGCCGCGCGGGCCGGCGAGCACGGCAAGGGCTTTGCCGTGGTCGCCTCGGAAGTGCGTAAACTGGCCGAACGCAGTCAGACCGCGGCGGCCGAGATCAGCAAACTGTCCGGCTCCAGCGTTGAAATCGCCGAAACCGCCGGTGAGATGCTCACCCGCATCGTCCCGGATATTGAAAAGACCGCCGAGCTGGTGCAGGAGATTTCCGCCGCCAGCAACGAGCAGAATTCCGGCGCCGAGCAGATCAACAAGGCGATTCAACAGCTTGATCAGGTGATCCAGCAGAACGCGTCCGTATCCGAGGAAATGGCCTCCACTTCCGAAGAACTGGCCAGTCAGGCCGAACAGCTCCAGGGCACCATTGCGTTTTTCAACGTAAACGACAACGGCGACCAACGAAACCGGTCGGCAGCAGCGCACACCCAAACCAGGCACCTGGCCGCGACCCGGCAGGTAGTCAAGACGGCCGAGAAAACCGCGATTGCCCATGTCGAACCGGGAGAATCAGCGGTTTATGATGCCAACGGCAACGGACGGCCCATCGACGGTCCCCCTGGTGTGACACTCGATATGGCCGACAACAAACGGCCCGACAGCCGGGGCGACGAAGAATTTGAACGCTATTAACCGTCAGGGCATGCGCGGGGAACGCGGGGCAAAGGAGGAACAGCCAACCGTTTTCTAGAATACTGCGAACCATTTTGATCGGCATTTAATCCGACAAATCCAATTGTTCAGCTTATTCTATCGATATACATACTCAGCGAATCGCTACGATTGCTGCAACTCGAACTGAATTACGGGAGAATCGAATCATGCTTAGACTAAAAGACGTTCGAATGAAACCGAAATTAATAAGTCTTTTTTTACTGGTGGGTCTGATTCCCATTGCCCTGGTGGGTTGGTGGAGCACACGCCTTGCCACCAAAGCGCTCATGAACAACGCATATGCCCAGTTGACAGCGGTGCGTGAAATCAAGAAGTCCCAGATCGAAAAGTTCTTTGCCGAACGCCAGGGCGATATGGGGGTGCTGATCGATACCGTGGATACCCTGCGCAAGGAAGCCTTTGACAAGCTTGCGGCGGTGCGCGAAGTAAAGCGGGCCGCCGTGGCCCGTTACTTCGATTCGATCCGGGGCCAGATCGTCACTTTCAGCGAGGATCAAATGGTGGTCGACGCCATGGCAACGTTCAAGGAGGCGTTTCGCAGCTATCCAACCGAACGCGGGCTGACCAAGGACAAACTGGCACTGCTGCGCCGGGAACTGGCAACCTATTATTCCGGTGAATTCAGGGCTGAATACCGCACCCGCAGCAACGGCCGGAATCCCGCCGTGGAAGCGCTGGTGAGCCGGCTCGACCCGGAAGCGGTCGCCTTGCAGTATGCCTATATCCGCGCCAATCGCCATCCTTTGGGCGCCAAGCACAACCTCGACCGGGCCGGCGAGCGCACCCGCTACAACGACCGCCACGGCAAGGTGCATCCGATTATCCGCAAGTACCTGGAGAAATTCGGCTACTATGATATCTTCCTGGTTGATGCCCAAAGCGGGCATATTGTCTACTCGGTGTTCAAGGAAGTCGATTACGCCACCTCCCTGGCCGATGGCCCCTATGCCCAGTCCGGCATCGGCGAAGCCTTTCGCCGGGCCAGTGCCGTGGCCGACAAGGATCATGTGGTCATGGTCGACTACCGCAAGTATTTCCCCTCCTATGAAGCCCCGGCCGGTTTTGTCGCCGCGCCGATTTACGACGGACCGGAGAAAATCGGCGTGGCCATTTTCCAATTTCCCATCGACCGGCTCAACACCATCATGAGCGAACGCAGCGGGTTGGGCAAAACCGGCGAGACCTATCTGGTGGGCGCCGATAAACTGATGCGCTCCGACTCCTACCTCGATCCGCACCACCACAGCGTGGCCGCGTCGTTTCGCGATCCCGGCCAAGGCAAGGTCGACACCCATGCCGTCAACGAGGCCCTGGCCGGGCGCACCGGCGCCGGGGTGATCATCGATTACAACGGCAACCCGGTCCTGTCGGCGTATGCCCCCATTCGTTACGGTGATATGAACTGGGCGGTTCTGGCTGAAATCGATGTGGCCGAAGCCTTCTCACCGGTGGACGCCAAAGGCAACGACTTTTACGCCAAGTACATCAAAAAATACGGTTACTACGATCTGTTTCTGATCAATCCGGACGGCTACTGTTTTTATACCGTTGCCAAGGAAACCGACTATCAGACCAATTTTGTCACGGGCCCGTATGCCGATTCCGGCCTGGGACAGTTGACCCAGCAGGTGCTGAACTCGCGCCGCTTTGCTCTGGCCGATTTTGCGCCGTATGCGCCCAGCAACAACGAACCGGCCGCCTTTATCGCGCAACCGTTGGTTCACGACGGCCGGGTCGAACTGGTGGTGGCCCTGCAACTGAGCCTGGAAGCGATCAACAGCATCATGCAGCAGCGTGACGGCATGGGCCGCACCGGCGAGACCTACCTGGTGGGCCCGGACAAACTGATGCGCTCGGATTCGTATCTCGACGCCACCCATCATTCCGTCAAAGCGTCCTTTGCCGATCCGTCCAAAGGGAGCGTCGATACCGAGGCTGCCCGTCATGCGCTCAGCGGCAATACCGCCAACAAAGTCGTCATCGATTACAACGGCCATCCGGTGTTGTCGGCCTACACACCGGTCAAACTGGCGGGGGTCACCTGGGCCCTGATGGCCGAGATCGACCAGGCCGAAGTACAGGAACCGATCAAGGATCTGATCGTATCGGTGGTTGTAACCGCGGCGATCATTACCGTGATCGTGGCCCTGGTGGCCCTGTTTATCGCCCGGCAGATCGCCCGGCCGCTGGAAAAGGGCGTTGCCTTTACCAATGCTGTGGCCCGGGGCGACCTTGCAGTCTCCATCGATCTGGATCAAAAAGATGAAGTCGGTGTTCTGGCCGAGGCCATGAAAACCATGGTGGCCAACCTGCAGGCCACGGTCCGGGTGGCTGAGCGGATTGCCGCAGGGGATCTGGCGGTCACAGTCAACCTGCTTTCCGACAAAGACACGTTGGGCCATGCCCTGACGGCCATGGTGGCGAACCTGAAAGCCACGGTGGGTGTGGCCGAACAGATCGCCCTGGGGGACCTGGACGTCACCGTCAACGTTCTGTCCGAAAAAGATACCCTGGGCAAATCGCTTGAAGCCATGGTGGCCAACCTGCAAGCGACCGTGCAGGTGGCCGAAAAGATCGCCGGGGGCGATTTAACCGCAACCGTGAATGTTCTTTCGGACAAGGATGCCCTGGGCAAGGCCCTGGCGACCATGGTCCAGCAGCTCAATCTGATTGTTGTCGATGTCAAGACGGCCGCCGACCAGGTGGCCGCGGGCAGCCAGCAGATGAGTTCCAGCAGCGAAGAGATGTCCCAGGGTGCCAACGAACAGGCTGCTGCCGCCGAAGAGGCCTCCTCCTCTATGGAAGAGATGGCCGCCAACATCAAGCAAAACGCCGATAATGCCATGACAACCGAGAAGATCGCCTTGCGATCGGCCGAGGATGCCGCCAAGGGCGGTGACGCGGTCTCGGCCACCGTGCAGGCCATGAGCGAGATTGCCCAGAAAATATCGATTATCGAAGAGATTGCCCGCCAGACCGATCTGCTGGCGCTCAACGCGGCCATCGAGGCGGCCAGGGCCGGCGTGCACGGCAAAGGCTTTGCCGTGGTCGCTTCCGAAGTGCGCAAACTGGCCGAACGCAGCCAGACCGCGGCCGGCGAGATCAGCAACCTGTCCGTGGAAAGCGTCGAGGTGGCCCAAACCGCGGGCGATATGTTGGCGCAGCTAGTGCCGGATATCAAAAAAACCGCCGAACTGGTCCAGGAGATATCGGCCGCCAGCAACGAGCAGAATTCCGGCGCCGAACAGATCAACCATGCCATCCAGCAGCTCGACCAGGTTATCCAGCAAAATGCGTCGGTCTCCGAAGAAATGGCCTCGACTTCCGAGGAACTGGCCGGCCAGGCCGAACAACTGCAAGGCACCATCGAATTTTTTAAAGTTGAAGACAACGGCCGGTCGCACCGTCGCCATAGCCCGGTGCCCTCAAATGCACCCGCGCATCCGGCGATCACCGGTGAGGTGGCCCATATGAACGGGCAACCCCCGGCCGACGCTTCCGGCGGCACAAAAAGCCCGCATTTGACCTCCAGATCGAATGGCGATGCCGGCAAACCGGCCGATGGCGTGATTCTCGACCTTAGAAGCACGCCCAAGGATATTGATTTTAACGACGGGGAGTTTGAGCAGTACTAATTAAACCTTTAGTAAATAATGGGAGTTTCCATGCAGATAAAAAACATGAAAATCGGCAGTAAATTGATTGTCGGCTTTGCCGTTCCGCTATTGATAATTTTGGGGATCGTTCTGGGGACCTATATGGCCAGTGGCAATGTGCAGCGCGCCCAGACCGCAAGCAGCACAAATTTTGATTTTGCGCTGGTCGCTCAAAAAATGAAACTGGATGTTGTACAGGTCCAGCAGTGGCTGACCGATATTTCGGCCACGCGCGGGCTTGATGGACTCAACGACGGCTTTGAAAACGCCGAAGCCAGTGGCGCCTCTTTTTTGGCGGCCCTGGACAGGTTCAAACAAAGATATGCCGGGGAGCAAAACACGGCCTATTTAACCGAACTAAATCAGATTGGGTCGGCTTTTGATGCCTATTATGAGGCCGGCAAAACCATGGCGCAAGCGTATATCAAGGGGGGGGCCCGTGAGGGGAACCAGTTCATGGCGTCTTTCGATCAGGCCGCCGAGGCGCTGTCGGCCGCCATCGAACCTTTTATCGCGCGTCAGACCAAAGAGGGCGAGGCCGCATTGACGCAAGTCACTACCGCCGTGCAAAGCCTGAATCAGCGCATCTTGCTGATGGGGGTGTTTGCTTTGGTTTTCTGCATCGCCGCCGCCTGGTTTATCACCAGGGCGATCACCCGCCCCTTGCACTACGCGGTTGAAGTCTCGAACAGGGTTGCCGAAGGCGATCTGTCCGTCGAGGTCAAGGTCGACGGTAAGGATGAAACCGCTCAGTTGCTCGACGCCATGAAGCAAATGGTGGCCAACTTGAAAGGGGCCGTGCAGATTGCCGGCCGAATCGCCGAAGGGGATCTGTCGGTCAAGATCGACCTGCTTTCCGAAAAAGATGCTCTGGGTAAGGCCCTGGCAGCCATGGTGGCCAACCTGCAAGCCACCGTGAGCGTGGCCGAACAGATCGCCCAGGGTGATCTGGATGTTACCGTAAACGTTCTGTCGGAACACGATACCCTGGGCCAATCGCTCACGGCGATGGTTGCCAACCTGCAAGGGGCGGTAAACGTGGCCGGCCAGATCGCCCAGGGAGATCTGTCGGCTAAAGTCGCTTTACTTTCCGAAAAGGACGCCCTGGGCAAAGCGCTCAATGCCATGGTTGCCAACCTCAAGGCCACGGTGGCCGTGGCCGAAAAGATCGCCCGAGGCGATCTGGCCGTGACCGTCAAACTTCTGTCCGAGCAGGACACGTTGGGTAAATCGCTGGCGGCCATGGTCGCCAACCTGAAGGTGACCGCGCAGGTTGCCGCGCAGATCGCCACCGGCGATCTGGCCGTCAACGTGAAGATCCTGTCGGCCGAGGATACCTTGGGCAAATCCCTGGATGAGATGATCCGGCAGCTCAATGCAATTGTTACCGGTGTCAAAACAGCCGCCGATCAGGTGGCCGCCGGCAGCCAGCAGATGAACTCCAGCAGCGAGGAAATGTCCCAGGGGGCCAATGAGCAGGCGGCGGCCGCCGAGCAGGCCTCTTCGTCCATGGAGCAAATGGCGGCAAACATCAGACAAAACGCCGACAACGCCATGGAAACGGAGCAGATCGCCTTGAAATCGGCCGCGGACGCCGCCAAAGGCGGCGAGGCCGTTTCCAGGACCGTGCAGGCCATGAAGGAGATTGCCCAGAAGATCTCGATCATCGAGGAGATTGCGCGCCAGACCGACCTGTTGGCGCTCAACGCGGCCATCGAAGCGGCCCGGGCCGGTGAACACGGCAAAGGCTTTGCCGTGGTCGCCTCGGAAGTGCGCAAACTGGCCGAGCGCAGTCAAACCGCGGCCGGTAAAATCAGCGATCTGTCCGTGGAAAGCGTTGAAGTCGCCGAATCGGCGGGGGCCATGCTGGCGCAACTGGTGCCGGACATTGAGAAAACCGCCGAACTGGTCCAGGAGATATCGGCCGCCAGCAACGAACAGAATTCCGGCGCCGGTCAGATCAACAATGCCATTCAACAGCTCGATCAGGTCATTCAGCAAAATGCGTCCGTATCCGAAGAAATGGCGTCCACATCCGCGGAACTGGCCGGCCAGGCCGAACAACTCCAGGGCACCATTGCGTTTTTCAAAGTGGAAGACAACGGCAACACACAGCAACGGCCGGGGGCAGTGTCTGCGCAACCGGCGCATTTGACCGCCCCTCGCCACGCGCTGCAAGCGACCGCGAAAACCGCAAACGCACATGTCGAACCGGCTGAAACGATTGTCCACGATGCCGGCGGCAATGGGCGCAAAGGCGGCAACATCGCCGGCGTGACACTCGATCTGGCCGACAGCGGCCCAGGCCGGAGTGACGAAGAATTTGAGCGTTACTGATTAGGATGTGTCCATCCGGAAATAGTAGATTTTGGTTCAGGACAAGGCCGCAGCCCAGTTGCGACCGCAGGCGTAGCAGGGCTACGTCGAGGATCGCAACTGGGCGAGAACGCCGTCCTGGGCCAAAA
>JANQIE010000104.1 GCA_028282295.1 Desulfobacterales bacterium | reverse complement strand
CACATTTTTAAAATCCTCGGAATAGCGCGCTATGCCTGCGGTTTTAAAAATGTTCGGGCCTTGCCAGGAACCAAAATCTACTATTTCCGGATGGACACTAGCATGTGTCCATCCGGAAATAGACAAATTTCAGGTCCCAAATTTTCGATAAATGGAGTTCAGTTTATAAAACAAAAATAATTCGGTCAGCGCATGAAATTACCACCCAATTTTACTTCTCATGCCGCTCTTGGCAAACAGCTATCCTCCTGATCTCCTTGTCAAGCAACCGAAATGCTGTACTTAAGCGATACGCTGCTTTAGATGATATCCGTGTGAGGCTCAAATATGGATACAATTTTCTCCGATGCCGGAACCGTTTCATCTAATTTTTCCGACACTTCTCGATTATTCGGTGTTAAAAGCGACACCAAAATGGACGGGTTAAGTATTGGTCACACATCACCAAGGACGCAACTTTAAAAATACCCGAATACCTCGTTACCTTATTATTTCAAATTCGTGCGAACGCCGGCCTGGGCCAAAAGATGCTATTTCCGGATGGACACTAGCGATGTAACGGAATAAGATAATCTTTATGGAAAAAAAGAACTGGAAGCCCGGCGAGTGGATTTGGAAGCATTTGCGAAAGACTACCCTGACAGCAGAAAAGGTCTGAAGATAAAAAGAGTTTCCCGAAAAAAACGGGACCGAACCACAATCAATGACCTTAAAAGCCTGGGGTATGCCCAATAACCTCCAGCGTTGCGTGAACCCTAAGGCCAAAAAATTTGTCATTCAAACCAAGGGTCAGGTCGGTAAAATCTCGTCCATGCAAAAATCGTTGCGACGTGCCGCTTTGCAAACTAAAGGCGACGATACCGGCTGTCTCGCCCCCACCATACGTGCGCATGTTGGTCACGTAAATCGAGCCGTTGTATTTTGTGATTCCGCTGTAACTGATATTGTTGACGGTTGACCACAAGGGGCGGGAACAATTGGACCAGGTTTGCGCATCCGGGTCATAGACGCTTAATAGCGGATTGAATGTACCATAACAACAATAACCCGATACGTGTCCTGAATGCCATTTCCGCTTCTTGATGTGATCGTTGAAAGAAGAAAAAGACAAAAAGCAAAAAATATACCGGCTTCGCATAGTTCCTGGAGAACTAAAAACCTCAGAATAACAAGTAGATATAGCAAAAAGGCACATTGTAGCACACTCGCCAAACGTGTTTCGAAGCGTTAAAATTGAGAAGTCGATTACATAATTTGATTCGTTTTGCATCTGCCACGGACCCGGGAATCGACGTATCCGGAGCGGTTAGGGAGGGGCGACACAATTACCGGTCCTTTTTTTGTGACACTGCTTTAAAAATTTTACTTGCAAAATAAAAAAATGGTGATAAGTACAGTGCCGACGCTGTACCGCTATTTTTTATTCCCACCTTATTTTTAGGTTTTTCTTTTATCTATCAGGGCACTCGCCGATTGACCTGAGTATATAGTTGAACCGCCTATAGTCGAAGATCATTTAGTTGAAACTCTAACACTTGTGGAGAAGTTGAAATGAAAAGTTTGAATGTGGTGCTAAAAATCCTGTTGGTTTGGTCGTTGTTAGTTCTGAACAACTTTGCTTTTGCAGCCCAGTTTGAGCACGTGGGCGGTGGTTTTCAGGCAATGTCCGATACCATCACGCATTATACAAGCGGTGCCAGTATGAGTGATGGGCCGTACGTGGACATCTGCCCGGATTGTGCCCAGAGTACTGCCAGCACGGAACCGTATAATTCTGAAAATTATGCGACCAGCGAAGCGCGCGCCTGGCTCTATGACCACGCCGACACCGCCGAAGTTCTTGTTGAAAATTATGTTACGGCCAAATCGACCGATTCATTGTGGAACGCAGGGGCCGCGGTTTCCGAAACACTTATGCCGTTAAATTCGACGGGCGTCTATTTCGAGATCACTCCGGAAGCCGGCGAGACCGTCGGAGATGCGGTGAGGGTTGATTTTGAGTGGAGTATTGCAACAAACTTCTTTTTTAATCCCGGCGCACCCGACGCTCAGTTTATGACCCGAACCTCATTTTACGGCGATGCGTGGGACGACATTGCGATCACGATCAACGACATGCCTGCCCCGGATGGATACAACCCGCTTAGTGTCGAGTGGTTCAAACCGCGGGTCTCGTATGCAGACCAGGATGGAGTCACCCGTGATTCGGAAGACGGCTTTTTCATGGCCTGTATCGGCGATATCATCGGTATTCACCTTGGTGCCACAACTTACGCCGAACTTTATGGCGCGGGCGATATGACCGTGCACAGCATTCAGTCGCTTTGTATCGGTTTTTCCGAAGTGCCGCTGCCTGCCGGTATTTGGTTGCTCTCATCCGGTATATTGGGACTGATTGGAATTCGCCGGATTCAAAACCGGTAGAATTGTACGTGCGCGGTAAAAAAATATACCGCATGCAAACGCATTAATATGGGGAGCCGGGCCTGCATCCTTATCAGGCACGGCTTTCCGCTGATGCCGGGGGGATGTGCTTTTCTATCAATTCGACTACCTGTGCAGGGGACTCAGCATAGAGTAGACGGCCGCCGGACACGTATGTGGGAAACGTTCGGCGGACATCGAAATTAAGCAGAATAACCGTCCTGTCACTTTTCAGGGCAAGAGCAATTTCGGAAAGGGTGCCGGCACCGCCGGCACATGCCACCACAATACTGCTTGAAAGAACATTGACGGTGTTGCGCGCATTGCCCATGCCGGTGAGAATAGGAATCATAATGTGGTCGGAAACGTTGGCGGCATGGTCATCCGGCAAGATACCGACTGTTATGCCGCCATTGTCACGGGCGCCTTTGGCCGATGCGTCCATGATGCCCGCCTTGCGGCCGCCGTTCAACAAAATCCAACCTTTTTGCGCGATCAGTGTTCCTAACAGATAAGCGTCTTGCGTTTGGGCCGCGGTTGCCGTTCCTCCTCCCATGACGCCGATTATCAGTGGTGTTTGCATGTTGGCAGGGTTCCTGTCGATTTTGGGTTAAGGGCGAGCCCTAAGGTAGTCTGACCAGGCGGAATCCAAGGTTATGATTGCGCTCATCGGTAGCGGTTTTGCGCCGGCTGCAACAACGGCATGCATTGGCCAGACTAAACCAGCACCCGCCGCGACGCACGCGTTGGCCTTCACTGCTTCCGGTGGTATTGACCGGATTGTTCAAAACATGCCGGCTGTAAGCGTTATCTTTATACAGATCGAGGCACAATTCCCAGAGGTTGCCGCTCATGTCATGCAATCCCAGTTTGTTGGGCGCCTTGGTACCTACCGGTTGCGGTTTGCCGTCGGTATTGTCGATGTACCAGGCGTATGCGTCGAGGTCGTTGCCGCCGGCATAAATGTCGGGCTTGCCCCCGTTACGAGCGGCATACTCCCACTGGGCTTCGGAAGGCAATTGAAACGCATATTGGCCCTTATTGAGTTCCGTGAGCTTTTGAATGTACTGCTGGATGTCCTTCCAACTCACCTGCTCCACCGGATAGGCGTCGCCGCTTTTAAAATATGACGGATTTGAACGCATGACGTGGGTCCATTGCCCCTGGGTAACCGTATAGCGCCCCAGCCAGAAGCCGAACAGGGATACCCGGTGCACCGGGCTTTCGTTTTGGTAGCCCTGCTGATCCCAAGCCCCACACCCCATTTGATACGTTCCCCCCGGCACCCAGACAAATTCGATTCCGGTTACAGGTTCGATCCAGTCATCTCCCGGTTCGGGCGTGCTGACGGTGACGGACACCGTCGGCATGTTCAGCAATTCGGTTTTTGCATCGTAGCGTGGTGCGGAGACAGCGGATTGCCGGGTTTTTGCGCCGGTGTCGACCTTTGCGCGGGCCGGAGAGAGTGGGGCGGTCGAATCAGTTTTTCTTCTATCAAGTACTTTCAGGATGATTTCGAAATCAGGCGGCCGGTTTTCCGGTTCGAATTCAAGACAGGCTTTGATCAGGTGCTGAATCGCTTCCGGTGTGTCGTCACGGGTAAGGGCGATCCCTTTTTCTTTGATGAGCAGCAATCGTTCCAGAAAATCTTTGTCATCGAAGGGGGGCAGGCCCTCCCAGATAAAATGGGTCACCATGCCGAACGAGAAGATCACGGATTGCTGGGACGGTCGCTCGCCACGGATGACGACTTCGGGTGCCGACCAATTTGGTGTAAATTGTGCCTTGGCGGTGGCGGAAATACTGCTAAGGCGTTTGATGCCCCCCAAGTCGCCGATCACAAGCCGGTCGGTGGTGTCGATCAGAAAATTGGCCGGTTTCAAATCGGTAATCAGGAAGGTATCGGCCTGGTGTCGGCACAGACGGCTGGTCAGGTGGGCGAGTTCCCGGGTGAGTTTAAGGGCCCACGGGGACGGCACAGGATAGCGATTGATAACATGGTCGAGCAAATTCTCCGGGCAGTAGGCCATCAGGATAACCAGGTACGCCTTGGCCTGGCTTTGGGAAACATGTTTATCGACCAGGTGAAAATCATAGATGTCGACAACCCCTTCGCCCTTGATCTGGTCGTAGTAGGTCCGCACCGCATGGTAGTCTTGCGAGATTTTGGTATCTAAATCAGCGGCGGTTTTATAGGTAAGCGACCGTTCAACGAGAAACGGGACGATCTTGACGGCGCGGTCCTTTAAATTGTCGCGGACAAGAAAAACCTCGCCGAAAATACCTTCGCCCAGTTTTCGTACGATCTTGTAGGTGGGAAGACACCTTTTTATGATTTCTTGCATCCATTCGACTTTCAGTGCGCCATGTTGGCGGCACTAGTTATCCATGTGCAAAAGAACAAAACTCGTATTGTCAACCAGACGGAACCGTTGCAACGATTTTAATAGATCCGGGCCTTTTTGCATCGGGTCGGGCATCAGTGTCTGGTGAATCTGTTCAATGGGCATTAGGTCACTAAGTCCGTCCGAACAAATCAAGTACCAGAAATCAGGCTTGATTTCCAGTTCGCGATAAAATGGTGCGAATTGGGTCCAGCGTTCCGAAAACACCGGGCCCAAACCAAAACTGATGATATTTCTGTGCGGATGTTTGAAGGCTTGCGCCGGTGTGATCATTTTTTCATCGATAAGCCGCTGAACCAATGAATGGTCGTGTGAAAGGCAATGGGCGCCGTCGGCGTTCAGTTCGTAGACCCGGCTGTCGCCGACATTGAAGGCTACCGCGTGATGCTGGTGGATCAGCAGGCCGGCTGCGGTGGTGCCGCTACGCGCAGCAAGTTGTTGCTCCGTGCGCCGTTGGATGCGGCGCAAAAGGGCGTCAACGGATTTGACGTCGATACTGAGCGAGGATGGTGCCGCTTGGTTAAGGCTTTCGCAGACAAAGCGGCTGGCCGAGTCGCCGCCGGGATGTCCGCCAAGCCCGTCGCATACAGCCGCCATCACCCAATCGGATTCAAACTTTTGCGATTGAATCAGAAAGTTTTCCTGATAGACGCGCTTGCCGGCCAGCAGGCTGTCTTCCTGCAGCGTTCGGGGACCGATATCCATTACACACAACAAATGCCATTTCATAAGTCGGTGTTTCGCGAACCCTAATGATTGTATCCGGATCTGTTTATCTGAATAGACAATGTACATTATAGATAATGTACATTGCTTCCACGCGCAACCATTTTTATATAATTCATTATTATCATTATAAATAACGGTTTCGGAGCCTGATGCCGGCTGGCAGGAATAAGGCGGTTTCCGGTTTTATGCCGCCAACCAGACAAACTGATACGGCGCCAATGCAAGCGCGGATGTATCAAATGACTTGTTGCTCAATAAGTCCGTCATGCGGTTGCCTGGTGGCTCGCCGGTCAATGCCACTTGAATTCGGTCGCCGGATACGTTGGTGATCACGATAATCTTCTGGGACGCGGTCCAACGTTTGAACGCAAATGTTTGATCCGCAAGATCCAAAACCTCAAATGCTGCGTTGGGGTGAAACGCCGGTTGTTGCCGACGAATCCTGATCATCCGGCAATAGGCCGTAAATATGCGGCTGCGTAGCGAATCCCCGTCGGCCAGTTCCTTTGCAACGGTCGAATAATCGAGCTTTGCACGATTGATGCGTCTGGCAATACCGGATTGCTCGACCCCTTCCACCCAGTTTTGCGACCCTAACAGGCTGTGGATATAAATACCCGGAACCCCCGGCAGGCTTAATTGGATGGCCTGAGACGCCAGGAAACGCGCCGCGTGCAATTCGGGTTGGGGAGATGGCGGGCGCATGGCGTCCACGTAAGCAATGTTGAGTTCATACGGGCTTTGCGAATCATCTTCATTCTGTTTGTAAGAGACCCGTCCACCGTTTTTTTTCACGGCATCAATAAGTTGGTCTACTTGCGTATCGTCAAGAATCCCTTCCAGCGGCCGGACACCGATACCGTCGTGGGATGCGGTGAAATTAAAAAACGTGTTGGCTGGCGAGGGGGCTTCAAGGATGCCGGCCCAGCGGCTTAATTCAGCGGCGTTTGCATGCGTGAAGGTATGCAAAAGCAAAGGGGGCAGGGTGAAATTGTAGACCAGTTGGGCCTCGTTGTGACCATCGCCAAAATAGCTGATGTTCTCCGGATGGGGCACGTTGGTTTCTGTGATGATAACCGTACGGGGTGCAATCTCGTCGAGAAATTTGCGAAATAGCTGGATCATCTTGTGAGTCTGGGGCAGATGCAGGCAGCTCGTGCCGATTTCCTTCCACAGAAATGCGATGGCGTCCAAGCGGATTAGCCGGGCGCCGTTGTTCACATAGTGTCGCAGCACGTCGAGCATGCACTCGAATACATCGGCACTGCGGTAGTTAAAGTCAATCTGGTCCGCGCTGAATGTGGTCCACAAATGCACCTGTTGGCCGTTTTTTTTGGTAAACGGGGTCAGCAACGGATGGGTGCGCGGCCGGGTGACCTTAGTCAGATCCAGCGCGGGATCGGTTTCCAGGGCAAAGGCATCAAAGCCTTTTATGCCGGCGAGGTAGTTTTGAAACCATTCACTTGCAGCCGAAAAATGATTGGCGACCAGATCGAACATCAGATCAAAATCTGCTCCAATGGCCTGAATATCTTCCCAACGCCCCAAATCCGGGTCGACCGCGAAAAAGTCGATTACGGAAAAGCCGTCATCGGAAGAATAGGGATAAAAAGGTAGAATATGGATTGCGGAAAATATGTCGGCCAGACGGTCGGCGGCAAAGTGGTGTAGTGTTTCGAGTGGTCGCTGGTTTGCTTGTCGCAGTGAATCACCGTAGGTGATCAACACCACATCTTTTTCACTGAAATACTCCATGTCGTCGGCTGGTTGCGCGGGTGCGGCCGTGGTAATCATTTTTTCAAATCGCTGCAATATTTCCGGAGCCTGCCGTGGACCGTAAATGTCATGTACAAGGGCCTGAATTTGACTTCGGTTCTTCATCGATGCTCCTTTCGACGGGGTCGGCGTTAAAACGATCGGCATCAAAACGATATGAGTGGCAGGAGCACAGACGGCCGAGGTGGTTATGGTGGACGAATGCGGGAAAACCGCATTTGAAATCCATTCCGCTGGTGGGCACGGTCCACCCTACCTATTAGTGCCGCCGGGCAGGAGTGTAGGGTGGGCCGTGCCCACCGGATCGAGCTGTTTTAACCGGATTTACACTCCAAATTTCCAAATACGATTCCCCTGCGGACAAATGTGTCTGTGCTCGGATTCAGTTTCAATAACACAAGCATGCAAAGCAATTCAAACAGTTTGCACCTTTAATCGTAGGGGAGGGTGGCAGTTTGGACCGTGGCGCGCTGTTGGTTGACACCTTTTGGTTTGTACCTTAAGTTTATGAGTGAAATTAGCACCGTATTCGACTTGCTACAATATAACCTATTGTAATTAAAACTGATTTGGAGATTAACCATATGATGGAGAGACCTATGCAAATGGCACCGGGAGGCAACGAGCCTCTAAATGAGGAGATGATTTATCAGCAACTAAAGGCACGGTTCGACCAATTGCCGAACGACATTCCGATCTATTTGTTTACACAAAGCGGCGGCGCAGATATCCACACTCAAGCATCCCGTCAGATCATTCGCGCGTTTCGTGAGTTGACGACCAAAATCACCGTGCGTGAATATGATATCAGCCATGAAATGGCCCGCAAATGGAATATTAAATTCGCGCCGACCATGGTCATCGCACCGGAAAAGTACAACATTCGCTGGATCGGCGCACCGTTGGGCGAAGAGGCTCGTACCTTTATGGAGCTGCTGGTATTGGTGGGCAACGGCCAAAGCGGGCTCAGCGATCAATCACGCAAGGTGTTGGACAAAGTGACAACCCCGGTCACCTTGAAGGTTTTCAGTAGCGCCGGGTGTCCGTACTGTCCCCAACAGGCCGTCAACGCGCTTCGTGCCGCCATCGCCAAACCGGAGAATATCTCCCTTGAATTGATCGACAACCAGGCAGTTCCGGAACTTACAAACCAGTATGACGCGCAGAGCGTGCCGCAGGTTTTTGCCAATGACGTGCTGATCGCCAAAGGCGCCCAACCCGAAGAGGTTTTTGTTTTATCCTTGCAAAAAATGGAGCCGCAAACCATCTTTATCCCCGAAAGCGACGCCGAACTGGTGGAAACCGATCTGCTGATCGTCGGCGGCGGACCGGCCGGGCTGACGGCCGCAATTTACGCCGTGCGCAGCGGTTTGAATACCGCCCTGATCGAGCGCAATGCATTGGGTGGACAGGTGGCGACCACTCCGATCGTAGAAAACTATCCCGGCTTTACTTCCGTGGGCGGCAAGTCCCTGGTCGATATTATGGTAAGCCATGCCTTGCAGTATGTTCAGATCTATCAAGGGGAAGAAGTGATTAAGATCGATACGCAGCAGCACCCCATGAATGTTCAAACCAGCCGGCGAAAATTCAAAACCAAGGTGATTTTGCTGGCTACCGGAGCAAACCACAAGCATCTGGGCATCCCGGGCGAAGAGCGCCTGTCGGGCCGCGGTGTCAGTTATTGCAGCACGTGCGACGGGCCGTTGTTCAAAGGCAAAAAAGTGATTATGGTCGGGGGCGGTAACAGCGCGGTGACCGAAGCGTTGAACCTGCGCCATATGGGGGTCGATGTCACCCTGGTGCATCGGCGCGACAAATTGCGCGCACAGGAGTTCTTACAAAAAAGCATGCGCGAAGCCGCGATTCCGGTTCTCTGGGACACCGAAGTAAAAGAAATTTTGGGTGACGAACGGGTCGGCAAAGTAATGCTGGTGAACAACCGGACCAATGAAACGTCCACCATGGACACTGATGGCGTTTTCATTGCCATCGGCTACGTGCCGGCAGTAAAACTGGCCCAACAGATTGGGCTCGATTTGGACGCGGATGGCTACATCGTCCATGATAACCGTCATCGTACCAGTTTGCCCGGCATCTATACAGCCGGAGACGTGGAGGGCGGTTACAAGCAGATTATCACCGCGGCCGGTCAGGGATCCGAAGCCGCCATGAGTATCTTCGAAGACCTGATCAATCCTTACTGGCTGCGCAAGGAAAAGGCGCAATAAGCCTTTTGCCGTTGCGACGGCGTTCGGTCAGGCCCTTGGCAATCACCAGTTTGCGGCCTAATGTCACCCCGTCGTTGATAACATCGGGATCGTGATGGCCGCCCCGGCGTTTGATGTTGGACACATAGGGATGTTTATGCCGCATGTAGCGGCACAACTGCGGGTCTGGTTGCGTAACCAAGGCCCGCTGTTTTTTGTCGGCGAACAGACGGGTCCGGCTGTCTTTCAATTTTTGACGAAAGCCTTCAATGATGCCGACGGCAAAGTCCGTTTTACGGTGCCGGCTGTGCTCGCCGTCGCGGTTATACCGGCGCCACTGGCGTTCAATGTAGCCACTGATGAAATCGAATACATACCCGGCTAACGCAACATTTTGTGGCGTGCCGCTGATTTCAAGGGCGCGGCCGAGTTTACCCTTGCCCACAACAAAGGCGGATATCCAGATCCCCTGGATAAAATAAAAATCCTGAATGAGTTTGGCCAGATGATATCTGTCGCGGGTATGGCGCAATGCCGGTTGGGTTATGAGTGAACTGGTGAAATCGCGTTGCTGGTGAACTTCGATCAGTTCAATATGGTGTTTGGCGACAAGTTGATGGGCTTTCTGCATAGCGGCTTCGGCTTCATGACGGTTCCGGCTGCCGGCCAGGGCAAATAGCTTTTTCACCCGCGCAACGATGCGGCTGTGTTCATCGTCGGCAACCGGCGGTATCTCGTCATGATCTTCGCAATCTCTGATCAGGGACGCTCTGGGACTGATATGCAACCTGCGGCATGCCTTGCGAAACGCCGGCCCATGCGGCGGCTCATGGGCGGCATTGCCGACTCGATCCGCGATCTGGTGAGCGATTTCGTGATGCAACACATCGCGCACCTTCCCCCAGGAACAGTTCAGAACCAGGCGGCGGCTCAAGCTGATTTTATTTTCCGCCGCCACCCAAAATCCCGCGCGGCGGCGGGATGTATGCAGAGCAAAAAAAGGTTGTTTGAGTTTGGCTTGATACGAGCAGGGCAACGATTCCCATACCAGTTGCCATTCAGCGACCAATCCCTTCAGGATGTTGTTTTCCAGTTGCTGCCGAATGGCTGCATTTGCGGATATGCCGGTTGTCATGTGCGGTGGACCCCAAACGTTGAACAGTTAATTCCAAAATAAGCATGCAAAAAATAACAGCGAAGCAAAAAAATACTTAAAATAATCACTAATTCAGTGTGTTATGCGTTTTTCAGAACAACAGACAAATACACCGAAAGGAGCATTTTGAGTGAAGAAAAATATCGCAAAAAATTGACAAAGCGCAAGAAAAAAAGTCAAAAGCTTAGGGCTTGCGCAAAAATAATTTCACACTTTATTTTTTCCGCGGCCCTAAACCTAAAGCCGGTTGAAATCCCGTTAAAATTTAACTGCGCAGCGAAACGGCTTGATATTAAGGGCTTTTCTCAGAAAGATTTGTAAGAAGTTTCGGTTTTTGTTGAGCTTTTTAAGCGATGGTCTTATTATTCAAAATTCTTATGACGGGTTGTCTCTATAATGACATATTATTTATAGCAACCTGCTTAAATAGTGCCTGAACGAAAACCCCTGTTTTTACTGGCCCGGGGCTATCAATGAAGGGCTTTCATTAATTGGTTGGTATTTATGTCGTAGCCAAGAAAACTAT
>JANQIE010000072.1 GCA_028282295.1 Desulfobacterales bacterium | reverse complement strand
AAACTGAATTTTATTTTTAGCCATGCCGTTATCTCCTTGTGGTTATAGGTTTTGCCTAACCTCAAGATAAGCATGGCTGATGAATAGTGGTAATCATTTAAATGATAGATATACGGTATGTAGAAAAAATTATGAGCGATGGTACAATGCTCCTATCTTAAAGTTTAGGAAATGTAGTAATATGAAGTTGAAATATGATACAGCTATAAAAATGCTTGGGCCAAACAATGAGAATTTGATCGCTACCCAGAAAGATATTGCGAGAATTGAGGCTGAGATTGCCAAAATTGAGGAAGCGTCGAAACCTTCAAGGATTCCGATGATCAGTCAATTAGAGACGATATTTGGATCTTATAAAAGAGCTATAATTGGGCGTGATATGATTGACGAATGTGACTAATATCACAAGAGGCCCTAAGTGCGTATAATAAATGTATTGATTTGTTATTGGAAGATATTAGCCCCAATATCGACGTTATTAATGCATTGGCATCGCAATAATAGAAATATTAACGCGAACACTAGCCATCATCCCCTTCCCTTCCCATCCTTTTTTAATTGACAAAACCCAGTGGGCGCCTTAAAATTTTGCAAACGTTTGCGGTTGCGTTTGCACGCCACCTCGACCGCATAAAGGGTTTACACATAATGGCACAAGTTACGATTAAGGATATTGCTCGCAAGCTGCGTATATCCGCGTCAACGGTATCGCGCGCTTTACGCAACCATCCGGACATCAGTCCCAATACGCGTGACAAGGTCAGGGCCATGGCCCGCCGCTTTAACTACCAGCCCAATCTTATCGCCCAAAGCCTGCAAAACAAGCGCTCCAATACTATCGGGGTGGTCGTGCCGGAAATCAAACACGATTTTTTCGCTACGGCCATCAGCGGCATCGAGCAGGTTACCTACGATGCCGGCTACACGATCATGGTGTGTCAAAGCAACGAAGAGTGTGAACGGGAACAGATCAACACCCGTGCCCTGGTGTCCCACCGGGTGGCAGGCATGCTGATTTCCATATCGCAGAACACCCGCAAGCTCGACCATTTCCAGGCGTTAATTGATCAAGGGACGCCGCTGGTGTTTTTTGATCGCGTGCCGGATGCGCTCCAGGCCGGCAAAGTCGTGGTGGAAGACTACAAGGGGGCCTACGAGGCGGTTGCACATTTGATTCAATCCGGTTATACTCGCATCGCTCATTTGGCCGGTGCGCAACATATCGCCATGAGTTATCAGCGGCTGCGCGGCTATCGGCACGCTTTGGAAGATCATGGCCTCAGCGTCAATTCCGATTACGTAATTGCCGGTGGTTTCAATGAAATCGATGGGCAGCAAGGGACAAAAACGCTTTTGACGCTCAATCCACCGCCGGACGCCATCTTCGCGGTGAACGATCCGGTGGCCATCGGGGCCTTTAGCCAGCTCAGGACGCGCGGTTTGAAAATACCGCAAGACACGGCGTTGGTCGGTTTTTCCAACAACCCGATTACAGCCCTTATCGATCCGCCGCTGACCACGGTGGATCAACCGGCTTTTGAAATTGGACGGACAGCGGCGAAACTGTTATTGGAAAGAATTGAAACCGGTGAGGATACTTTTCTCCCCTCAACCCAAACATTGCCTACACGGTTAATTGTCAGGGGGTCGACTTAAGAAGGGTAAATTTTATGGAACTGGATATTTCCCGGCATCCCCACCGGCGGTTCAATCCCCTGATCGGCGAATGGTTGTTGGTTTCCCCGCATCGTTCACAACGTCCCTGGCGGGGCCAGCAGGAGGCGGCGCCGGTCCAGCGATTACGGGCATACGACCCCCAATGCTATCTTTGTCCGGGCAACCGGCGTTCCAACGGCACCATCAATCCAAGGTACAACGGCCCGTTTGTATTCGACAACGACTTTCCGGCTTTGCTCGACGGCGACGTCGAAGACGGTGCAAAACATCCCCTGTTTCAAAGTGAAGCCATCCAGGGGCTTTGCCGGGTTGTCTGCTTTTCCCCCAGCCACGACCGCACCCTGCCGGAGCTCTCCACCAGAGAGATTCAGGGTGTGATCAATATTTGGTCCCAACAGGCCGAAGAACTCGGGCAACGCTATCGCTGGGTGCAGATTTTCGAAAACAAGGGGACGGTGATGGGCTGTTCCAACCCTCACCCACACGGCCAGATCTGGGCGGCGGACCGCGTACCGGAAACGCCGCTGAAAGAAGACTACCAGCAGGCGCTTTACACGCAAACCCATGGCCGTTTGATGCTGCTTGAATATGCCGAGATGGAGGCGGCGCAAGAAGAACGGGTCGTCGCCGGCAATGACCACTGGCTGGCCGTGGTCCCCTATTGGGCCATCTGGCCCTACGAGATTTTACTTCTGCCGCGACGCCCGGTAAGGCGTTTGCCGGAACTTGACAGTGAAGAACAGGCAAGCCTGGCGGTCATGTTGAAAATCATGCTGACGAAGTATGACAATCTGTTCAAGACCTCGTTTCCCTACACCATGGGCTGGCACGGCGCGCCGTTTGATTGGGAAGAAGATCACCACTGGCAACTGCATGCGCACTTCTATCCGCCCCTTTTGCGGTCGGCGTCGGTCCGCAAATTCATGGTCGGTTATGAAATGCTGGCCGAAGCTCAGCGGGATATCACCGCCGAGCAGGCGGCCGCAGCATTGCGCCAACAGCCAGAAGTGCATTTCAAAGACGCGCGATAGACATCGCATCTGCGCTCGATGTGATCGCAAAACGCAAATTCCAGCCCCGGTATGACCGGAAAAGACAATATCAATCGTTTAACCAAACCGCCACATCCGCCGCCGGGACAACGGTTTGGCCGATCAGCAGCGCGGATTTTTCCGCCGGTACGAGGCTTGCCGGCAGTTTCACTTCAAACGCATTAAAATTCAGAAAGATCCCCAACCGGCCGCGGACCTGGTAGAGACAGCGCGGCGGCAGGGACACACGGGTTTGCCCGAGGGCATCCAAACCTGCGGCGACGGTTGCACGGATACCTTCGGCGGCGTCGAAACCGACAACCGTGGCCGCCCCCTTGCCCACGCGGGTTTGAAACGCGGCACAGGCGCCTTGGTAAAACTGGTCGCGATGAACGGCCAGGATCGTACTTTGTCCGTCCGGTCGCCATTGTTCAGACCAGCTATGCCATGCAATTTTTCTTCCTCCGGGAAGCAACTCAATGGTGCCGGTATGCCCTGCAGGCAAAACATCATAGCCGCTCAATTCGGCCTTGACCAAACGCGCCAGCCGGCGGCCGTAGGTCGTCTGCGGAAAATGGCCGTTGGGCAGCCGCGTTGCCGTGCGGGGCCCGGCCAGCAGGTGGCCGCCGTTTTCGATATACTGCCGCCACCGCGCAAGCAGCGCATCCGGGGCCAAATCGACCAATGCGGTGCAGACCAGACCATACGGTGTCAAATCACTTTCACTGTCAATGATATCAACTGCAAAGCCAAGGGTCTTGAGGGCGCTGTAAAATCGCAGCCAGCATTGCGCCGCATCAAAGTCCAGGGACTGCGGGTGGATTTCAAGGGCTTTGCTGCTGGTCCAGTCGAAATAGATCGCCGCCCTGGGCAATGGGAGGGTGCCGGTCCCGGTCAAATAGGCCCCAATCCGGTCCAATTCGGCGGCGACCTGCTGAAATTCTTCCCCGCCCGGTGCCGGTGTCTGGCCGTCCAGGGCCAGCAGGCCGGCGTGGTACTGCTCGCACCCGGCAACCGGCTGACGGAAGCGATAGGTGTCGAGCAGTTCGGCCCCATGGGCAATGGCGGTCCACAACCAGAGACGCACCGCCCCCGGATAGGGGCGGCAATTGAACGGCCCCCAGTTGACCTGGCCGGGCTGCAATTCCATGAGCCCCCACCGGCCGTTGTGGCCCCGGGCAACATCGCAGTGATGCGCAACCGCCATGGGATCGCCGATGCGAAACTGTTCGGTTTGCGGCGTGCCGCCATATTCGCCGGAAACCGGATACATCGTGATGCTGAAAAAATCCAACGTGGCCGGGGCCACATGCCGGGGATCACAAAAGCGGTCACCGGCAATGAAATTGTGGGTGATCCATGCGCCGGCATGCAGATGCGCGCGTAAAATCCGGGCCTGACGTTCGATAAAGCGGGCCAGGGAGACCGAATAAAACAAAAGGAAATCGAGCCGGGCGTGTTCATTGGGCAGATAGCCCAATGTTTCGGGATTGGGCAGTTCGATTTGCTCGAAATCGTCATAGCGCTGTGACCAGAAGTCACCAGCCCAGGCATGGTTCAAGGCTCCAATGGTTTGGTAGCGGGTTTGCAAATGCTGCCGGAAATGCACCAGACAGGCGAGACAATAGCAAGGTGCGCTGTGATAATGTCCCAGCTCGTTGTCGACCTGCCAGCCGATCACATCAGGATCGTCCCCGTAGTGAAGCGCCAGTTGCGTGGCGATCCGTTCGGCCAGGCGATTGAACACCGCTGAATTCACGCAACGGTGCGCGCGCGAGCCGTGTGTCACCCGCCGGCCGTTGGCCTTGACCGGCAGCGTTTCAGGATAGGTTTGACTCAACCACACCGGCGGGGCGGCGGTGGGGGTACATAGGATAATCTTTAACCCGGCCTGCTTGGCCTGTTCAACCGCCTGATCGAGCCACTCGAATTCAAACCGGTTTTCTTCCGGTTCCATGTGCGCCCAGGCAAACTCGCCCATGTGCACATGACCCAACCCCATCTGTTTGATGCGTTCAAAATCGGCCTTCCACTGCTTAGCGGGCCATTGCTCCGGATAGTAATAGGTTCCGATCATCGTGGTTTTACTTCCATTTTTATTCTGCGAATCCAACGACATCATCTGCGTGGCGGTCGCTTCCAGGGGCGCCGGTCAGATCGCCTCGCACACGAGCAGGGCGCCGGATTCGGGATGGGGCAGCGACAAGGTGATGCCGCCGGCCATCAGAAAAGCGCCGGACAGAATCGTGTTTTCCGCCTCCCCTTTTTTAGCCGCAAGCCTTTGCTCAGCCATGCCGGTCGCTTCCGGATCGATTCGCTCGACGCTATAGCGCTTGTGCAAATCAAGCCCCACCGGGTACAAACGCAGACCGGCCCGTTGTCCCGGATCGTCGGTCTGCACCACACCGAGAATGGCCGTGCACCGATCCGGCCCGGTCACCTGCCAGCCGTGGCGGCGTGCGTCGTCCAGTTTCAACCGGGCATAAGTGCCGCTGTGCAGCACGTCCCGGTAAGCCTTGTAAAGTGAAATGTAGGTCTTTAGTTTTTCGGCGGCATGCAGGTCAAGCGCGGTGATGTCGCATTCGATTCCCATGTGCCCCCAAAACGCGGTCTGAGCGCGCAATCCGAGTCGGTGGCGCCGGCCGGTGGTATGACTTGTCACCGGGCCCACGTGCGATCCCATTATCTCGGGCGGAAAGAAAAGCGTAAATCCCTGTTGAATGCGCCGGCGGCTGAGCGCGTCGTTGTTGTCACTGGGCCACACCCGGTGGCAGCGTTTTAATACTTCGTAATCGACGCGGGCGCCGCCCGAGGCACAGGTTTCGATTTCGATTTGCGGGTGGGCCTTGCCAAGCCGGTCCAGCAAGCGGTAAAAAGCCTGCACCTGACCGTGATAAGCCGCCTGCCCGTCGTGCCCCGCCGTGGTCAGATCACGGTTCATGTCCCATTTTAAATAGGAGATCGCGTATCTGGACAACAAACCGTCAAGCGCATCGAATAAATACGTGAACACCTCGGGCCGTGTCAGATCCAAAACCAACTGGTGCCGTCCCTGCTGCCGGGGCAGAGGATCGAGGTGCAGCACCCAATCCGGATGCGCGCGGTATAAATCGGAATCCGGGTTGATCATTTCGGGCTCCACCCACAACCCGAACGACATGCCGAGCATTTGCACTTCATCGATGAGCGGCGCCAGTCCCTGGGGGTACTTGGCCGGATCGGGCGCCCAGTCGCCCAACCCCCTGCGATCATGATCACGTCCCGCAAACCACCCATCATCCAGCACGAAGCGCTCGACCCCCAGCGAAGCCGCAGTGCGGGCCAGGGCCCGGAGCCGCTGCGAATCGTGGTCGAAATAAGTTGCCTCCCAGGTATTGAACTGCACGGGCCGCGGGGCCGCCTTGACCTGCGGCGGCAGAATGCGGGTGCGCACGAACCGGTGCAGTTTGGCACTCAACCCGTTGAGCCCCTCGTCCGCGTAGCACCCATAAGCCCACGGCGTTGTATACGCTTCGCCCGGCGCCAGAACCATTTCACCAGGCATGAACAACGTGCCCAGTTGCACCTGCCGGGTACCGTCGCAAACCGTTTCAGCCAGCAAACGGTGATTTCCGCTCCAGCCCAAGTGAAACCCGTAAACCTGTCCGCTATGATCGTCAAACCCCCGGCTACCGGCAACCAGGCCCGGAAAGCAATCGTGCGAGGTGCGCCCCTTGCGGTTCTCCCGCAAGTAAACCCCTGCGGGAAACGCCTGGCGCAAGGTCTGAAATTCATTGATCCATGCCCCGTGAAAACCGAGCAGTTCCTGACACAGGCCGGGTAATTCAAACGCGGCCGCCGCGCACCAGCGGATTTCATAGGGTGCGTCGCCGGCGTTGGTGAGTATGCTGCGGCGCTGCACCACATCGGTGGCGGTATCGAAAAGAATTTCCAGTTGCAGCCCAAGTTGGGCCTGGGCGTCGTTTAGCTGAACAGTAAGCCCTTGCGCGGTGGGCCCCACCGCCTCGATCACGAAACGGTTGCACCACGCTGTTCGGCCCCGCGCGCCGGACAACGCGGGTTGGCCCCAGAAGCCACGGCCCTGCTCCGGAAACAGTGTCATGGGAACCGGCTCGTCCAGCACGCCCTTTGGCACCGGCTTGCGGCCGGCAGCGCGTAATTGGGCCGGTCCATCCTCGGCCGCGAGCCGCGCCCCCCAATACAAGCAACGCGCAACGCCGGATGAGCGGCAATCGAAAACAACCGTCGAACCCTGACCATCAAGCCGAAAGACCGCATCGGTGATTATCTTTTTCACGGTAAAATCCTATTGTCACAGAACCCACTGCAACGTGAAAGTGTGATCGAAAGCAAGTTCGTGTCCATCCGCAAGTGGTATCTTTTGGCGGATGGGCACGCGTTATCCTTTGGTCGCCCCCATGGTCAACCCGGAGATAAAATGCTTCTGCATGGCGAAGAACATGGCCACCGGCGGCATGGCGGCCAGGATGGAGCCGGCGGCGATCATCTGCCAGGAGGCCACCCATTGCCCCTTGAGGGCTTCAAGGCCGGCCGTGACCGGACGCACCCCGTCGCTCTGGACCAGCACCAGGGCCCAGAAATAATCGTTCCAGACGAAAGTAAAGATCAATACCGCCAGAGCCGCCAGGGCCGGCCGGATGAGCGGTAGTATTAAAACAAAGAAAATGCGAAACTCGCCGGCGCCGTCGCAGCGCGCCGCCTCAATCAGGCTGGTGGGCAACGCCTTGATGAAATTGCGCAAAAACAAGGTGCAAAAGCCGGCCTGGAAGGCGATATGAAACAGGACCAGCCCGTGAATCGTATCGTAAAAGCCGAATGAAATGGTTAAATTGCGCACCGGAATCATCAGGATTTGGAAAGGGATGAAGTTCCCGGCGATAAACATGGCGAACAGGGCCACATTGAGTTTGAAATTGTACTTTGCCAACGCGTAGGCCGCCAGGGCGGAAATCGCCAGGGCGCCGATGACCGTGGGCAGCGTGATCATCAGGCTGTTGACCATGTAGCGGCCCATGGGCGTGGTTTGAAAAACCCCCAGATAATTTTCCACCACCATCCACTCGGAAGGAATTCCCCAGTAGTTGCCCTGGTTAATATCGGTCAGGGAGCGAAAGGAGGTCAGCAGCATCGCCGCCAGGGGCAAAAGCCACAGCGCCAGGGCCACCCAGACCCCGGCCTTATAGGATAGCCGGCACGCCAGAGGGGTTTTTTCAATCGGTTTGGGAAACATCAGCGCATCCTTTCCTGTCGCAGCATCCGTGTCAGAAAATAGGTAATATAGATCCCCATAATTAAAAACAGCATCGTTGCGATGGCAGTGCCGTAGCCCATACGATAATTGGTGATCGACTGCTCGTACATGAAAAAAGCCAACACGCTGGAGCTGTTGTACGGACCGCCCTGGGTCATGATGGCCACCAGGTCGAAGCTGCGCAATGAGCCGATGACTGTAACCACGATGGCGATAAAGGTGGCCGGCCGCAATTGCGGAATGATGATGTACCACAGCATCTTCCAACCGCTGCACCCGTCCATGGACGCCGCCTCCACCTGCTCCTGGTCAATGGCCTTCAAGCCGGTCAGGTACAAAATCATGCAGTAGGCCACCTGGGGCCACAAGCCGGCAAAGACAATGGCATAGGTCACGCCGCTTTCGCTGGAAAGCGGCGCCAGCGGCTCGGCCGCCAGCCCCAGGCCGAGCAGCAGTTTGTTGAGCAATCCGAAGCTGGGATCGTAAAACCAGGTAAACACCAGGCCCACCACGATCTGCGAAATGACAAAGGGAAAGAAAAACAACGATTTCACCAGACGCATGACCCGGCCCTGCTGGTTGAGGAACAGGGCGATGGCCAGACCGATGGGCGGCGACAGCAGGTAGAACAACACCCAAATCAGATTGTTCTTCAACGAAGTCCAGAACACCTCGTCGTCAAACAGTTCAATATAGTTGCCCAGTCCGACAAACAGTTTTTCTTCGGCCAGGCCGTCCCATTCATAAACGCTTAAAATCAGACTCTGGGCAATCGGATACACGACATAAACCGAGAACATGATCAAGGCCGGTGTCAAAAACAGCCAGGGGACAATTCTTACCTGGTTTTTCTCCCAGAAATTCTGCATGGCCGGTCTCCGTATGCGCAACCGGCAGGGAGAAAGCATTGCGCCCCCGCCCTGCCGCCGATGATCGGGTTACTTTTTGTAGATCCGTTTGCGCGCCTTTTCGATGCGCACCAGGATTTTATCAATGCGGTCGGGCTTGACCATGAATTCCTGGAAGCCTTTCATGCCGACCTTGGCCATTTCCGGTTTGGTGTCGCGGTCGTAAAACTGGGCCGTACCGGCCGCCACGGAAAGCATCTGGTTGCCGGCGGCCAGGTAGTAATCGTCCTTGACACCAGCCTGTTTGTGCGTCGGCAATTGACCCAGGGCATCATTGAGCTTGCGGATAACCTTGGGCTGGGAGACGTATGACAGAAACGTGAGGGCGTCTTTTTTGTTTTTCGCACGGGTGGGAATGGCCAGGATATCGGTGGGCGCATCCTCATAAAACGGGATCTTCGGGTCGATTTTCGGAAACTGGAAGAATTTCATCTTGCCTTGCAACTCGGCCGGAAAATTCGGCACAATAAAATTTCCGATCAAATACATGGCCGCCTTGCCCTGATACAAAAACGCCTGGGCATCCTGCCACGAATAAGAGGTATGATTTTCAATGTAGTAGCCCGGATCGACCACCTCTCGCCATTTGGCAAACACGTTCTTGACCCGCGGGTCGGTATACGCCACATCACCGGCCATCAACTTCATGTGAAAATCCATCCCGTTGATGCGCAGGTTCATGTAGTCGAACCAGCCGGCCGCGGTCCAGAGAAACTTGGTGCCGATGGCAAACGGCGCCACACCATTTTGTTTCAGGGTTTTACAAACCGCCAGCAACTCATCCCAGGTTCTGGGAGCTGTGAGTCCGTATTTGTCGAAGATGTCCTTGCGGTAGTAAACGCCCCACTGGTAGTAGGTGTAAGGCAAGCCGAACTGCTTGTCGCCGAAGGTGATGCCGCTACGGGTGGAGGCCATCATTTCGTGCAGATTGTTTTTGTCCCAGACCCCGTTGATCGGCGCCAGGAGCCCGCGCTGCACAAAGGTTTTCATCCGCTCGCCGGAATACCAGAAGACCACATCCGGCGCCTCGATGGACAGCCAGTTGCGAATCGACGTCTTGTAACTTTCATGGTCGTAGATATTGAAATCCACCTTGATATCCGGATGGGCCTTTTCGAAGCTCGCCACAATCGCGTTAAAGGCCGCCTTGGGCGCGGGATCGGATGTGTCGCTGTTGATGATCAATCTACCGCCGAACGCGCTGGTGACGCTCAGCACCATCCCCAAAATCAATACTGCCAGGCCGATTTTTTTCATGATTCCTCCTCCTTAATGAATAATTGCTTGGGACGCCGGATCGAAAATATGCATCTGTTTCAGGTCGTAGGCGAAATTCAATTTCTCCCCCGGCCGGGGCAGCACACGCCCCTCAATCTCGGCCACCATTTCATTGCCGCCGAAAACAACCTCCAGCAGGGACGTTCCGCCGATGATTTCAGCCACCACCACCTGTCCGTCAAAATGCCAGTTGTCGGGAAACATTTTGTGATCATTGGTTAAAAAAATAGCGTCGGGACGCAGGCCCACAACGACCTGCTGGCCGTCGGTCAAGGCCGGAGATGATTTGCCGTTCTGCGGCACCGGCACCTTGAGGCCGCCGGCATTGAGAAAGCAAGCGCCGCTCTTTTTCTGAACCACCGCTTCCAGGTGATTCATGGGCGGATTGCCGATAAAACGCGATACAAACATATTCTTCGGCTGTTCGTAGACTTCAATCGGCGTGCCGATTTGCTGGATGTGGCCGTCCTTTAAAATGACAATCCGGTCGGCCAGAGTCATGGCTTCGACCTGGTCGTGGGTGACATAAACAGTTGTCGTTTCGAGCTGCAAATGCAGCTTTTTGATCTCCATGCGCATCTGGGTGCGCAACTGGGCATCGAGATTTGAAAGGGGTTCGTCAAACAAAAAAACATCGGGCCGGCGCACAATGGCCCGTCCCATGGCCACCCGCTGACGTTGCCCGCCGGACAGGGCGGCCGGTTTGCGTTTAAGAAAATCGGACAACCCTAGAATCACGGCGGCCTCGTTTACTTTCCTGTCGATTTCATCCTTGGGCCGTTTTTGCATTTTCAGGCTAAAGGCCATATTGTCGTAAACTGTCATGTGGGGATACAAAGCGTAGTTTTGAAACACCATGGCGATATTGCGGTGCTTGGGCGCAACGGCGTTGACGACTTTGCCGCCGATCTTCACACTACCGTCGCTAATCTCTTCCAGCCCGGCGATCATGCGCAAAATAGTCGATTTACCGCATCCGGACGGCCCCACCAGGACAATAAATTCGTTCTGTTCAATACTCAGATCAACACCGTGAACAACTTCAACATCCCCATACCGTTTCACAACCTGCGTCAATTCGACAGAAGACATAAGCACCCCTCGTGTTTGAAATTCGGTAACGGCCGAGTTTCAAGTTTCAAGCATCACATGACCACATGCGCCCCCTGAGACGGCCGGCAGACAAATAGTTCCGGCGTTTTTCCCGTGGCGTCCCGATAGCATTGCGTGACTTGCGAAGTAAAGGTGTCCAGGGCCCCAACCGCCACCAGGGCCACCGCACAGCCGCCGAAACCGCCACCGGTCATGCGCGCACCGTAGCAGCCCGGTATTTTCGACGCGCAAACCGCCATATGATCCAGCGCCGCGCTGGACACCTCGAAATCGTCGCGCAGACTTCGATGACTCGCACGCATCAGCCCGCCAAAGGCTCTGGCGTCCTGGGCCTCAAGCGCGGCAGCCGCCTCCAGGGTACGCGCGTTTTCAGTCACCACATGGCGGGCGCGCTGTCGCACCACCTGATCCAATTCCCCGGACGGGTCACCAAGCATTTCGGCGGTGACATCGCGCAAGGCGTCAACCTTGAAATAGTGGACCGCGCTTTCACATTGCTGCCGGCGTTCATTGTAGGCCGAGTCAACCAGCCCGCGTCGAGTGCCGGTGTCCAGGATGACGACGGCCGTGTTGGCGGGCATCGGCACCGGGTCGAAGGTTAATGCCCGGCAGTCGATCAGCAGGGCATGGCCGCTGACGCCGCCGGCGCAGACCAATTGGTCCATGATCCCACAGTCGACCCCGACCCATTCATTTTCTGTGCGCTGCCCCGCACGCGCCATGGCCGCAGGCTCCCAAGCGAAACCGCCGACCGCGCTAAAGGCCCGTGCCACCGCCATCTCCAGCGCGGCGGAAGATGACAGGCCGGCCCCCATGGGCAGGTCGCCCCACACTACCCCATCCCAACCATGCAAATCATAACCGTCACAGTTCAACGCCCAGGCAAGCCCCTGGACATACGCGTCCCAACCGGTGTTGCGCTTGGCCGGTGCGTCCAGGGAAAACTCAAGGGTTGAATCGAATTCAAGGGAGTAGATCGTGACGCGCCGGTCGTTTCGGGGCCGCAGCGCCAGCACCACATGCCGGTCTATGGCCATCGGCAGTGCAAAACCACCGTTATAATCGGTATGCTCACCGATCAGGTTGACCCGGCCGGGCGCCTTTATCCAGATTGCAGGCAAGGCGTTGAATTTTTGTTCAAACACCTGCCGCATCCGTTCGCGTAACTGTTTTTTAGGGCTTGTAGCTGTTTTCAATGCCATGGACACACGGAATTTAGCGCCACGCGCCGGCGAAACCGCAAGGGTGCCGTGCAGTTATTTTATTAAATGCGGCAGCAGGAAAGACAGCGGAATAGGAGGCAGAGGGACTGACGTCACAGCGAATGCAAACGATGCCGCAAACGTTTGCGGCCACTATTGTCCAACTCAGGTTCAATGTCAAGCCAAAAATCCGCTTCTGTCGCGGCCCTTAAAGTTGTGCGTTTCATCTGTCGATACTGAATGCAAGTAAAACCTATTTTAATAAGGGCTCGCGTAAAAATAATTTCATATTTCAGGCGCGCCCTGAGCAACAAGGAACGCATTGCATGAGATTGTTCACGGACAGAATTCAAAAACTAAAAGCACAAATCGTTACAAAAAATGATCTTGGTATTCGCAGGGCGTGGCCCATGCTCGGCGTCGTCGCCGGCCAACTGGTACTGTTTGCCTTGACCTTGGCGGGGCTGTTGCAACCGGTCAACGGATCGAAACACCTGCTACTTATCACCGCAATCGGCCAGGGGCTGTTTACCGCTTACATTGTCTGGGTGTTTGTTTATGTTTGGCGCACCGGTTTAGGGCCGGTTGCGCGGATAGAACAATTTTTCCGGCTACGGGCCGCGCAGCCGGAACCCGATCTAAGTGCGCCCCTCACGACCACCCGCACCGGCACCTTGGCCGTGATTGCCCATGACTACCACCGGTTTTTGCAAAGTGTCCGCGACATCCTCGCGGAAATTCGCGTCGCCGGTGTTAAAATTGCGGTACAAGCGACGCAAGTAACTAGAAATGTTGCCGCCAGTCTGGAGCGTGCTCAAATCCAGATGCAGCGATCCGACGAACTGAGCCGGTTGAACCGGACCAACACCAGGCAACTGATCGACAACATGGGCGTAGTCAACAATCGTCTGGTAGATTTTCAAAAAACCGTTGCGTCCCTTTCGCACAAGTCGGAAAATATTCAGAAAGTCGTCGAGCTGATTCGCAGCATTTCTTTTCAAACCAATCTGTTGGCACTCAACGCCGCGATCGAGGCGGCCCGTGCCGGTGAAGCCGGGGCCGGTTTTGCCGTTGTGGCCGAGGAAGTTCGCGGCTTGGCGCGCAGGGTGGCGGACGCCACCGATGAAATTGCGGAAAACATGAGCGGCCTGAACACCCACATGCAAATGACCGCTCGCGAAACAGAAACGTTAATGGAGAAAACAGCGCACATCAGCACCGAAGTGCAACAGTCGGCCCGGCAATACGGCCGAACGGTTCAGGATATTCGTGGTTTGAGTCACGAAGTCGAGCAGGATATGAAAAAGTCAATGTCCTTCACGGCCACGCTCAATCAGAGCGCGGAAACAATGCAGGGGCTGGTCAGCGGCATCAGCGCCGGCAAAGGCAGTTTTGAGATGCTGTTGAATCAGGCCAAAAACTACCGGGACAGGGCGCAGACCGTGATCCAGAGGTTGCGGACCAGCGGCGTTGATATCTTTGATCAAAACTATCAGGCGATACCGGGCACCAATCCGCAAAAATACAATACGTCATGGGATAAACCGTTTACGGAACAACTGCAAACTCTTTTTGATGATGCCCTGGACGCTTTCCCGCAAGCCGCCTACGCGGTCTGTGTCGACCAGAAGGGTTATTTGCCCGCCCACAACAGCGCATTCTCGCAGCCGCTCACCGGCGACTATGAAACCGATCTTTTAAAGAGCCGGGAAAAACGGATCTATTTCTCAACCGATTCCGAACAGCGTCGTGCCCGGCACACCAACAACTTTTTACTGCAAACCTATGTCCGCGACACGGGTGAAATCCTCAGTGAGCTGTCGCTGCCGATCTTTGTGGACGGCACCCACTGGGGTGCCTTTATTGTGGGGTTGGACCACGAGGAATTGCTTCAGGATTAGTGGGGTTTCTGCAATCGCGGCGGGACGCCGCTAAGTTAATGGTAGTGAGTTGTCAGTGTTCAGTAAAGGCGCACTGACAACTGAACGCTGAACACTGATAACTGAACACTAACCTTGTCGATTACGGCCCAAAGCCCTGAACCGCCGCCATAGGTTAATGACATTGAGTGTCCACGGGCCGCTAATTTGGGGGAACGGAGCGATTCGCATCGCAGCTCGTGACCTGCCGCACCAGCAGCCGGTATTCCTCCGTAATTGCCTGCGCCACCTGCGCCCAACTGAATTGCGCCGCCACCGCGCGCACCGGATCCGGCGTCCGGGGCCGTTGGGTCACCTGCGTAAGCAGCATTTCGATGCCTTCGGCCAGGGCCTCGGGGCCGGGCTCGGTCACGATGCGGCCGGCGTGCTCGGTTTGAATGATATTGGTCATGGCGCCCGAGCCGGTAGCCACCACGGGCGTACCGCAGGCCAGGGCTTCCAGCCCGACCAGACCGAAGCTTTCATAATAGGACGGCATCACCAGGGCGTCGGCCGCACTGTAAAAAAGCGACAGTTCGGTTTGCTCGACCCGATCGGCAAAGGTCACCTGACGGGTCACGTCCAACCGGCGAATCAACTCGATCAGCCGCGTGACCGCCGGTGAGTGCTCGCCGTCCCCGCCAACCAGAACCAGACGCACACGCCGGTGTCCCTTCAACAGGGCCAGGGCCCCGAGCAGCCGTTCAATCCCTTTGACCGGCGCAAAGCGTCCAACGTACAGCAACAGGGCCTCGTTCACGGGCAAGCCCAGTTTGCGCCGGGATGCGGCCCGGGGCAGTGGTTTAAACACGTCCAGGTTGACGCCACAGGGCACCACGGTGATCTTCGGCGCGGCGATTGCCAGGTGTTTGATCAGATTTTGTTTTTCCTTTTCCGTGGCGGCAACAATCCGGTGACAAAAGCGGGCCAGTTTTTTTTCATGATCCAGACGCAGTTGGGGCTCCTTCTCCCCGGCCCCGACTCCGTTTTTAACAGCCCCCACGGTATGAAACATGGTCAGATGCGGACGCTGCCAATACTTCTGGGCCCATGCGCCCAATCGGGTGGACAACCAATAATGACTGTGGATGACGTCGTAGTGAATGGCTTCGTGGCGGCGGAAAATTTCCAATGCTTTGAAATATTCCGGCAAATGGGGATACAATGCCAGTTTCGGGCCCTTGATCGCAGTTGCAATGTCCAGGTGAATCAGCCTTACGTTATCGGCGAGAAGCATAACGGCCGGCTGGTCCGGGTCGGTGCGGCGGGTAAAAATATCGACCTGGTGGCCGTTGTGTCCCAGTTCACGCGAAAGCTCGCGAATATACACACTCATCCCGCCGGTATCTTCCGTACCTAAGGGACCGATGGGACTCGAATGGATGCTGACCATGGCTATCTTCAAACTGCGCTGCCCCCTTTCACACTGCTATGATGACCGGCGTCGATTATAACGCTATTCCTCGCAAGGTGCAATTATATCGTCAAATCCAGGTGATACGCATACAAGGGCACTTCAACGCCCCCCAGGTGGCGCTTGTAGGCTTCAGCCCCCCTTAAAAAATCATAGCGCCGGCAGCCTGCGGCGATGGCGTGTTTCAGACTATACACTTTGCACAAAAGGCCTGCGCTCAACTCCCTGTAGCGCGGGTCGTAGCCGCTGTTGTACAGGTAGCGACTGTGCCCGTAATCAAAGCACAGCACCGTGGCGACCGGTTCATGGTCCAATTCCAGAAACGCCAGATGCAGGTGCCCGGCTTGCGCCATGGCGACGGTCAGGCTTTTGAAAAATGCCGCCATTTTCGCGTTCATGAATTCGGCTTTTTCCGGCCGGGAGGCCCGAAACAGGTCATAAAAGGTTGGCAGGGCCGTATCGACCTCCTCCGGCCTGGTGACCACGCGGTAAGCCACCTCGCCGGCTGCCCGGAGCCGCCGCAGCTTGCGCCGGATCTCATGGCGCTGCTTGCCGTTTAACCGGGCCAGATAGTCCTGCCAGGTTTGCGGCAGGGAGGTTTCAAAGGATATGTCCACCTGCCGGCAGTCGTATGGGATGGCCCGGGATTTTAAAAGCGCCGGCAAGGCGCGATGGGTCAATGAATCCGGTCGCACCCGCCCTAAGTCCAGGCCTTGGATGCCTTGGTCGCGCAACCGAGTGAGTACGGCCTGAAAAACAAGCGTGGCTTTGTCCGGCACCGCCGCGATATCCAGGTCGTCACACACATCCGGGCCGCCGCAAAACCGGGCGGTAGCGTCGCGCAGCATCAGGGGCACAAAACCGATCGGTCGTTGGGCTTGGTCAACCGATAGTAACTGCAACCGGTTGCCGGCGCCGAAGTGCGTCCACCACGCGTTCAGCCATGCCGGCGTGATGAACGGGCAAGGCCACGCCAACGCCGGCCCCGGGGATTGATGCCGGTGAGGCAAATCCTCAAATGTTTCATGCGTAATCACACAGTTCGAAGGCTGCAAATGTGGGTGCGCCTTGCGTGTCTTCATTCGGAACCGGCCCGTCGCCATCGGGCGCCGGAAGGGATGTCTTCGATGATGATGCCGGCTTGGTGCAGGGCATTGCGGATGGCATCGGCCACAGTATACTGTTTATTCCGGCGCAGTTGCCGGCGCAAGCTCACAAGCGATTCGATCAAAGGGGTGAGATTGTCGCCGACCCCTTGCGGCTGTGCTTTAAGGCAATTGCCCAGCAGCACGAGCAGATCACGCAAGCGTTCGCGGGCCTGGGTGACAAACTCGGGGCTCTGGGCGTCCAGGTGCGCCTGCCAAACCAGCCGGTCGAGTTCCAGCAGGGCGTTTGTTGCCTTGGAGGCGTCCTGGGCATCCAGGGCGTCATTGAAGGTCTTTTCCAGACGGCGTATCGCCTGCCAGAAGTTGTCGCCGGGACTCTCAGCCGGTGCCGGCGTTTGTTCCGCCGGTGTTGTTGCAGTGGGGCGGGCACGGCTGTCGGCTCCGGGATTGCGCAACACCGCCAGGTCAAACTGGTCCTTGTTGCCGAAGATCCGCTCCCGGCCGTTGTGTCTGAGAACCACCCGCCCGAGCCCTTTCACGGTAACTGTTTGCGCCTGCAGGTCGATAATGCACGCGGTGTGCTCATCCAGGCCCAAAACAGCCGCCTCGTGGGGCAACGCTGCCGCCAGTTGTTGGAAGCGCGGCTCGCCCATATAACAGAACCGGGTATCATGGGTACCGCCTTCGGCGTTGTTCCAATGGGGAATCGGAACCAGATTCAGCCCGAAGTGATTGAGGATACCCAGCCCGTCCGCCCAGTGCAGGGCTTGCCCCACTTTGTAGATTTCGTAAACCGGCAGTGTGGCCGCCCCCATGGTCAAGGCCGCGGCGCTGGCCGCCACCAGGCCGCCGCCGCGCGCGACGTGCCGGATAAGGACGTCGGCAATACCGCCGGCCCGGCATTGCCGTACCGTGTACGTCGGACTGCCGGGGCCGACCAGGACGTAATCGGCCCGGCGCAGGGTTGCCAGGGCTTGATGGGCCTCATAGTCTGAAATGGTTTCGGCGTCTTTAAAAGAGGCGATGGCTAACCGATGACCGACGTGGGTGTCGAAATAGGCTGCCGCGCGTTGTGAAATCTGGTCGCAATTAAGCTGGAACCCGGCGGGTGTATCCAAAAAAACAGCGCGCGGCGCAGGCCCCAGGGATGCCAGCAGTGCTTTGTGCACCTCAACCATGGTTGCCGTGAGCTCTCCGGAGCCCATTAATACAATTGAACCTTCGTGGTTCGACATAACCGTTTCCTTTGGGCAGGCGTTACATCTTAATTGTAGCGCAAAGTACTATTTTATATCTTCCTGCCCGGAAGCCAGATTTGAAAAACCTGAATTCGGATTATCCCCGGTACCGATCCAGTCTTCATACTTACTTTTCATTACCTTGTTTCCATCTTGATCGTAAATGTACAGCTTTTCAGGGCTCTGCAAATGGTCGGTTACATCTGCAGGGGCCTTTTCCTTGAACATGAGAATGCCGTCCAATGGATTGAAGCCGGTGTGCAGTGTTTTGGATTTTATCGATTTGGTCATCGCTTTCGATAACATCAACACCCCGCTTAAAGTCCAGTATTCATCGCGCACCGGGGATTGCGTCCATGTTTCAAGGGTGACATCGGCTGAGATCGAAAAAATCGGATTACCGGGATAAGGCGAATAGATAAATGATTGCACGACATCGTTTTTTTCCTGCCAGAATTCATTATAGATACCAATCACTGCGGCCAGTGCTACCTGGGGATTGTGGATGCCCATGGCGTCCAGGGGAACCAACGGCTTGAGATCAATATCCGCGTAGACACCACCATATTTGTGAAGTACACAGATGCGCCACAAATCAGCCCGGATCGGACCGTGTTTTATGCTGTCGTAGACACCGGCAACATGGGGGTAGTATTTATGCAGGAACTGCGAACATTCGTGGTCGTCGTATAAGGCCACCTTCCAGCCAGGATTCATATCCTCCCAGTTTCGTATCACTTTGGGGGGAATATCTTTGTGCTTGTAGCACATGTAGATGGTCTTGTTCACCTTCTTATTCTCGGATCTGTTTTTTTGGACCGTTGCGCACCAGTCTTCATATTCACTTTTTGGTTTTTCAAGCGCGTCTTCATCAATCGGATCCGACAGGTGATTTTTACAAATGGCCAGATTTGTTTCAAGTCCTTCCTGACGAGATGGGGGATATGCATTGAGCGCCATGGCCTTTTTGATATAGGTTTGGGCCTGCTCAAACCGGTCCAGGTTAATGCAGATAAACCCCATATCATCGTAGCGGGCCCAGTCATAGACGGGTTCGTTCAGAAAAAGGGCCTTTTCAGGCTTTTCGGCATTTACGCACACCGATGCGAAGGCGTAGGCTTTTCCAAACGCCTTCGCGGTTTCCGCAAAGTACATGGCCAGGCGATAGAGCGGTTCGATGCGTTCAGGGGTGTGTTCATACGCATTCAGGTACGCGACCAGAATGCGCTCTTCGGATTCGCCGTTCAACTCCAAGCATCGTCCCATCCGGTACAAAGACCAGAAAACTTCCTGTTTATCCGCGTGTTCGTCGGCCGAATGAAGCTCGTAATTGTCATAGGCCAGATCGTATTCTTCATCATCAAAATATGACTGCGCGATGTCAAACCGGCTCTGCCGTCCGTCCGGGTGGCCTTTGCCTGTAACAATGCGCTCGCACTGATTGATGCTGTTGCCCAATCTGGCGGCTATATCATCCCATCCCTGGACCCATGAGTGGCCTTTATATAAAAAATCGTTTAAACTCACACCATACATTTTTTGAACGGCAACGACGAGTCCGATATTGTTACGATGGTTGCCTGCTTCAAATTCAGGCAGATGCTTCTGATAGTAGGGAATCGCGTCAATTATTTTATTGAAAAATCCCGCCCGGCCGCCCTCGTTCTTAAGATAGCTGTAGCGCGGGGTAAATTTTTCCGGATTGTGAATCACCTCATGAATTGCAGCGGCTAGTGATTCCGGATCAAAATCGCAATACATGCCCGCCCCGTCGGGAAAGACCTGATCATTGCCTTTTACATATTGATTATGCGCCTTGAAGCAGATGACGGGTGTGTCACAGCTCACCGCCTCGATCAGCGATCGGTTTTTGCCTTCATGAAGCGAGGCGAGCACCAATACTTTTGCTCTTGAATAATAGTCGCCCATCTCGTCATAGCCGACTTGCGAAATCAGCTTGATGTACTCCTTGGGAGAATCAAGGATTTCTTGAACTTGACGAACCTGTTTCATTTCATTTTCATTAAACCCGTTATAATCGGCATCAATGCCTTTTTTACCGACAACGTGGGTTAGGTAAATTCTATCTTCATACTTCTGCCTGTAGATTTTGAGCGCCCGGGCGATAATTGGATGGTTTTTGGCGCTGTCCATTCTGCCGACGGTGAGCACATCGATATCTTTGGTTACATTGCGCGGCGCGATTCGATATTCGTCATGAAAGTCACTATCCAATCCAGGGATCAGAATCTTGCCGGCCTTTTCGGGAAATGTTTTTTTAAACCAATGGTCGCGTTCGGGGTTGTCGTAGCAAGTAAAATAAACATCGGCTGTTTCGGACTTTGGATAGGAAGACCACATTGAGTAGGCACACAAATGGAAAAAATTTTTCAGCCTGGGAAATTTTTCGGTAAAAACATCGATGCACTGGCTCAGGATAATGCCTTTGATAAATTTGCCGTTTATGAGCAAAGGCGGTAGCGGCATGAAAAGATCCAGCGGGGTAAAATTATACTTTTTCAGTTCTTCAAAAGAAAAATGTTCATCTGAAAAATCATTCTGGTCCGCCCAGATCTGTTCAATCGGTTTGTCGATATCGGGATTGCGATAGTATTCAACCGCGTGGTATCCTGTTGGCATGTAACTCCTCTTTCTGCGTCTCTGGTTCAGCGGATTAGGTTTGTGATGTTATTTATTTCATTGCCAGATGGACACTAGTTTAGATTGAAATCCGATGGGTGTAAATCAGGCGTTCCCTGAAAAGCAGGTTCGAAATACCTGAATGAGGGGGTCGAAATACCTGAGCCATTGTATTTCAGCGTTATTAACCCGGCAATAAAATACCTTTAAAATTGCGATTCCGGCGAGCGCCGGCATCAAGCGTCAATTCTGGATGCCGGATCAAGTCCGGCATGACGAAGGCTTACGTATTTAGTCGCCGGTTTAATATGTTTAAGGCCTGCGGGGCGCCACCGCTTTGCAGGCCGGTGTCTCTCACTTGCCGCCCTTAAGCCGTTTTTCCTGGATTAACCGGTTCAACTGGGCCAATACATGACCGGCTTGTTTGAATTCATACTTGTTTAAATGAAAGGCCAGTGCATTAGAGTGTGCCGACAGACCCAGATCGACCAACTCGCCGGCGACCTCCTGCAGGACTGAAACCGCAGTCATGTCACCACTGCGGACCAGGTTGATCAAATCGGCAAGTTTGGCGACGGTCCGGTTGGAAACTTCGCCCTCCTTGGTCTTTGCGGACGTGGCAACGGCCGCGGTCGTGGTGGCAGCCTGGATAATGCGGGTGCATTGCGTGTTAAATTGATCCAGCGCGGTTAAAAAACCGGCCACCGGAGCGGCAAATGCCGCGTCACGCTCCTGCTTGAGCGTATTTTCCAGGTCCAGGGACGCCCGGTGCAAACGGGTCGCCGCCAAATTGCCGGCAACCCCTTTGATGGTGTGAACGATAAACCGGGCCTGTTTCAAATCATCATTTGCCAGGGCGGATTGCAATTCACGCCCCGAGCGACTGAAATCCTCACCGAAATCTCGCAGTAATTTGTAATAAAATTCGATTTTTCCATCAAAACGCTTTAACACCAGGGTGTGATCGATCCCTTCCAGCGAAGTCAATTCAACCGGGGCCTGTTTTTCGCCGGGCTCCGCATTGGTGGCGGCCGCGAGATCATCCTGGGAGGAGGTCAGCCATTTGGTCAGGGTGCCAAAGAGCCGTTCGGCCTCGATCGGTTTTGTCACCATATCGTTCATGCCGGCGGCCAGGCATTTTTCACGAGCATCGCCCATGGCATCGGCGGTCAAACCGATAATCGGCAGTTGCCTTTTTTCCTCGCGAATAACGCGGGTGGCTTCCAGGCCGTCCATATTGGGCATTTGGATATCCATCAGAATCAAATCAAAGTTTTCACTGCGCACCGCCGCCACCGCTTCCAGGCCGTCGACGGCGGCAACGACCTCAAGAGCACTTTTTTCAAGTATCCATGTGGCAACCTGCCGGTTAATGGCGTTGTCTTCCACCAAAAGCAGGCGAAAACCGGCGAACGGTTTGGCTTTGGGAATGCCGGGGACCTGCTTGGCCACCGCCGGCGTTGCGGCAGTCGGGTCGATCAACAGGGCCATCATGCCGCGGACCAAATCGCTTTGCTTGACCGGCATGCTCAGGACCTTGAACGGCGTGGTCAGTTGGTCGGTCAAAGTCTGGACGGCATCAAGGTCCTTGCTCAACAGTAGGATCGGCGGCGGCGCGGTCCAATACTTTGAGACAAAATCGGATGAAAAGCAGGCGGCATCAAGGATCACCAAGCCCCAGGCGGGGGCTGCGCCACGGCCGGTCGACGGGCCGGTCAGCTCAGCCAATGCGCTTGTCCGGTTTACCTTCAAGCGCAAGTCGGTCAGAAACTCAGTTAAAAAATCACCCACAACATCATTAGCGGTCACCACCGCGATACGATGCGCCTGGATGGCCGCCGGCAGGTCGGTTTGATACTGGTTTTGACTATAAATACGGCCCAGCCGGATATTGAATGTGAAACAACTGCCCTGCCCGACGTCACTTTCCACCTCGATTTTTCCCTGCATGGCCTCGACCAGATACTTGCAAATACTCAAGCCCAAGCCGGTGCCGCCGAAGCGGCGGGTCGTTGAATCATCGGCCTGGCAAAACGGCTCAAAAAGCGTATCGATTTTTTCCGCCGGAATGCCGACACCGGTGTCTGCAATCGATACCTGCAGGGCGACTTTGTCATCGGTTTTTTCGCTAAGCTCAACCCGGCCCCTGATGCTGCCGGTGGTGGTGAATTTGAGGGCATTGGCGATCAGATTCACCAGAATCTGTTTAATTCGCAACGGATCGCCAATATACCTGGCGGGCACATCCGGTTTGACCAGCATCACCAGGTCGATCTGTTTGGAACGGGCATCGGTGGCGAAAAGATCGACAACTTCGTTTAAAAGTCCCTCCAGCTCAAACTCCGTGCTTTCCAATTCGATCTTACCGGCCTCGATTTTGGAAAAATCGAGGATTTCGTTGATGATGCTCAGCAGTGTTTGGCCTGAGCTGCGGATCAAATCCAGGTATTCAAACTGGCGGGTGGACAACTCGGTTTGCATCAGCAGGTCGGCCAGACTGAGAACCGCATTCATCGGTGTTCGTATTTCATGGCTCATGTTGGCAAGAAAAGCGCTTTTGGCGAGCGTTCCCGCTTCAGCCGCCTCCATGGCGCGTCGCAATTCAAGTTGCGCCCGCCGCCGTCGCTCGATCTCCCGCTGGGCCGCGGTGTATAGCCGGGCGTTTTCCAGGGTAATGGAGGTAAATTCGGCCAGACGCCCCAACAACAAAATAACGTCATCACTCTCGATCTCGGTTTTGCTTTGGATCGAAAATCCGATCACGCCGGTGACCTCGTCTCCGGTTTTGATCGGCATGCCCGCGATATTGCCGATCGAATCCCAAGCCGGGGAAGTGTGCCGTCCCAGCCAACTGGCATAGTCATTGACAATCAAGGGTTGCCCGGAGACCCACACCTTGCCGGCCAGGCCCTCGCCCCGGCCCATCAGAAAACCGATATGATTTTCGTAAAGCCCGGTGCCGACTTTCAGCTCCAATTTGTCCAGGGCCGGATTATGCAAAAACAAAAAGCTGTGAGGGGTGCGGAAAAAGCTGGCTGTGCGGCTGACAAGGGCACTGAGCAGATCATCCGGATCAAGACGGCCGATCAGGTCCAACGCGGTTTTGTGCAACACCTCCAACAGCTCGTTTTGGCGATTCAGACGATCTTCCGTCAACCGCCGCTGGGTGACATCCTCATGAATGACGATGGTATCGGTGACCCGGCCCTTATCGTTTTTAATGACGGCGGTGCGAATCTGCACCGTCAGCGTGCGGCCCTTTTTGGTCCTGCGCTCGGTTTCAAAGTTGGAGCACAGCCCCTGGCGAATCTTTTCAACGGCGGTCTGGGTGGCGTCCCGGGCATGGGGCGGCACAAAGTCATCGCGCCGGGAAACCAGTTCGTTTTTGCGCCACCCATAGGTCGCTTTGAACGCCTCGTTGGTGTAGATCGCGTTGCCCTGCGGATCATAGACCACGACGGGATTGGGCAGCGCGCCCAACAGTACGCGGTAGCGCTGCTCGTTTTGTGACAATGCTTTTTTTTTGCGGCGATGCCTGGCGGTCAACTGGTCGAACTCATGCTTCACCAACGCCAGCGCTTCGAATACCTGCCGGTAAGGATGCCGGGGGTCGATTGCCCGCAGTTTGCCGGTGCCTTCCTGCTCCCAATCCATTTCCGAGAGATACTCGACCAGTTCGGCGATATGACCCGGGGTTTCCGGTTGTGAGGCGGCTTTCACTGGCCGCCGGCCGCGGCCGTCTTCCACATCGATCAGCGCAAGGGCGGCGTCCAGATCGGCGACCACCTTAAGATTGAACGGCATCAGCGGCCGTGCCAGTGAGGAGGCGCCCGCCACCAGTCGATTGGCGCCGTAAAGAATATAGCACCGAAAGGGATACCGTCTGTGCCAACTGCTGACTTCACGCAAATACAGCCAGCGTGCCTGCCGGCTGAATTCATTGAGCTGTCGGACTTCGGCCAGAATATAGTCGAACCCGTCGGCCAATCCCAGATCCACGCACACGGTTTCGCACAGCGCGGTGATCATGGGGATATGGCGTGGCTTGAGAGTGCCCTGGGTCGCGGTATGCAGAATCCGGCCGTCGATGACTTCAGCGCACATTTTCAGTCCGTCTTTGTCAAAGTGCCAGGCCGGATGGGCGTATATCACATGCGCCCCGTGCATCCGCTGTTCAAGACGCGCCCGGTCGAATTCGTCCGCTTCGCTGTCTTCACTGGGGGCCAACGCCCACGCAACGGCATCTTTGTAAGTATCCACAATTTTGATGACGAAGCCGAACGTGTTCAAATGGCCGGCCAGCCGGATACTGGTCTTGAAAAAGGGCGAAACACCGCAAAAGACGGACGCCTTCAGGGTGTCAAACGTTTTGATCTGGTGGATATAGCATTGCCGGGCCTCCAAGGTCGCGGCGGTCAATTCGGTCCAGTCGAAAATCAGTGTCCAGGGTATAGGTGTCCGGAAGCATTCAGCAAGGATTTGACGGAGGCGACGAAAAAAAAAGATGACCGCATCGTTTTCCGCAGAACCGGTTGCTTTGGCGGCGACAATATTATCGCCCAGCAGCCAGACCTTGAGCCGCAGGGTGTCGCTGCAGACAATGTTGTCCCATTCAGGTTTGCTGAATCGGGCCAGACCGGTTTGCGGACACGTGACGGGCGTTGTCGTGGTGCTGATTTTGGAGCGCTGTATTGTTGTCTCTGATTGGTTCATGCTCACCCACCGCTAATGTGGCGGGGTAAGGAGTTGAATGGATGGATACGCGATGCTTCTATCGCGCCAACGGCAAAGTAATTGCGAACGTCACACCCGGCTGCGGCCGATCGACAACCGCCAGCCGGCCGCCATGCTCTTCAATGATACTGCGGCAGATGGATAAACCGACCCCCATCCCGGATTCCTTGCGATTTGAAAAAAACAGGTCGAAAATATGTTCCCGATCGGCTGCGGGAATCCCCGGCCCATTGTCGGCCACCTCGATCACAATGTGCGGCATATCGAAACTGGACTTGATGGTGATGCACGGTTTGTCTACCGGTTGCCGGTCCTTTATGTCGCCTAATGCTTCGGCCGCGTTGTTGATCAAGTTCATGAACACCTGGCCCATTTGTTGGGCCGAGGCTTCAACAACGGCGGCATCCGACGCCAATGCAAGTTCAAACGCGATTTTACGCCGGCGCAAATAGCTGTTCAGCAGGGCGCACGTATCGCGCAAAACGCGATGTAAATCGAGTTTCTGTTTGGATTCCAGGCGGGGACGGTTCAGGTCAAGCAAACGCCTGGCGGTGACCCGAATCCGTTCGAAGGCATTTTCAACCAGATTGATATTTTGCAACAAGGCCCTGTCCTCGGCGTATTTTGACCGAATCAGGCCGATGATGGCGCTGACGCCCTGCAAGGGCGAATTGATTTCATGCGCCACGGACGCGGCCAGCCGGCCGCTGGTGGCCAGGCATTCAGAACGGATAAGCTGTTCCTGCAACAGCTTGCGCTCCTTGATTTGTAACTCCAGGTTTTCGTTGGCCGCCATCAGGTTGGCCGTGCGTTGCTGAACTTTTTGTTCCAGGATATTGTTTTGTTGCTTGAGCGTGTCCTGGGCGACCTTTAAAGAGAGGTGGGTGCGCACCCGCGCCTTGATTTCAGCCAGATGAAACGGTTTGGTAACATAATCGACCGCGCCGATGGCCAACCCCTCGGCCACGTCGTCGGGATGATCACGCGCGGTGATGAAAATAATCGGGATTATACTTTCGCTGGAAGAGTCCAGAATGCGGCGGGCAGTTTCGATACCATCCATGCCGGGCATGATGATATCGAGTAAAATCAGGTCGGGCGCCTGATGTGCGATAAGTTCCAGGGCTTCGGCGCCGCTGAGCGCCACACTCAGCTTGTAGTCCGAGAGGGCCTTAACCAGGATATCGACATTACTGCGGGCGTCATCGACAATTAAAATGCGACAATCACCAAGGGCTTTACTCAATTGCCAAGTTGGTTCAGGTGCGGCCATAATGTTTAGTATGCGTCAATGCGGTTAAAATTTAAACGACCCGGTTTCATGCGCACTTACGGCATCAGATGTGACTTATTTTGTATCCATAGTAAAAAACCCCCGGCTTTACAAGGGGCACGCATGCTTTGCCTTGGACACAAATTACTGTAACAGCAAGTGGAGGAATCGAAAAGCCGTCGGGCATGTCGCCATGAACACCGGAAGCAAAAGACTTTGTCCCATGTGATAAACCATATTGGATAGACACTGAGATTACATATCGCCTGCCAAGCCAAAGTCTTTAGGGCTCGCGCAAAAATAATTTCTCGTTTCAGGCGGCCGGCTTCAGGTCATCTTGGCCCGATCTGAAGCC
>JANQIE010000056.1 GCA_028282295.1 Desulfobacterales bacterium | reverse complement strand
ATTTTTAAAACCGCAGGCATAGCGTGCTATGTCGAGGATTTTAAAAATGCGAGAACGCCGCCAGGGGCCAAAAGATGCTATTTCCGGATGGGCACTAGTAAGCACGTGACGGGCAGACAGAATTAAAAAAAGATAGGAGCGACACAACAACCGCCGGGATGGCGTCGCATTGCGACCCACTGCGCGATCATAGCCGCAGTATCGCGGTCAGCCCGGCCGGCATAACCGCGAACAACGCAGTCGTTTGGCAAGTGCCCATCCGGCAATAGCACCTTTTGGCCCAGGTCGGCGTTCTCACGAATTTGAAATAATGGCGCAGCCATTCACGTTCTTGCGGCGTAGCCTTGCTACGCCTGCGGTTTCAAATGCGCTAGGGCCTTGACCTGGACCAAATCTACTATTTCCGGATAGACACCGGCTAAATAAACCGTACGCCGATCCCCTTCCTGCCGTTGCGAATCACTTCGCCCCGCAAGGTGATCTCCGCACCATCCTTGTAAGAATTGAATTTTAATTGAATGACTTGACCGGCCGGAAAGGTTTCATTGGTTTCAATGAACGCCCCTTCAATGCTCACATTTTTCATTTGGCCGTAATAAGGTAGGTTGTCGACGACAAATTCCGTTCCGCGCTCACACTTTGTTCGATCATTGCTTCGCTTCTCCCTGGACCGCTCCTTAATCGAAAACATGTCAACGTCCTTTCAGCAAGATTAATCAAGGCTGGAATCAAATTTTAAAAAGTTAAATGCAATTTTTACACCCGTTCCCACCATCCTTCCAAGCCCGGCTTAAATGGGCGCCGGCTAGAAATTCACCACTACCGCCGCATGAGCCAGAATTGCATTCATTTAAATGGATTAGGTTCCGCAGCGGCGCTAAAGAGTCAACGGCGACATCACCGCCTGCAGATGCGACAAAACGTCTGCCCTGCTGAGCATGCCGCAACATGTATCCCATTTTAAACACCACGCGTCTGATTTTATATACGATCCATCACCCAAGTTAGTGTCCATCCGAAAATAGTCGCTTTTGGCTCAGACCAAGGCCGCAGCCCAATTGCGACCGCAGGCGTAGCAAGGCTACGTCGAGGATCGCAGTTGGGCGAGAACACCGGCCTGGACCAGAAGATGCTGTTTCCGGATGGACACAAACTAGTGCCGCGGCGATTCTTTATCCAAATGATAGAGGGCGGCCCCCACCGGTGCAAAGGAAAGAAAAAGGATGTTGGCAACCGGAATCAGGAACAACAATCCAAAGCCAAGATGCAGGGCCGGATTGCGGACCAACATTTGCCAGCGCTGTCGAAAAGGCAGCATTTGCCGCGCCGGAATCAAATCGGTATTATCCCAGGCCAGAAAAATGGCCGTAATGCCCGATGAAAGCAGCGTAAAAAACGGCCCCAACGGCGTGAGCCATCCCACGATAAAAAGGACCATGCCGACCAGCACGGGCACGACGGCACGAGGTATTTCCTGGCGCATCAAGTAAAGCATCTGCCGGAAGACGGGGATTTCAGGTCCCCGGATCGCGTGACCGGCGATTTTTTTTTCGGTCAACCGGGACATCAGGTCCATAATCACGGCACAAAACACAACCTGACCGGCCAGATACGCCAAAACACTGGCAACAACGATCAGCAGCAGTACCAGCAGCCAGTCGACCAGGTGCCACAACCAGACCAACCAGGCACTGTGCGGTTTGGTCCAAAGCTGATTCGACAACACGTCATGATACGCCAGGACAACCGAAGCCGCCGCAATCGTCAATGCCACGACAATGACGACCCTGAGCAACCCCAGCCCCAGAAGTTTGGGCGTCGTCAAGCCGAGTTTCAATCCCTTGAGGTTATAGGTAAGACCTTTAAAAAAATTCATGGCGCCGTCCAATGGCAGACTGTTGGTGATGACACGCGAATCGCGCAAGTGCGCTCATCCGCCCCGCTGAAAATGCATCAGATAATTCACATGGGTATTGCCCCCTACCCAATAGTGACGGGTGAACGGATTATAATGTAGACCGGACAGATCGACGCAATCAAGTCCGGCCCGTTTACCCCACCCCTTCAATTCATCCGGGCGAATAAACCGGGACCAACGGTGGGTTCCAACCGGCAGCAGGCGCAGGATATATTCAGCTCCGACAATGGCCATAACAAACGATTTCAAATTGCGGTTCAAGGTCGCAAAAAAAAGGTCGCCGCCCGGCCTGACCAGCCTGGCGCAGGCGCTCACCACCGATGCGGGGCGCGGCACATGTTCGAGCAATTCCATGCATATCACGGCATCATACTGCCCGGCCCGGGCCTCGGCGTAGGCTTCCACCGTAACTTGGCGATAGTCGATTTGATAACCGTTTTTTTTTTGATGCAGGCGGGCAACCGCCAGCGGCGCCTCGCCCATATCGATGCCGGTCACCCGGGCGCCCAGGGCTGCCAGAGATTCGGATAGCAGGCCGGCCCCGCAGCCGACATCCAACACCGCACGATCCTTCAGACCAGTCCGGCCGCGAATGTAATCCACCCGCAAGGGATTGATGTCGTGCAGCGATTTAAAATCACCGTTGCGGTCCCACCACTTGCGCGCAAAGGCTTCGAACTTGCGGATCTCGTCCTGATCGACGTTGGTGCTATTGATCATCATGTTATCATTTTTCCCGCCTACAAGACGCTCATCGCCGCGCATTTAAAGGTTGCACCCAACGATTGGTGTGACCGCTGTAAAACCATTTGTCCGGCAACCCGCGTCGCTTGATGAATGTCGGATTTTCGGCCCAGTCGATGAGCAGTTCATAAGCTGATTGAATCCGTCTGAAAGTTGCAGCCCGACCACCATGATCCGGGTGATGCCGCATGACTTCACGGCGATAGGCGCTTTTCACCAACAGCTTAAATTGCCTGGAACCCAAATCCCGCCGGTCCAGCTTCAAATACATAAACGATTTACCGCCGCCTTTGGGCTGTAAAATTTCATCCGGTGTCAATGAATTGAGCGCCACCTGATTCTTCAGGGCTTCGACCAGCAATTGGCGCGAGGCCACATACCGCTTGTTGGTTCGTTTTTTCTCAGCCCACCACCGCTCGCCGAGTTGATCGGCCAGACGGATAAAATCGTTGGCCGGTTTTTGTCCGGCCCCGCGCAGATACCAAAAGCTGTAAATCTGGACTGATTGCACCGGAAGGACATCCAAAAACAAAAACATCTCATTGAAATGGAATCCGGCGTAGCGTACTTCCAACGCCTTGAGCAAACCGGTCCGCAAATTCAATTGCCGGCGCAACCGCTGCCGGCAGGCCACCGAGCAATAACGCCGGCGGCCGCCATCGATCCTCACGCCGCAGGACAGGCAGCCCGACAATGACGACTCACGTAGCGGTTTGGCCGGCAGACTCCCAGGATTATGTGCGGTTGAAGATGTCATGAGAAGTTGACCATAGCAAATTTTTGGGTTTATATGAAGGGAGGGTGAAGCCAAATCGTTTTTAGGGCTCGCGCAAAAAAAACACATTTTTGCGCGAGCCTTTAAGGAGAAATGCATGCCGCCAATCGTCCGCAACCTATTTTGCATCAGTTTGATCTTTTTATCGGGCTGCGCCGTCCAAAAAGCGCTCACCGGCGAGTACTACCTGACCGGACCTGATTTTGAAACCGGTATCAAAAAATTTACCGCGGCGGTGCAGCGGGAACCGGAAAACGCCCGGAACCATTACTACCTGGGCCGTCTTTATCTTTCACAAGGCAACGCCCTGCAAGGTCAAAAACACCTGGCCCGGGCGGTCGAACTTGCCCCGGCCAAGGCTGATTTTCATTTCTGGCTGGGGGTAGCCTATGCGGCCATGCGACGCGCGGAACTGGAACGCCGCAGTTACCTCAAAACGCTGGAACTCGACCCGAACCATGTCCAGGCGCTGGCCTACCTGGGCCACAACCAGATGGCGCGCAACAAGTTGACCGAAGCGCTGGTGTCCTACAACCGCGCTTTGGCCGTGCAACACGATATTCCCCAGGCCCTTTACAACCGGGGGCTGATCTTCCAACGGCTCAACCGCACACCCGAAGAGACGGCCGCCTGGAAAGAATACCTGCGCCATTATCCCCACGGCGCGCTGGCCCGCAAGGCCGTGGCCCACCTGAATGCCGGCGGCGACTTTCAATACCGCAACCACCACATCGGCAAACGCCTCATCCCTCTGGCAAGTATCGCCTTTGAGCCGTTTAGCGCCACTTTGACCAAAACATCCAAACGCGCCCTTAACTATCTGGGCAAAGCCATCATGGACTACCCCAATTTGCAGTTGCGCATCGTGGCCTACCAGCAGAACAACCTGCAACTGGCCCGACAGCGGGCCCACAGTGTCCAGACGTATCTGACCACCACAACACCGGCCCTTGACGCGGCGCGAATAGCCGCCAACTGGTTTGACGTGCCGGAAACCGTGCAGGCGGGCGGGAATCGATTCGAACTTCACGAATCGGTCTTTTTCTTCACCAAACTCAAACCCAATGATCCTCAAAAGAAAAACACAAATGGAAAAACTGATCGGAAGACATATTGAACCGGCCTAACCCAGCCTTTAGTGAACCCAACGTCCGGTTGTTTATCGCCTTCAGGGTGTTTTTCAACGCGCGCTTTTACTACCCGGTGTTCACGATTCTCTTTCTCGACTTCGGGCTCACCATCCAGCAATTCGCCCTGCTCAACGCAGTGTGGGCGGCCTGTATCGTTTGCCTGGAGGTCCCCTCCGGCGCGCTGGCCGACGTGTGGGGCCGGCGTAATCTGTTGATCCTGGCCGGCAGCCTCATGGTGGTGGAAATCGCCCTGCTCTGTTTTGCTCCCCGCACCCATCCCAATCTCCTGTTCGCCATTTTTATAGTCAACCGGGTTCTGAGCGGCACGGCCGAAGCCGCGGCCAGCGGCGCCGACGAGGCCCTGGCCTATGATTCGCTCAAGGCGGCCGGACAGGACCGGCACTGGCCCCGCGTGCTGGAAAAAATGATGCGCTACCAGTCGCTGGTCTACATCTTCGCCATGAGCCTGGGGGCCGCGCTTTACGACCCGGCCCTGATGCAGACCATCGCCGACGCCCTGCACATCGACTACCGCTTCACCCAGGACACGACCTTGCGCCTGCCGTTGTACCTGACCCTGATCATGGCGCTCTTCACCCTGGTCACCACCCTGCACTTCAAGGAGCCGAAAGCGGCAAAGGCCACGGCTGTCTCCAATCCCGGCATAAGCCCCATCCGTTCGGCATTTGGAATGACGTTCCAAGCCGGGGGCTGGATTCTCAAAACCCCTTTCGCCCTGATGATCATTTTCAGCGGCCTGCTGTTCGATCATGTGATCCGCATGCTGATCACCCTGAACAGCCAGTATTACCGCCTGATCCACCTGCCCGAAGCCAGCTTCGGCCTGATCGGCTCGGCGCTGGCGCTGCTGGGCATGTTTATCCCCCGCCTTGCGCGCCGCTGGGCTGAGACTAACACCCCTGAACGCAACCTGATCGTTTTAGCCGTCGCCACACTGGCCGGGTTCATCGGGGTCACGTTTTTCTGGCCCTGGTTCGGATTGCTGCCGGTGGTGTTACTCTACGCCGTCATCATGGTCGTCAGCTTTCTGGTCAGCCACTATCTTAACCGGATCACGACGTCCGGCCAGCGCGCCACCGTGCTCAGCTTTAAGGGGCTCATGTTCAATCTGGCCTACGGCGGCATCGGCATCGTCTACGCGTTGCTGGTCAACGCATTGAAATCTGCGCCCCAATCCGTTGATCCCGGCGGTTCCCAGGCCCTTGAAAACATGGCTTTCATTCAATCGATCGGCTACTTCCCGGCCTACTTCGCAGTGGCGTTTAGCCTGTTGCTGCTGATCGGACGACATCTGCTCAAGTCTTCGCACGATCATCGTCAAACCGAATAAATACTGTTGGTGGGCACGGCCCACCCTGCCTGCGATGGCCCGGCCCGGTCTTGCCGCCAACTTGACATTCAACCAAAACGACCCAATATTTGAAACAAAATTTGGCGCATTTCGGATGGGTTAGAAACGGCCGTTCCCCTGCCCTTGCCTTTATTCCAACATTTTTTAAGGAAATCCCAAAGGTGACCTGGCGCATGTGCAACCTTCGTGTTGCCAGCGTCGCGGTGCGCGTGAACCCGCATGTCCGTTTGCCCCGCGTAAGGTCTTCGTAAAATTTGAACGACTCCTCAATAACCGGCCGAGGTAAAGGAGTTGCTTATGCCCCGCAAAAAAATCAAACTGAACTCACCGGTGGACTCCCTGTCCATCCTCGATTTAAACGGCAAGGTCGACCCCAAGCTGGAACCGCCCCTGGCGGACGACCTTTTGCTCAACCTCTACCGGGCCATGGTCCTGGGCCGACGCTTTGACGAGCGTCAATTGAGCCTGCAACGCCAGGGACGCATCGGCACCTTTCCTCCCATCACCGGCCAGGAAGCCGCCCACCTGGGTGCGGTGGCCGCCTTGCGCGCCTCGGACTGGATGGTTCCCTCGTTCAGAGAAACCGCCGCAGAACTGTGGCGCGGCCGCAAAATGGAAAACATCATCATCTACAACAACGGTTACGGTGAAGGGGCCGTCATCGAACCGGAGCGCAACGATCTGCCCTGGTCGATCCCGGTCGGTTCTCAGATCCTGCATGCAGCCGGACTGGCCTGGGCGATCAAGTACCGCCAGAAAGATGATGTGGCCATGACCTTTTTCGGCGACGGCGCCACCTCGGAGGGCGACTTTCACGAAGGCATGAACATGGCGGCGGTGTTTCAAATTCCCGCTATCTTTGTCTGCCAGAACAACCAGTGGGCCATTTCGATCCCACGCGCCAAGCAAACCCGCGCCAAAACCCTGGCTCAAAAAGCCGTGGCTTATGAAATGCCCGGCATTCAGGTGGACGGCAACGACATCCTGGCGGTTTACGTTGCTGCGCAGGAAGCCGTAACCCGGGCCCGCAACGGCGACGGCCCGACCTTCATCGAATGTGTGACCTACCGCATGATGATGCACACCACGGCGGACGATCCCAAGCGCTACCGCACCGACGAAGAAGTGGCGTACTGGCAAAAACGTGATCCGCTGAGCCGCTTTGAAAAATACCTCACCGCCAAAAAGCTGCTGGACAAAACCGCCATCGAACAAATCGAAGCCGACGTCCAAACCGAAATCCAGCAATCCGTCGATGCCGCGGAAGCAAAAATGAAAACCCTGGGCGATCCCATGGACATGTTCGACCATGCCTATGCCGATATGCCGCCCAACCTGGTGGCGCAGAAGAAAATGCTGGCGCAGGATCTGGCTGAACGCGCAAAGGAGGCTCCGCATGGCTAAAATGACCATGGTGCAGGCCATCAACATGGCCCTCAAACAGGAAATGGCAAAAGACGACCGGGTAATCGTGCTTGGTGAGGACGTGGGCGTGGACGGCGGTGTCTTTCGGGTGACCGACGGCCTGCACGAACAATTCGGCGAAGAACGCACCCTGGACACCCCGCTGGCCGAAACCGGCATTGTCGGCATGTCCATCGGCATGGCCATTTACGGCCTGCGACCGGTGTGCGAAATCCAGTTCTCCGGATTCAGCTACCAGAACTTCCATCAGATCGAAAACCACGCCTCGCGCATGCGCTGGCGCTCGCAGGGGCGCTTCACGGTGCCCATGGTCCTGCGCACCCCTTACAGCGGCGGCGTGCGGGCGCTGGAACACCACTCGGAAAGCCGCGAAGCCTTCTGGGCCCACATGCCGGGGCTGAAAATGGTCATCCCCTCGGGGCCGCGCAACGCCCGGGCACTGATGATCAGCGCCATCCGCGATCCCGACCCGGTGATCTTCTACGAGTCGAAAGCACTGTACCGCGCCTTTCGCGAAGAAGTCCCCGAAGCCGAGGAAACCTTTCCCATCGGCACGTCGCAAATCGTGCGCGAAGGCGGCGATGTCACCCTGGTCGCCTACGGCGCCATGTTGCGCCCGACCCTGGAGGCCGCCGAGACGTTGAAGCAAAAGGACGGCATCGAGGCTGAAATCATCGACCTTTTGACCATCGCGCCCCTGGACGACGCGCTGTTTACGGCCTCGGTCAAAAAGACCGGCCATGCCGCCGTGATCCATGAAGCCCCGTTGAGCTTTGGCCCCGGCGCCGAAATCGTCGCGCGCATGATGGAAAAAGCGTTTTACTACCTGGAAAAACCGATTGCACGCATTACCGGCTATGATGTGATCATCCCCTTGTTCAGCCGGGAGAAAAGTTATCTGCCGGATACCGACCGCATCGTGCGCACCGTGCGCAAAACCCTGCGCACCCCCATGATGGCGTGAGGCACGCCCCATACAAAGGAGTCAAAATGGCCCAAGCGTTTAAACTGCCGGACCTGGGAGAAGGCATCCATGAAGGCGAAGTCCTGGCCGTCCTGGTCGGGATCGGTGACGCCATCAAGGAAGGTGATCTGATCTTGGAAGTCGAAACCGACAAAGCCGCCGTGGAGATTCCGTCGCCCTACACCGGTAAGGTGAGTGAGATTCTCGTCAAGCCGGGCGATACAGTGAAAGTCGGCGATGTCATGATGCGTTTCGCAAGCAACGGCGCGGCCGCGGCAGTAAAGGCCGTGCCGGTCGAAGCGCCCCTGAAAGCCGGACCGCCGCCCGTCCCGGCGCCGGACGTTGCGCCCGAAAACCGGCCGGGGCCGGTACCGGCCTCGCCGGCCACGCGCCGCCTGGCCCGGGAACTCGGCGTTGATCTTAGGGACGTGCCGCCCAGCGGCCCGGCCGGTCTGGTTACCGCCGAAGACGTGCGGGCCTTTGCCGCCGGCGACCAACCGGCTGCGCACGAACCGCAGCCGGTTGCGCCAATAACCGTAAAAGCGCCCCCGACACAGCTCCCCGACACGCCCACTTTACCCGATTTTGCCCAATGGGGCCCCGTGACGGCGGTGGCGTTTCGCTCCATCCGGCGCGCCACTGCCCGCCAGATGGCCCTGGCCTGGCAGCAGATTCCCCATGTGAGCAGCCAGATGGAGATCGACATCACCGACCTGGAAGCCTTTCGGCAAAAGCATAAGGACGCCGTGCGCGCCGAGGGCGGGCGCCTCACGCTGACGATTCTTGCTCTCAAGGCTGCCACGGCGGCTCTGAAACACTACCCGAACTTCAACAGTTCGCTCGACCCGGCCAACGAACGGATCATCCAAAAAAATCACTTTCACATCGGCGTTGCCGTGGACACCGATGACGGCCTGATCGTGCCGGTGGTGCGCGACGTCGACCGCAAAAGCATCACCGAACTGGCCGTGGAGGTCTTCCAACTTGCTGAAAAGACACGGGCCCGCAAGACCTCCCTGGAGGATCTGCAAGGCGGCACCTTCACCATCACCAACACCGGTGCTCTGGGAGGGGGACAATCGACCCCGATCATCAACTACCCCCAAGTCGCCATTTTAGGCATGGGCGCGGCCCAGCTCAAACCGACGGTGGTCACCGATGCGCGCGGCAACAACACCATCGCGCCACGCCTGATTCTGCCGTTGGTGCTCAGTTTCGACCACCGCGTGGTCGACGGCGCCGAGGCGGTGCGGTTTCTACAGGTCATCCGCAAGGCGCTGGGCAGCCCGGAGAATTTACTGCTCACCATGAGTTAATGAACTGAACACTGATAGCTGGTGCCCATCCGGAAATAGTAGATTTTGGTTCCTGGCAAGGCCCGAGCATTTTTAAAACCGCAGGCATAGCGGGCTATGTCGAGGATTTTAAAAATGCGAGAA
>JANQIE010000055.1 GCA_028282295.1 Desulfobacterales bacterium | reverse complement strand
ATTTTTAAAACCGCAGGCATAGCGTGCTATGTCGAGGATTTTAAAAATGCGAGAACGCCGCCAGGGGCCAAAAGATGCTATTTCCGGATGGGCACTAGTTAACCTGTCAGCCTCCCGACAGTTCGCGGCACAACTCTTGCTCAACTTAAAGGGGGGTGGACTTTCACGCACGCATCCAGCGCTGGCGCTCGGGGCAGCGCCAAGCATTCTACCACGGAACCAGCGTCCGAATTCACTACCGATTCATTTGCATACAATCCGGAGTTTACCCATGACGCAAGGCTTGAAGATTGGTGTTGTTGCGCTCGCCCGGCAGACCTTCGACGTGCCGTATGCGCGCCGCATTGCCGCCGCTGCATGGCGATGCCTGCAACGGCCCGATATCGAAGTGGCCGGTTCGGCCGAATTGCTGTTTGAGGCTGATGGCGTGCAACGCGCCATTGAAACCTTTAAAACCGCCGACCTCGATCTGGTATTGGTCCTGCAGGTGACTTTTGCCGATGCCGCCATGACGGTCGAAATCGCTGGCGCCACACCGGCGCCTTTGTTATTGTGGTCGTTTCCCGAACCACGCAGCGGTGAACGCCTGCGCCTCAACTCGGTTTGCGGGATCAACCTGGCGGCCCATGCCCTGGGCAAAGCCGGGCGGGACTATGACTACATCCATGGCAACCCTGACGATCCCAAGGCCATTGAAACCATTTTACACCTTGCCCGCGCCGGGCGCTGCAAGCGGCGGCTGAACGGTGCCAGGATCGGCCTGATCGGCCGCCACCCGGACGGATTCGACACCTGCGCCTATGACCCGCAGGCACTGGCCCGCTTATGCGGCGCCACGGTCGACTTTTCGGAGTTGGACGGCTTGTTCGCCCGTGCCGGTAAAGTGCCGGACGAGGTGGTCGATGCCGTTTACCAGGAAGTGCAGGCCGACCTGGGCAACCTGGAAAAACTCGAACAAGCGCCCCTGCGCCAAAGTCTTCGCATTTACTGCGCCCTGAAAGACCTGGCAAAAGAGAAACGCTATGCCGGCATCGCCATGCGCTGCTGGCCCGAAATCTTCACCGAATTCGGTTGCGCCGCCTGCGGCCCCATGGCCATGCTCAACGAGCAGATGCTCCCGTGCGCGTGTGAAGCCGATGTCTACGGGGTGGTTTCCAGCCTGATGCTGCAACACCTGTGCAACGCGCAGGTGTTCATGACCGACATGGTCGATTTCAGTCCGGCGCAGGACAACGCCGTTTTATGGCATTGCGGCCTGGCCCCGCTGTCCATGGCCGATCCCGAGGGCCCGGTTCGGGCCACAATCCACTCGAACCGCAAGCTGCCCCTGCTCAACGAATTTGCCTTGAAACCCGGACGGATCACCCTGGCCCGGATCAGTCAGTCGCAAAATCGGGTCCAATTGGTGGTGGGCGGTGGCGAAGTGATCCGGGCGCCGCTCAGTTTTTCCGGCACCTCCGGTGTGGTGCGGTTCGACCGGCCGGTGGCGCGGGTGCTCGACACGGTGATGCGCGAGGGCCTGGAGCATCATATCTGCCTGTGCTACGGCGATGTGCGCCCCGAACTGACCCGGCTGGCCCGCATGCTCGCCCTGCCGGTGTTGTCTTTGACCTAACGTGAAAAAATCGACGCAGGAGAATGAAGATTGCGAGACAACATTGCCGATCTGACACCGATCAAAAAACTGAAAATAATTGAAACGCTCGCCAACGGTGCCCGCTTCCAGACTGAAGCCGGGCCGCTCACCCTCACCGCGACAGCCCCCGGTGTGTTCAGACTCCGGCTGGGTGCGGCGGACAGGCCCGACTACGGCATCATCGCGCCGGATCTGCCCGTTGCCGCGGCCAAAGTGGTGGCCGAAGACGACGGCGTGACGTTGCACACCGAAGACTTTCGCCTTGAAATCGCGCCGGATCCGGTTCATTTCAGCCTCTACCACAATGATACGCGCAAAATCGCATCGGCCGACGACGGTCACTTTGTGCGCCGTTTTCGCCTGCCGCCCCTGGCCCGCACCGCCGACGGCTTTGTGGTCAGCCTGGCCCTTGCCAGCGGTGAAGCAATCTACGGGCTGGGAGAAAAATACGGACCGCTCAACCGGCGCGGGCAGTGGATCGAAAGCTGGAACCGTGATGCCCTGGGCGTCAATGCGGAAATCTCCTACAAAAACTGCCCCTTTGCCTGGAGCGGCGACGGTTGGGGCGTCTTCGTGCACACCCCGGCCAGGGTGTCCCATGCCGTGGGCGATGGCCGGATTTCCGTTCGCAGCTATGTGATTGCGGTAAAAGACGACGTGCTTGACCTGTTTTTACTAGCGGCCGGCACACCGGCCGAAGTGCTCAAATGCTACACCGACATCACCGGCCGGTCGACGGTGCCGCCCGACTGGAGCTTCGGCACCTGGATCAGCCGGGCCTATTACAAAACCGCCGACGAAGCAGCCCAAATCGCCGCAACCATTCGCGAGAAGCAATTCCCCTGCGACGTATTCACCCTGGACGGCCGCGCCTGGCTGGACACCCGCACCCGGTTCGCCTTTGAGTGGGATGCCGCGCGGTACCCGGACCCGAAGCAGTTTACCGCGCAGACCCGGGCGTGGCATTTTCGTTTGTGCGTGTGGGAGTACCCGCTGGTTTCCGTGGAAAACCCGCTCTTCGAAAAACTCTCCCAAAAAGGCTGGCTGTTGAAGAACCAATCCGGCAACACCTATGTCTACCATTGGGACATGTCACCTTTTGGCAAGGTGCTGACACCGTTGCCGGCCAGCGGGATAGTCGATTTTACGCATCCGGACGCCTATGCCTGGTACGGCCGGATGCACACCAGGCTGTTCGATTCGGGCATCGACATCATCAAAACCGATTTCGGCGAGCAGGTGCCTGAAGATGCCGTGGCCCACAACGGCGACAGCGGCAAGCGGCTGCACAATGTCTACCCCTTGCTCTACAACCGCTGTGTTTACGAAGCCAGCCGTAAGTACTTCGGCGACAACGGCATGGTCTGGGGCCGCTCGGGCTGGGCCGGCAGTCAACGCTACCCGATTCAATGGGGCGGTGATCCCGAAGTCTCCTGGGAGGGGCTGGCCGGGTCGATCCGTGGCGGGCTCTCCTGGGGCCTGAGCGGCGCGCCGTACTACAGCCACGATATCGGCGGTTTTTACGGTGGACAGCCGGACCCGGAACTTTACATTCGCTGGCTCCAGGCCGGGGTGCTGATGTCCCACTGCCGCATTCACGGCATCGGTCCGCGCGAACCCTGGTACTTCGGCGCCGAGGCCGAAACCATCGCCCGCCGTTGGCTCGAATTTCGCTACCAATTACTGCCGTACCTGTTGCACTGCGCGCAAACCGCCGCGCAAACCGGTTTGCCGGTAATGCGGGCCATGCCCCTGGCCTTTGCCGAAGATCCTTTGGCCCGGCCCTTTGACGAGCAGTACATGCTCGGCGAGGCCCTGCTCGTGGCCCCTGTCCTTTCGCCCGGCGGCAAAAAAAGCGTCTATCTGCCCGCCGGCATCTGGTTTGACTACTGGACGGGTGACGCCGTGACCGGCGGCCGTCTCCTGCACACCGAATCGTCGCTGGCGCAAATCCCCCTCTTTGTCTGCGAGGGCACGATTCTGCCGCTGGGTCCGGTTGTGCAGCACACCGGCGAACGGCAGGCCGGGCGCGAAATAGAAACCCTTAAAATTTACGGTCTGCCCGCCAGGGCCCCCGGCGACTGGTCGGTAGAACCGCAACAAGACGGCACCTTGTTATTGACCGGTCCGCCAACGGCTATCACTGTCGACACATTCGGTCCGGTGTCCGCCCAAGTCACCGGCAAGGGCCTTATCCTGCAACCCTTGTAGGGTTAAACGAGATATTTGCAATGACGCTACTGGAAACGACCACGACGTATTTAGGCAACTTCAACCGCTTTGTCCTGGAATGGTTTGTCCGGGCGGCCATGGTGCTGGCCGGAATCATGACCGCCATGATTCTGATCCAGGTTTTCTTCCGGTATTGCCTGAACAATTCACTGCCCTGGCCGGAAGAGTTCGCCAAATTCACCATGGTCTGGATGACGTTTCTGGTGGCGCCCTATGCCTACCGCAAGGGCTTGAACGTCAGCATGGAGCTGTTCATCTCCCGGGTGCCGCAACGCATCCGCAGCTTTTTTCAAATCGTGATTCACATCCTGCTCATCGCCATGGCGTACTACCTGTTGCTGGAAGGGCTGGGCATGATGAAGCGGGGCATGCGCATCCGCGCCAGTTCGATCGATATCAAAATGGCCTATGTCTACCTGATCCTGCCGGTGAGTTTCGTCATGATGATGATCGGCGGGGTCGAACACATCCTCAAGGAAATCAAAAACGTGATCGCCCCGGTGGTAGTGGATGCCGCCGCGCAACCCGAACCCGTCTTTACCGGCGACCAGGGAGAATAATCGATGGCGCTTTTGTTTTTTTGGCTCTTTTTGGCTTCCATGGTAATCGGACTGCCCATTGTCTTTGGTATGCTGGTGGCGCCCGGTATCCAGATGATTGTCGAGGGCAAAGTCAAATTCCTCACCCTCTTGATGCAACGCCTTTACAACGGCATCGACAGTTTTCCGCTCATGGCCCTGCCGTTTTTCGTGCTGGCCGGTGAACTGATGAACCAGGGGGGTATCACCGGCAGCCTGGTGCGCCTGTCCCAGGCGTTGATCGGACACCTGTGCGGCGGTTTGGCCCACGTCAACATCCTGTCGAGCATCCTGTTTGCCGGCCTGTCCGGATCGGCCGTGGCCGACACCTCCGCGCTGGGGGCCATGCTGATTCCGGCTATGGAGAAAAACGGCTACACGCGTAAATTCGCCGCCGCCGTCACGGCGGCCTCGTCGGTGATCGGCCCGATCATCCCGCCCAGCGGCCTGATGATCCTGTACGCCTTTGTGATGAATGTCTCCGTGGGCGCGCTGTTTGCCGCCGGTATCATTCCCGGCCTAATGGTGGGGATCAGCCTGATGGTGGTCACGGTTATTTTATCCAAAAAAAGAGATTATCCGGTGGCCAGCCGGCGGGCCACGCTGAAGGAATTCGGCGGCGCGCTGCGCAAGGGGTTTTTACCGCTGTTGACCCCGATCATCATGCTCGGCTGTATCCTGACCGGTGTCTGCACCCCCACCGAAGCCGCCGCCATTGCCGTGGGGTATGCCTTGATCCTGACCCTGGTGATCCAGCGCTCGTTAAAATTCAGGCAACTGGGACCGATTTTTCGCACCACGGCCATCAACTCGGGAGTTATTCTCCTGCTGGTCGGCGCGGCTGTGGCGTTTTCTTCCTTTGTCAGCCTGTCGCAAACACCCCAGGCCATCACCAAAATCTTTTTGTCCATCAGCACCAACAAATACGTCGCGCTGCTGATGGTTAATCTTTTACTGCTGATTGTCGGCATGTTTCTCGACGCCGGGCCGGCCATTTTGATCCTGGGGCCGATCCTGGCGCCGGCCATGATCAGCCTGGGCGTGCACCCGGTGCATTTCGCCATCATCATGTGCGTCAACGTCACTGTGGGCCTGGCCACGCCCCCCATGGGGCTGGTGCTTTTCGTGGCCTCGTCGCTCACCGGCGACAGTGTGGAGAAGATTGCCTGGGAAATGCTGCCGTTTCTGGCCATCGAACTTTCGGTCATTTTACTGATTACGTTTGTTGAACCGGTCTCCATGGCGATTCCGCGCCTGCTGGGATTTGTCTGACCCATTTCATCCATAACAAGAGGAGGATAACGGTATGAAACGCAACACCACGTTAAAATTCGGGATAGTCACGATTATCTTGGCCTTTTTTATCATCGGGGGGATTGCGGCCGGGCCGGCCCTGGCAGCCAAACACACCATCAAGATTATCTTTCTCGGCAACGCCGATGACGAAGATTACGATGGTTCTCTGGTCTTCAAGGATTTTGTCGAAAGCCGTTCCAACGGCGCCATTGAAGTGCAAATCTTTCCCGGCGGGCAGTTGTGCGGCAATCCGCGTGAATGCCTCGAATCGCTGCAAGCCGGCATCATCGAAGTCTACATGACCACCCTGGGCGGCTTCGGCAACCTGTTTCCCGAAAGCCAGGTGCTCGACCTGCCCTACATGTTCGACAACGACCGGGTAATCGAAACCGTTTTCACCGGTCCGTTCGTGCACGAGTTTCGCCAGGCCATCATCCAGCGAACCGGCCTGCGCCTGATGACCATGACCAACACCGGCGGCTGGCGCAACATCGCCAACTCCAAACGCCAGATCCGCACGCCCAGGGATCTCAAGGGCCTGAAGCTGCGCACCATCAACTCGCAAGTACAGATCGAGCTGGTCAAACTGCTGGGCGCCAATCCCACCCCCATTGCCTGGCCGGAACTCTACACCTCGCTGGCCAGCGGCGTGGTGGACGGCTCGAAAAACGGCATCACCGATATTGTCGGTATGAAATTCCACGAGCACATCAAGCACATCACCCTGGACGGCCACGCCTACATGTCGGCCATGTGGCTGATGAACAATGACTTTTTCATGTCCCTGCCCAAGGATATGCGCAAGATCGTTGCCGACGGGTTCGACAACCTGCGCAACGTGACCACGGCGTTTCCCAAGCGCCGCCAGATAGAAGCCTATGAAGCCTTCAAAAAGGCCGGTGGCAAAATTTACGTGCCCACGCCGGATGAAAAAGCTCAGTTCGTGGCCGCGGCCAAACCGCTCAAGGACTGGTACATCAAAAAGTACGGCCGCAAATGGCTGGACAAGCTGGAAAAAGCGATCAAAGACGCCCGAGCCGAATTGGCCAAGGGGTATGCCAAAGAACTGAATTAACGCCGATGGGAGCATTAGATCTGGATTCCGGGGCCCGCCCGGACCGGATCCGGGGGTCGCCGGAATGACGCCGAAAAATACCCGTCACCCCGGCGAAAGCCGGGGTCCAGGATCTAAACGGCAAGATACCTTTTGGATACGCCGGGCAGGTAAGGGTTTGCGCAAAAAATAATTTCACATTTTAGGCCTCCCGGATTCAACCGCAAACCGATAAATCGTCTTTTGCTGATACACCTCTTCCGGTCTCAGCACGGTGCTCGGAAACGCGGGCTGGTTGGGTGAATCCGGGAAGTGTTGCGTTTCCAGGCAAAAGGCGTGGCGGTGGCGGCAGGGGACACCACCTTTGCCGATCAGGCTGCCGTCCAGGTTGTTGCCGGTGTAAAACTGCACGCCGGGCTGCGTGGTGTAGACTTCCAGCACGCGTCCGGAAACCGGCTCCACCACCCGCGCTGCGATTTGTTCGAGATCGCCGCTGGTGTTCAACACCCAGTTATGATCGTAACCGCCCCCTTTTTGGATCTGGTCGTGCGTGTCATCGATACGCCGGCCAATGGGGGCCGGTGTTCGGAAGTCGAGCGGTGTGCCGGCGGTTGCGGCGAGTTCGCCGGTGGGAAGAACATCTTCGTCGATGCACGTAAAGCGGTCGGCGGCAATCATGAGTTCATGCCCCAGGATGTCGGTGTCGGCATCGCCGGTCAAGTTGAAGTAAGTATGATTGGTCAGGTTAAGGACCGTGGGCCGGTCGGTTTGCGCACGGTAGTCGATGTGCAGGCGGTCGAGGTCATCCAGGGTGTAGGTCACCGCGACATCCAGGTTGCCGGGATACCCTTGTTCGCCGTCGACACTGCGGTAGGAGAGCCGCAATGCCGCGCCGTTTGCTGTTGTCGCGTCCCGGGCGTGCCAGACCGCTTTGTCAAAGCCCTTGATGCCGCCGTGCAGATGACAGGCGCCTTTGTTGCAGGTCAGGGTGCAGGGCTGCTCGTCGATTGCAAATGTGCCGCCGGCGATCCGGTTGGCGTAGCGCCCCACCAGGGCTCCGAAAAACGGATTGCGCGCCACATACTGTTCCAGACGGTCATATCCCATGGTGATTTCAGCCGGCCGGCCGGTTCGATCCACGGTGGTGATCGAATGCAGGATGCCGCCATAGGTGAGGATCTGCACCTCAACCTGATTTGAATTGGTCAAAGTAAACTTGTCGATTGGGGTTTTGTCACTCAGCATACCGAACTTTTCTTTTTGCATGGCCCCTCCCCTTGTCAGGAAGAAATACTTGCGGTTCGTTCAATAGTGCGATAGAAACCGGATATTGGGCTTCACCCGCACCGCCGTATTCTTCCGTTGAAATAAATCTAAATTTTCCTGGGTAGTTGTCGGGTATCAGAAGATGGCATATCATTTACTCCCTGGAAATGCAATTTATACGCGAGCCCTGACGTGCAAGGATACCCGATGAATGTTGAGTTGAAATACGGTTCTCAAACCACGACCATTGCAATGCCGGATAAAGCGCAGGTGCAAATTCTGCGGCCGGGCAGTCGTCCCCCCTTGGAAGATGTTTCCCGGGCCGTGACGGCGGCGTTGGCGCGGCCGGTGAATCAGGCGGCGAGTTTTGCTGCCACCTTGACCCATGCCGCCCCGAAAACCGTTGCGATCGCGATTCCGGACGAAACACGGCCCGCGCCGGTCAAGCAGGTTTTGCCTGCGCTGCTCAAAGAATTGTATGCGGCGGTACCGGGCTTGTCGCCCCAAGATGTGACCATCGTCATCGGCGGCGGCTTACACCCGCCCATGGGCAGGGACGCTGCTGACCGCCTGCTGCCGTCTGAGTTGGCGCCGGGTTGTCCGGTGATCGCTCACGACGCCCTGAGATCGCCCATGACCGCCTTTGGAACCACATCGCGCGGCACATCGGTAAAAATCAACGCCCATGTCGGCGAGGCGGATTTTAAAATCACCATCGGCCAGATCGATCCGCACCAGTTTGTCGGTTTCACCGGCGGGTCCAAGGGGATCGCCATCGGTTGCGCGGCGGCAGCGAGCATTGAACACAACCACAGTCTGATGTTCGCCGAGGCAGCGAAGGTCGGCAAGTTAAAGGGCAACCCGGTGCGCGAAGACCTGAACGAGGCCGGCGACCTGATCGGCATCGATTGGGCCGTCAATGTGGTTCTGGATGCCCACAAAAATACGGTTCACCTTGCGGCCGGACAGCCCGGGGCAGTATTGAACCGTGGCGCCGAAGTCTGCCGGGAGCTTTATGGCGTGGGCATCGACACCCGCTTTGATATCGTGGTGGCCTCATGCGGCGGGTATCCCAAGGATATCTGCCTGTACCAGTCGCAAAAAGGACTCAACCTGGCGTCCCGGGCGGTCAAGCCGGGCGGACAAATTCTTCTGCTGGCGGCCTGCCCTCAGGGAATTGGGGATGATATCTACTTCGACTACGTGTGCCAATTCGCCGCCCCTGAAGAAGTTCTTGCGGATTTTAAAGCCATGAAGTTTAAAATGGGTGCGCACAAGGCGTATCTCTTCGGTCGAACCCTGGTCGATTACGACGTGGCGATTTCTTCCGAACTCGATCCGGGCATTTTGAAGCAGTGCCTGTTGCGGGCGGCCGAGCCGGCCAAAATTGTTGCAGAATGGGTAACGCGGTTTTCCGGTCGTCCCAAGATTGCCGTGGTGCCCGATGCAAATACGACTTACTTCTATTTAAGCAAGAGAGAAAACGACCTATGACACTACAAAACCTTGCCGGTCTGTTTCCCCGGGGATACACGAACGATTGGGCCGTGGGGCATTTTAATGTCCACAATCATGAATTCATGCGCGCGGTGATCGATGCGGCCGAAGCCGAACAAGCACCGGCCATTCTGGCCATCGGCATGCTGTCGATCAAGTACATGGGGCTGGCCCCGCTGTTCGCGGCCGCCCGGAACATGGCAACGTCTTCTCCCGTGCCTCTGGCGATTCACCTGGATCACGCCCGCGATCTTGCAACGGTCAAGCAGGCTCTGGAACTGGGCTTTACTTCGGTGATGTTCGACGGCTCGTATCTGTCTTACGAAGAAAACGTGGCCCAAACCCGCAAAGTTGTCACCATGGCCCATGCGGCCGGTGCGACAGCCGAGGGCGAAATCGGCATTTTGCCGCCCAGCATGGAACAGATGGACGCCACGACGTTCACCCGTCCGGAACAGGCTGCGGAGTTCGCGGATACTACTGGGGTCGATTTTCTGGCGGTGTCATTGGGATCGGTCCACGGCATGCAAACCAAAGGCGCGACCCTTGATTTGGACCTGCTGAGCAGACTGAACGAATCTTTGCGCTGTCCCATGGTGCTGCACGGTGCTTCGGGGGTGATCGACACGGACATCCGGGCCGCCATCGGCTGCGGCATTCGTAAAGTCAATGTGAACACCGAACTGAAGATCGCCTTTAAAAACCGGTTGCGCGCCGCCATGGCCACGGATGAGCCGATCGACCTGCTGACGGATCTGCGTGAAGGGATGGACGCCGTGCGCGAAGCCTGCCGCAACCGTATTCGAACGTTTGGCAGCAACGGCGAGGCATAGGAACCATGCATTTGATCGGTCTGGATCTGGGCACCACCAATATCAAGGCGCTTGTGACGGACGACACCGGCAGAATCGTCAGGCTGGCCGGCCGCCCGACGCCCACCCGCTACCTTAGGGGCGGCGGGGCCGAGTACGATGCCGACCGCGTGGTTGCCACGGTCGAGGACCTGCTGGCCGGCTTGACCGGCGATCTGGCGGTAAAAAATGATATTGCGGCCCTGTCTTTTGCGGGCATGGCCGAAACCGGCGTGGCCCTGGATGTGCGCGACCGGCCGTTGGCGCCGGCCCTGCCCTGGTTTGACCGGCGACCGGCGGCGGTGGCCCGGGATTTGTTGACCCGCCGGGACCCTTTTGAAATCTATCGCTTGACCGGCACCCAACCGTCGCATGTGCCGAGTTTGTGCAAAATTTTATGGGAGAAAAAAAATCTGCCGGAAGTATTTCGCCGAACCCGCAAGTGGGTGTTTCTGTGCAATTACGTGGCCCTGCACCTGACCGGTGAAACCGCCACCGATCCGACCCAGGCCTGCCGCTCCATGGCCTATGACATCCGCAAAGGGGGCTGGTCCGAAGAGATGTGCCGGCTGGCCGGCATCGATCCGTCGCTTTTGCCCCCGGTCGTCGCACCGGGCCGGGTTATCGGGGGCCTGCGTCCCCGGGTGGCCCAACGGCTCGGGCTGCCCAAACACCTCAAGGTCGTGATGGGCGGGCATGACCATCCTTGCGGCGCCTTGTCGGTGGGCCTGTTCCGGGAAGGGCCGGCCACCAACTCCTCGGGTACGGTGGACAACGCGCTGACCCTGATCCGGCCGGAACAGATCGACCGGCCCCTGTTTGATCTGGGCATGGCCTGCGGGCCGTTTCCGGTGCCGCAAACCTTTTACACCATGGGGGGGATTCAGGGCGCCGGACGGGCCGTGGACTGGTTCATCGAAACCTGGCAGGCGCGCCGTCCCCGTGCGGCCTACGCCGACATGATCGCCCAAGCCGCCCAGGCGCCGCCGGGCAGCAACGGCGCTGTTTTCATCCCTCACTTGCGCGGCAGCACCGTGCCGCACAAAAATCCGAGTGCGCGCGGTGCGTTCCTGGGATTGAACGATACCCACACCACCGGCGATCTGGCCCGCGCCGTCTTCGAGGGGTTGTCCATGGAATACCGCTTGATGATCGACGGGGTGGAGACCGGCTTGGGTCGCCGTCTGCAGCCGCTCAAATGTTTCGGCGGCGGCAGTCAAAACACCTTCTGGACCCGCATCAAAGCCGCCGTGCTCAACCGGCCGCTGACCGTTTGTGATACGCGCGAAAACACCGCCCTGGGCGCGGCCCTGCTGGCCGGCATCGGCGCCGGATGTTTCGTCGACCATGCCGCCGCGGCCCAATGCGTCGGCAGCACCGGTCAACAGGTCGAGCCCGATCCGCAACTGGCGGCTTTTTATCAGTACCGTTTTGAATCGATCTATAAACAGATCTTCGCGCACCTGCGTCCGGTGGATGAAGCACTTCAAGCCGAAGCGGCGCAATGATTACGCGGTCCTTGGATCAATCCGGTGGGCACGGCCCACAGGGGGGGCGCCCACCAGCAAAGTCTTGCCAAATGCGTTTACCTTGCCTTGCCGAGCCAATTATCCTTGCTGTCGTTTTGGCGCTGAACCCCGACTTTCGCCGGGGGGGCGCGAATAAGGGCTCGTGAAAAAAACAATTTCTCAAAACTTGACATTCAGATCGAATTTAAAGACAATAACTTTTGTGACAAAGCCAAACCTCGAGTGATCGGGGGACGGAAAGCCATGGGTCCCGCCACCAGTGATCGAATAGACCAAATCGATCAAGCCGGCTGGATCGCCAGGCTGCCGACCGGACGAACTGGCCTCACCTAAATACTCTGCGTTCGATCTCTTTCGCCCATCACTCACTCAGTTTTACAATACAGATCATTTACAAAATCGGGAAAGGAAGAAAAATGGAAGAATCCTATGGCGGTTGCGAGGTTCACTGTTGTGTATGCGGCACGGTGATTGCGGAAGGGGGGGATTGTGATTCGGTCGATACGACATCAATGTGTTACCGCTGCGAAACCGACTCAAGTAAACAGCCCAATCCTTTCACTACCAGTATTGAACGCATTGTTATCGGCAATGTTATTTAGTGTCCATCCGCAAATAGCATCTTTTGGCCTGATGGCGGCGGGTCTAAGGGCGTCTAGGGACAGCTCAGGGTATGCACGTAGGTTTTGATTTTTGGACCCGTATTCACTTCAAAAAAACCATAGGTCTTCTCGCCGAGCTTTTTTTTCACGTTACCGCGCCAAATCAATGGCCGCCCCTGAAGGGCATGGGCATAAAGATAAACATGGCGATTGGGAGTGGCGGCGACCCGGCGCTTTTCGCCGGGATTGATTTGGAACCAGCCCACGGTTTCCCAGCGCCCGCCCAACGTCGCATCGGTTTTATAGTGCACGGCAAGAGCGATGGGGACGCGACACGTGTTTTGGACAACAATTTGGGAGTACTGCGTGGCTCGCGGATCGACCTTCAGCCGGGCGCGGTCGATCTGGGTCAAAAGCTCCGTTGCCGTGGCGCGGTCCCGCGCAAAGGTTCCTTTGGCGGCGTCCACGGTTACACGTGTGGCATGGGTGCCGATAAACGCGAGGGTGACCTTGATGGTTAAATCGGGCGCCACTGCATGTACGATCGTTTTTTGCGTCTTTTTTTCGATCTGCGTGACCTGGATGCCCATTCGGTCCAGGGCTTGGCGCGTTGCGCGGGTGGTCTGATCGAGGCTGCCGGGTAACGTTTTTGCCACAATGTTGCCGGCGGACCGGCGTACAACTTCACCGGCGCCGGCCACGGCGCCGGACGTTAAAACGCCGGCACAACCGGATGTGCCCAAGATAGTCCCCAGCATCAAAAAAAACAGAATAACCCGCACGTCATTTCTTCCATTTTAAAGCAGCTTACGGATGATTGTTGGGATTCAATCGAAAGATCCAATGCCCCCTACCCGGGATACACCTTCTATTTCGGGGTGGACACCTGCTGATCAAAGCAGGACAATGCCGATCGGGCTTCAAACCAGGCGGTGGTTTCCGTCAGCCCGTGATCAACAGTAAACGGTGGGGCCCAATCCAACATCGTCTGAATTTTACGGCTGTCCACACACAGCGAACCGGTCAAACGGTCCATCACCGCCTGTCGCCGCAACAGTGTTGCGGCTAATCGGAGCAGCGGCAACGGTACGAACACCAGACGCGCTTTGCGCCGCTGCGCCGCTGCCAGCCGCCGAATCAATTCCGGGGTGGCCAGATCTTCGCCGTCGCATACGTGGAAGGTCTGATTGGCAGCTTGTGGATGATGCAGACAGGTCGCAATGGCATCCACCAGATTGCCAACGTACAGCATGCTGCGCCGATTGTCGACCGCGGCTAGCGGCAGGGGCCAGTTGCGTGCGGCCAGCTTCATCAGCTTTAAAAAATTGGCTTTTACGCCGGGACCGTACAAAAGCGGCGGTCGCAGGATAACCACCTCCAGCCCGGTCCGCGCCGCAATCCGGCGCAGTTCGGTTTCGGCCTCCAGCTTGGACCGTCCGTAAGGGTCGAGTTCACCGGCCGAACCGGTCTCGGCCAAGGGCGTTCGGCTTGCTTCGCCCACCACCTTGATCGTGCTGACAAACACCATCCGGCGCACACCGGCAGCGGCGGCTTGCCGGGCTAGGCGGCAGGTACCGTCCACATTCACGGCGCGATAGGCTTGCAACGGATCGACGGCGGTATCGTCCATGACATGCACCCGGGCGGCCAGATGCACGACGGCATCGACAGCGTCAAGCCCCGGCCAGGATTGTTCCGTTTCAATGGACCGGATCGGGTAGGCCGTGACATGCCGGTAGTTTTCGTACCGGTTCGTCTTGTTGCGGGTCGCGGCCCAAACCGCCAGGCCGTCCTTTTCCAAACGGTCGAGCAAATGTGTTCCGATAAAACCGGTGGCTCCGGTGACCAGGACCGGTCCGGCTGATGGCGATGACATGATTTGACTCCGGATTGCTGGGGAAATGAAAAAAGATAAAGTGCCGGCCCTATACCATCATTAGGCATGAAAGATCAATTCCTGCCCTTGAAAATGGCGGCTGAATTCGTTTAAGTAAGGCTACGTTCGGTCAAGGCGCATATTAGTATTAGACGTCGTTTTTTTGTTTACGCCAAATTTCAAGTGGATTGGTTTTGCTTCATACTGAACAACATAGCGACGTGCTGCCGGTAATTGACGCCGGCGCCGGCTGGCTGGCGGTTGAAAAACCCCGGGGGATGAGCGTGCACAATGATCCCGGTGATGATGTGTGTTCGGTGTTGGCCGGGCGAATGGGCGACTATCCGCGATTGGCCGCGACTGTCGGTTTTGATCCGGCTTTCGGATGGCACGCGGTGCACCGCTTGGACCGGGCCACGTCCGGGGTGCTGCTGGTCGCCGCAAACAACGCCGCGCTATCCTTTTTGGGGCAACAGTTTCAAAGCCGCCAGGTTCACAAATCCTACCAGGCCCTCGTGCACGGCCACTTGCAGGCCGCCATCAAGGGCCAGGGGCTATGGGACTGGCCCCTGGCTAAAAACGCGGCAGGCCGGGGTAACCCCCAGGGGCCCGAACCGCGACGATCCGCTCAAACCCGCTACCGTGTTATAGGTCACAGCGCCCACTACACCCATGTCGCTTTGGCGCCGGTCACCGGCCGCCGCCATCAACTGCGCCGCCACGCCAAACTGGCCGGACACCCGATTGTGGGTGACAAGCGCTATGGTTCCAACCGGGCCGTCAAATACGTCAAACAGCATTTTCGTTTTGATCGTCTCGCCCTGCATGCCGACACCCTGACCATTGTACTGCCCAATGAACAGCAACCCCGCACCCTGGTCGGCCGTAAAGTGCCGGCGACCATGCAAACCCTGTTCGATCAGGACGGGCCGTGGGTCGCCTGATGGCACGTCGCGTTACCGGAATGATTCTCCTGCAGGACGCCGGGCAACGCGTCGTTGATTTTCAGACCCGCTGTTTCACATATCAACAGGCGTGGTGATTTGAGGATCGGCCCCACAAACCCGGCAGTTCTCGTCCGTTGCGACCTGCACGGTGCGAAATTCCATATCCAGGGCATCGAAAATCAGCAAGCGGTTGGTCAACAGCTCGCCTTGGCCGAGGATATATTTCAGCACTTCCGTGGCCTGCAACGTTCCCAAAACACCGGGAAGGGTGCCGAGCAAGCCCACCTGACTGCAACTGGGCACATCCTCGGCCGCCGGCGGTTCCGAAAACACGCAGCGATAACACGCGCTTTGGCCGGGCAACACGGTCATGGTCTGACCAACCATCTGCAACACCCCGGCATGTGAGAATGGTTTGCCGGCAATCACACAGGCATCGTTGATCAAAAATTTGGACGGGAAATTATCGGTGGCGTCGACAACCATGTCGTAAGGGGCAATCATTTCCAGGATGTTGGCGGCGTTCACCTGCCCTTCAAAGCGCCGTACCGTTACATCCGGATTCAGACGGTTGATTTTTTCACAGGCCGAAGCGACCTTGCCGCGATCGACATCCGGTGTGGCATGAATCACCTGACGCTGCAAATTGCTCAGGTCCACCACATCGCTGTCCGCCACACCGAGGGTGCCCACCCCGGCCGCGGCCAGATAGAGCAACACCGGCGATCCCAAGCCGCCGGCGCCGATCACCAGCACTTTGGCGCTCGAAATTTTTTTCTGGCCCGCCTCACCCACCTGTTCAAGAATCAAATGGCGGCGGTAACGCTGTTGCTGGTTTTGGCTCAGTTCCATGCAACCTGCTCCTTTGCAAATGATTTCGTTTTCGGAATCGTGCCGCATATACCCCGCATATTGTTTGGTGCACTAGTTTTGTAACGTTTTAAAAAACAGGAATAGCCAGATTCGCGGCGTTAACAATGCTTGGTGAGGCCCGGGGAAAGTCGCCGTCCAAAAACGGGGTGATGTCCGGTCGCGGCCAAACGGGAAAGCCCTGTATGCGTCCGGCCACATTGCAGGCCGCCAGGGTGGCCATCCCCTGCCGGGTCCATTGGGTGGCTGAGGCGATGTGCGGCACGATCACCACGTTTTCCAGGTCAACCAGGCCCGGCGTCATTGCCGGTTCATCTTCAAACACATCAAGCCCGGCCCTAAAGGATGGATTTTGCCGACAGTGGGCCACCAGGGCGGCTTCGTCCACCACCGGCCCCCGGCTGGTATTTATCAGGATGGCGTTCGGTTTCATCAGGGCCAATCGGTCGGCGTTGATCAAATGATGGGTGCTTTTGTCCAGGACGGTGTGGATGCTCACACAATCGGCTTCCCGCAAAAGTGCTTCGACGGTCTCCAACCGGCGGCACGTCAGGGGGGGCTCGCCCCGTGCAACGATGAAGGCGCTGTAATCACGGATATAGGTTTCCAGGGCCTCGTTGGGGTACAGGTCGAAATAGGCGACATTCATCTTGAGCCCTTCGGCCATCATGCGGGCATAGGCCGCGCCAATGCGGCCGGCGCCGATCACGCCGGCGGTTTTGCCGCGCAGCAACTCACCCATGAACAGGGTCGGCAGCCAGCCGTGATAGCGGCCGGCCCGCATAAACCGTTCCGCTTCGCCGGTACGGCGGGCGACAGCCATGGTAAGGGCCACCGCCATCTCGGCCGTGGTTTCGGTCAACACCCCCGGTGTGTTGCCCACCGGTATGCCGTGCCGGGTGGCGGCATCGATGTCCACGTTGTTGTATCCCACCGCGTAGTTGCTGTAGGCGGCAGCGCCGGCAGCTTTGAGGGCGGCAAACAGCTCATCGCCCCAGTCTTCGGTGAGTTGGCCGATGGCGCCGTCGCAACGGGCGCCCATGGCGGCTTTGATTTGCGCCACGCTCAACACCTCGGGCGATGTACAGATTTCCACCCGGCAGCCGGCATGCTGCAGGGCATCCAGCCAGCGCTGTCCGGGCAGTTCTTTGGTCACGATGACACGTTTGTTGCCGCCGGGGTTAAACACCCGCCATTCTTTGATCGTCATGCCGCTTCCTTTGTGTTGTTGGTCGTTGGGATGTTTTTCTACCAGATTCAGCTCTTGGGCGCCACAGCGATTCCCTTGACTATACAGGGCTAAAACCGCAATGTCATGCTCTGGACAATGGCATTGTGGCATCTGCAAATAAATAGCTGTATGTATTGCTGTATGTTTATGTTTTGAATAGTCCTGCCAAGGCAACGCAACGGTGATGAAGTAATCGACCGGCGTTGTTTCCCGGATGCCGAAATTAAAGTTTATTTTGACAGATTACGTTAAGTATGAATAAGAGGTTGGCTTTACCGGTTTGCAAGGTGCCGGTCACGGCAGCGGCGAATCGAATTAGTGCCCATCCGGAAATAGCATCTTTTGGCCCCTGGCGGCGTTCTCGCATTTTTAAAATCCTCGGGCCTTGCCAGGAACCAAAATCTACTATTTCCGGATGGGCACGAATTAGCGTGTCCGTTTAAAAATCTTTAGATGGACTCGATAGAAAGGTTACTGTTGATACACAATGTTCGAAAAAGAGAAACGCTTTGATTTACCCAAAACCATTGACGAAGCCGCTGATCTTTTAATCGGCGATTTAACTGCCAACGACCGTAACGTTTTAGGTCGACTCACCGAAAGTGATTTTTTACACGTCTACAACGGGGTCGCCAAATACATTATCGAGGAGTTCCGCCTCTGGGACGGCAATGACGAGCTTTTGGACGCATGCCTTCCGGCAATGGCAACCGATACCGACACCAGCGATCCGGCGAAAATCATTTTGAGACGGGTTTGGAACAAACTGCGTGATTCGGCCGGTGTCATGATTATTCATTGATTCGGCCAATGTGATGCTTAAATCTCAAGGCCCTCCATGCTGCCCTGCAGGATTGCGGCGGATCGACGCAGACCGGTCATTTCGTCTTCATTGAGTTCCGAAAAGATGGTCCCTTCCACGCCTTGTTTACCGAGCAAACAAGGCAGACTCATGCTGACATTGTCCAGGCCGTATTGGCCGGTCAGGCGAATGCTGATGGGCAAGACGATTTTGCGGTCATTTAATATCGCCTTGGATAATTTGGCGATGGCCGCACCGATGGCCGTGTTGGTGTAGCCCTTGCGCTGGATAATTTCATCCGCGGCGTTGCGTACTTGCATGAACAGGGTTTTCATCCGCTGGGCGTTGAACTGTTTGCCCAGCACGGTATGCTTGTAGATCAACTGACCGCCGATGGATGCGCTGCTCCAGATGGGCACTTCCGAATCCCCGTGCTCACCTAAAATATAGGCGTGTACCGAACTCGGATCGACGCCGTAGTACTGCCCCAAAAGCGCCCGAAACCGGCCGGTGTCGAGCAAGGTGCCGGTGCCGATCACCCGCGCCAGGGGGCGTTTGGTCAATTCCTGGACCACAAAGGTCAGGATATCGACCGGATTGCTGGCGATAATCAAAACCGCGTCCGGTGCGTGTTGATCCAGCGCGGCCACAATATCCTTCAACACCGTCACGTTGCGGTTCAGCAACGCCAATCGCGATTCACCCGCCTGCTGCCCCACCCCCGCACAGATAATGACCAGTTGCGTGGCGGCCAGGTCCGCAAAATCCCCGTCGCGCACCAAGGTGCCTTCGGCGAACATCTGCCCATGCATCAGATCCATGGCTTCGCCCTCGGCGCGACGGTGATCTTTGTCCACCAGAATGATTTCCCGGGTCAGTCCTCTTATAAAAACGGCAAATGCGGCGGCCATGCCGACATTGCCGGTTCCCACGATCCCGACGGTTTTGGTTTTAATCACGGACATAACGGTTCCTTTTGTGCTCTTCTAATTCTCAAATGCAGTTACCCTGCACAATCTGGTTCAAAACTTGAAGAAGTTTGGCATAAATCGCGGCATGGAAACAAGCAAATTAAATGGATGCGTTGACAATTAGTTTGTGCAGACGCCTTTGCGAAAGACTGCCGATTGAGGAACCTCCTCGCGCACGGTAGTGGTTGACCAGAAAAATCCCAGGGCGTCATCCGATCCCGTCGCAAAATAGCGCCGCAAGAACCAGAAACCTTTACGATAAGCCCGTCCGGCTTGATGGTGCGCCGAGTTGGTGTCGGTCCAATCCCGGCAGCCAACCACAATGGCCGGGCCCAAATGCTCTTGCGCTTGCCCATCGGCATAAGACAAGGTTAGCCGGGGGATATAAACCGTGTTGTTCGCCGGCCAGTTTTCAAGATGGTCAAAGCGCCCGGTGGCCGGATCGAACTGGTCGGCCGGCCGTTTGGCGGTGGTCTTGTTGGGAGGAAACATGAAACTGATCAGCACGGCGTCGGGGCTGCGATCGGCATCGGTCACCAGACCACTCACCTTTAGCTGCGAGCCGCTCTGCCGGGCTTCATCAAAGTGGACTGCCGGGTCGCTCGCTTTGGCCAGTCGCTGCATCATCGCAAAAACGGCTGCCATTTGCGGCGCTTGCCGGGTATTGTAGGTGTCCGTGGTCCCTTTTATATATGCCCACCAGTCGAAACAGCCATTGGGATTACCCGGTGCGGTCAGGTGCGGCGAATGGCCGACCCGCTGGACCTGGGGGTATAGAATGATCAGACGATTGCTGTTGGCCCATTCATTGAAACCGGCGTTCAGGACCATCTGTAATCCAAAGGGGTTGCTGGTGTCGTTGGGCAGATGGCTTTGCGGGTTGCGGTCGTATACCTGTTTGCAGCCATGAAATACCACATGAATTTTACAGGGCTCATCGTCCATGCAGGCTTGGGGGATGTAGGCGTAACCGAATTCATTGAAGCTGTATCGGTCCCTTAACTCGGCTTTGGTCAGATTGGACGGCTCGAAGAACTGATTTTGATTGAACTCGACCAAAATACCGCTCGCATCCGTGACCGGTTGCGGCGGATTCAGCTGTCCGTAAATGTGCCGGAGCACTTCACCGGCGCCGTCGTAGTCGCAATCGCTCATCCAGGGCGGAGCGGACACAACGTCACAAAGATTGCCGTAATCGCGGGTGGGCAGGGTGTGACCGGCTTGCAAATCACGTTTGTACATCAAGTTGGTCTGCGGCATGCCGGCGAGTTGGTACCAATCGGCCAACCGGTCGGTGACGCCCGGCAACACGGTTTCATCGCGGGTGCCGCTGAATAAGAACGCCCTGCGGTCGCGCAGGTTCGCAAGCGGGTCGATCAATCCGGCTGCCGCTTTTTGTTGCGCTGCCTGCAGCAATTCCTCGAGGACCTGTGATGTCAACAGGGCGGGATTATGCATGCAGTCGTTCACGGCCCGGCTCAAGTCCCCCCGGCTGCAGCCAAATGGTCCCCCGGCAAAAGCGCCCACACCCCGCAAATGGTTGGAATAGGCCACAAAAAACTGATCGGCCATAAACGCGCCCGCTGAAAGCCCCGAAACAGAGCTTTGCGCCAATTCGACATTGAGTTGGGGCAAGGTCCGCCGCTGGAGCAGGGGCTGCGCCACGGCCATGGTTGTGGCCAGGTAAATCCAGAGGACCAATATACTAATAATAACAAACACTCTTCGGTTCATGGCAGGCCTCCTTTATTTTTAATGACTATCAATTAAAATACAGATGTGTCGTGAAGATATTAATGGCGTGTGTTGCGGAAATGTTTGATGACGGCTGTCAGGCGTTCATGCGGCGCATGTAACATGGGGCGCAGCGAATTCCAATAGGGGAATCACCTATTTTGGGAAGTTGAAATTGAAAAAATGAACAGACCGGCAGGTAGGGGCGGCCGGCAAAGAGTTCCTTTACAAATTCGACAATACCACCTACCATGAAAGCCATTCATTGGTACGCTTTTCTGAACCGTCCCGACTCACCTGATTCCTCCTGCCACCGCCATCGATTGCGGCATGCGTTTCATTATTAATTACCGATGGGCTTTGCCATGATCCGTCACGCCGATTTGAATATTTTGTGGCTCGATCCAGATAACGAAAAGAACACACGTTCCCTGGCAAAATATTTGGACGCCATGGCGCATGTGCGCGTCATCACACACCCCGGGTTTTCGGCTGACGGGAGCGAATTCAACGCCGTCGTCACACCGGGCCGCTTCACCGATCCTTCAATGGCGCCGGCGCTGGCGGACTTTGTTGAGCGGGGGGGACAATTACTGCTGTTCGTGGACCGGCGAACCACCAACCTGCCGGCGTTTTGCGGCGCGCAATTGCGACCGGCCGGACCGCACACCGAATTGAGGGTTCTATTCGACAATTCCGATCATCCCATTGCGGCCCGTCTGCCGGATGCGTTTTATGTCACCACCGACTATCGTGCCTTTGTTCCGGCGGACGACGAGACCAAAACACTTTTGTACACCGACTGGCATTACACCCACAAACCGGTTCTGGTCAGCCGCAAGTGGGGCCGGGGGCAGGTGAGTTGCACTACCTTGCCGATGGATGGACATCCGGTGCTGCATCGGATTTTTTATCGAATACTGAATGATACTGTCAGCCAGTCCAACCCACGGGCCGAGATCGGTGTGGGCCTGCTGGGCTACGCCCCGTCCGTGGGGCGGGGCCACGGGCTGGGCGTTCAAAAAACGGCGGGACTGACGTTACGGGCCTGTTGCGATCTCAACCCGAATCGACTTGAGACCGCCCACCGGGACTTTCCGGACATCCACACAACGGTCTCGGCAGCCGAATTCGCCGAAAACGACGATGTCGATCTGGTGATCATCGCCACTCCGCCCAACACACACTGCCGGTTGACCCTGGACATGCTGGCGGCCGGCAAACATGTGGTTTGCGAGAAACCACTGGCCCTTGACAGCCGGCAGACCGCGCAAATGGCGGCTGCCGCGGCCAAGGCGGATCTGCACCTAAGCTGTCATCAAAACCGCCGCTGGGACCCGGATTACGTGGCAATAAAGGCGGCTCTGGCCGCCGGGCGGATCGGCGAGTTGTTCTACCTGGAGACCTTTGTGGGCGGGTTTCACCATCCGTGTGGCTATTGGCATTCCGACATGACGGTCAGCGGCGGCGCAGCCTACGACTGGGGGGCCCACTATCTCGACTGGATCGTCGGCTTGATGCCGCAACCGATTGCCGCGGTGACCGGCACCCGTCACAAACGGGTTTGGCATGATGTCACCAACAACGATCAGGAGCGGATTCAGATTCGATTCACCGACGGCGCCGAAGCCGAATTTATCCATTCGGATATCGCCGCCGCACGCAAACCCAAGTGGTACCTGTTGGGCACCCGGGGGGCGATCTGCGGGCACTGGCGCGATGTTGCCGCCTACACGCCCGATTCTTTGCATTACTTTCAGCAGTATGATATCCCGGCCACCGAGATGCCGCCGCACCTGGTCGTGCACCACCGCGATAAAGACGGACATTTCACCGCCCATGAACCGGCATTGCCGCCGCGCGTCCCGTGGGCCTTTCATCGCAATCTGGCGGACCATCTGCTGTTGGGCGAGCCTTTGGGCGCACCGCTCGCCGATTCGATCAAAGTGGTTCATATTCTTGAGGCGGCCGCCCGCTCGGCCGCCAATCACGGTAAACCGGAGGTGATCAATGTCTGAAATTCGTTGGGGGGTTCTGGGCAATGCCAACATTGCCCGTAAGTGTGTATTGCCGGCGTTGAACAAGTCGAACAACGGGTGCGTCGTTGCCCTGGCTACGCGCTCACCGGAAACAGCGCAATCGCTGGCGGCCGAACACGGCATTGCGCGTGTGTACGACGACTACCAAAAACTGCTGGATGATCCCGCGATTGATGCGGTCTACATCCCCCTGCCCAATCATCTGCACCGCCCCTGGACCCTGAAAGCGCTCACGGCGGGCAAACATGTGCTGTGCGAGAAGCCGTTGGCAATGAATAGTGCGGAAGCCGAACAGATGGCCGCAGCGGCCGGCCGGGCGGACCGTTTGTTGATGGAAGCCTTTATGTACCGGTTTCATCCGCGCAGTCGTAAAATCAAGGCGTTGGTTTCCCAAGGGGCGATCGGCAAGGTCCATTCGGTCCGGTGCGCCTTTTGTTTTAAAATGGACGATTCAGTTTTGCAAACGGGCAACAACTACCGCCTGGATAATCAAATGGGGGGCGGCGCCCTGATGGACGTGGGGTGTTACGGGGTCAGTCTGGCCCGGTGGTTGTTGGGGCAAGAGCCGGTCCGGGTGCAGGCCCAGGCAGTTTATGATGACAACGGGATCGATCTGCATGTGGCCGGCATTCTTCAATTCGCCGACGGCGCGCTGGCCACCATTGAAGCCGGTTTCATCACGGCGCTGCAACAAACTTACAGCGTTACCGGCAGCCACGGCGCCATCGACGTGCCCCATGATGCATTCATTCCCTGGGAAAAAGAAACGGTTTTCACGGTCCGCCGGGTTGATGACGGGACCGGGCAGGAGCATACCATCGCAGGGGTGGACGAATATCGGTGTATGGTCGAACATTTCAGCGCCACGTTGCTAAACAATACGGAATTGGATTTTGCGATCCAGGACAGCATTGCCAACATGCGCGTCATCGAAGCGCTGGCGCGGTCGGCCCGATCCGGCTGCTGCGAACAGCCGGTTTGATGCAACACAACGGCGACCGGAAGAGATTCAAGCCGCACGGTTTCAGGGACGATATAATCATATGACGCTCTACCAGTTAAAGCTGAAAGCTCATCCAACAGGCCTCAATGTCGAGGGAGGAATTCAATGATACGTTTCTTGATACATGGTTTGGTTGCCTTGATGTTAGGGATATCAACCGCCGGGGCCGCAACGACGGTCGGCTTTGTGACAGGTGCCGGCGGTTTGGGCGACGACGCCTTTACGGACGTGACCTATGCCGGGGTACGCAGGGCTCAGCAAAAGTATGGTTTCAACATCATCGTAGAAAAACCGGACACTGCCGGAACCATATCTGAAAAAGCCTTTATCCAGGTCATCAAACGCAGCGACATACTGATCCTGCTCGGTGCCCAGCATATCGAGATCGCACGCAAATTCGCCGCCCGCTATCCCGCAAAAAAATTTATCAATTTTGATGACCTGGCCGCCCCCAAAGCCAACTTGGTATCCATCGTGATCAAGCAGCATGAAGGGTCCTTTCTGGTCGGTGCTCTGGCCGGTTGGATGACCCAGTCCAAAAAAGTCGGATTTATCGGCGGCACCGACTTTGATGCTATCCATGCCTTTCGTGTCAGCTTCGCCGAAGGGGTGCGCTATGCCGACAAATCGGTGGAGCTGGTGGAGGCTTTTGTGAAACCTGACCGGGATGCTTCCGGTTTTGCAGATCCCCAGAAAGCCCATTCACTTGCCGGCTTGTTGTATCGGGATGGTGTTGACATTATCTACGCTGTCGCCGGTCCATCCGGCAATGGTGTGATTCAGGCTGCCCGCGATTATCGCAAATACGTCATCGGGGTCGACACCGATCAGGACCATATGGCCAAGGGGCTGGTTTTGACCAGTATGCTCAAGCGTCTGGACATGGCCGTTTTCAAAGAGTTATCGAACATTATGGAAGGCCGCTTCGTGTCGGGACTTAAATTTTACGGCCTCAAAGAAAATGGTGTCGGTTTGAGCCCTATGAATTACACCCGGCATTTATTTCCGGAGAAAATTCTTAAAAAAATTAAAGAAACTGAAAAAAGTATATTGAACGGTGATATCCAGGTAACCGACTATTTGCAAAACAAGGCCAGATAAATAACGATAAAACATGGTTGTCCTGTGACGACTTTTCACTTCACCGCCTTCACCGCGAATATCGAGCACGAAATCAGCAGCCCGGCATTCAGCGATTCCTGTTTTTAGCATCCTGGCGCTTCACTCAAGATCTCAGCCTTTTTCTTGTCAATAAAATCAGTTTGAGTGTAAAACGGCATTTTTTATAGACGGGAGCATGATATGCGCTATCTCATTTTAACATTGGCAATCGTTCTGACGACTGCATCCGCCGGGTTTGGCGAGCCCTTGACAGTGGGGTTTCTAGTCGGTTCCGGCGGCCTGGGCGATGAATCCTACAATGACATGACCATGGCCGGTATCGCCCAGGCCCAACGCCGTCACGGTCTTCAGGTAATCCCGATAAAGCCGGTGGAAACCGAAGAAGGCATTGCTGCGGCCCTGGATCAGCTCGTCAAAGCCGATGCCGGTATAATCGTTTCGAATCGGATTGCGCTGCCCCAGGTGCTGCACCGCTATGCCGTGCGCTATCCTGACAAGTTTTTTATCTTAAACGATATGCCCTGGAATAACGCGCCGAATGTAATGTCGATCGGCTATGCGCATCATGAAGGCACATTTCTGGTTGGCGCGCTGGCCGGGCGGATGACCAACACCGGCAAAATTGCCTTTATCGGCGGCACCGACTTGAAGGTCATAAAATCATTTGCCGACGGTTTTCGGTTAGGTGCGTTGTACACCAATCCCAAAACAGACGTGCAAAACATCTATATCGCGGATGGACAAAATCCCTCCGGGTTCAACAATCCCAAACGTGCCTATCAACTGGCCACTAGCTTGTACAATCAGGGGATTGACATTATCTTTGCGGCGGCCGGCCTCTCGGGCAACGGTGTTATCCATGCCGCTAAAACCAGTAATCGTTTTGTGATCGGTGTCGATACCGATCAAGACCACATGGCTAAAGGAAACGTACTGACCAGCATGATGAAACGACTCGATATTGCCACCTATGGCGCTCTTACCGATGCGATCAACGGGAACTTCAAACCCGGCGTTACCTATTACGGCCTGAAAGAAGGCGGCGTCGGCCTGAGTCCCATGAAATACACCAAACATTTGATCGATGATCAAATTCTCAAACAACTTTCAACGATCCGGACAGAGATTATCTCCGGTAAAATCCGTATCACCGCCTTTGACTATCTGGGAAAGCAGCTGCCGAAATAAAAACGGATTTATAGCCAAATGTTCAAGAATTTTTTACCAAACAACCTGCGGACCAAAATCACCACCGGCCTATTGCTGCTGCTAACGATCTTTCTCGTGCCTTTGGGATTTTACAGTATTCGGAACCAGCGTGAAATCCTGCTGGAAAACATCAAAACCCAGGGCGAACTGCTGGCAACGCTGGTGGCACGGGCAAGCGCCGCACCCATTGAAAAATTCAGTTTTTTCAGGCTGGAGGAACTGGCGCTTGAAATCGAAAAATCGACGCAAATCGCATTTTGTGAAATTTACGATGCCGACGGCAACTCACTGGTCGAGGTCGAAAATATTATTTCCGAAAAACATCAGGACAAAAAATCCCGGCAAACCGGCGCCAACATTTTGCTGGTGCGCCACCCGATCCACTCGGATGCCCGCGCTATCGGGGAAGTGGAAATAGGATTGTTCCTGGACAAGGCTCAACACGAAATCGAAGTTCGCAGCTATCATTTTTTGGTGATCTT
>JANQIE010000042.1 GCA_028282295.1 Desulfobacterales bacterium | reverse complement strand
TGGCAAGGCCCGAGCATTTTTTAAACCGCAGGCATAGCAGGCTATGTCGAGGATTTTAAAAATGCGAGAACGCCGCCAGGGGCCAAAAGATGCTATTTCCGGATGGGCACAGGCTAAGAAAAAAATGGATAACAATGTGAGCATAACTGCATGTCGAAGTCTGACAATAACACTTAGGCATTTTTGCGATATCTCCTGGATTCCCGCGCAGGCGGGAATCCAGGAAATGTCCCCAACTGCGCAAATTTTTCGTTCCGGCGGCTCGCCGCAACGCAAGTGCGTTTTACAAATTGCATTAGGGCTCGCGTCAGGGCTGATATTTATAGCCGACACCGGGAATCGTCACGATGATGCGCGGGTTTTCGATATCGGCCTCTATCTTTTTGCGTAGTCGCTGGACATGGACGTCCACCGCCCGGCTGTGCTTGTACAGTTGGGAATCGCGCCAGATTTGTCGGCGGATAAAATCACGTGACAGGACTTCGCCGGGGTAGGTGATAAACAAATCGAACAACTCATACTCGGTTTTGGTCAGGCTGATTTCCTGCCCTCCGGAAAAGACCCGTCGCGATTTAAAATCAATGGTCAGATCGCCGACTTCCATGCGGTCCTGAACCGTGGTGCGTTCAACCCGTTTGAGAATGGCTTTGATGCGGGCCGACAGTTCCAAAGCGTTGAAAGGTTTGATGATGTAGTCGTCCGCACCGCATTCCAGGCCGAGGACGCGGTCGGAGATGCCGTCGCGGGCGGTAAGCATGATGATCGGGCAGTCGAATTCACGGCGGATGATCTGGCAGGCCTTGATGCCGTCGATGTCCGGCAGGTTCAAATCGAGGATGATCAAATCCGGCCGCATCCGGCGAACCATGTCCAGGCCGGTGCGCCCGTCAGTGGCCGCAAGCATTTCGTAGCCGTCCAATTCCAGATTGCCCTTGATGGTCTGGAGAATGTCTTCGTCGTCGTCAACGGCGAGGATTGTATATTTTTTTTTGCCGGTATGGGTCAACAGTGGCGCTCCTGCGGCTTATAAAGTGCCATTATCTTCAATTTGCTATTTTCAGATGGCCACCAGCTTGGCACTAATGTGAACCTTTGCGCAAGAATTTTCTATTTTTGCGCATGTCTGCTTAAAAAAAGCCAATCCGGTGGGCATGGCCCACCTACAGTGCTACCCAACGGCGATGGCAGGTAGGGTGGGCCGTGCCCGCCAATCCGATGATTTCCAAAAGCGGTTTCCCTGGCCCGCCTGCAACCTCGGCTTGACTCGCAACCTTGAATTTTCTATCATCACCAACCTGAGGGCTCGCGGCGAGCCCAAAGAACGCTTGGCGGGCCCGGTCTTCAAACGCCAATCCGATATTCCAAATTCTTCGAATATAACGTGCCCCGTGGTCACGATGATAACAATAGGGCGAAGGTATGCGAAATTTCCAATTGTCGCTTCAATTTAAATTTTTCCTGGGAATTGTACTTGTTGTGGGCCCGGTCCTGGGATTGATTTTTACCTGGACCGGCATTCGCAATGAACAACACGCGCGCGATCAGATTCTCAATCAGGCCCGGATGCTGGCCAGCCAGATTGTGTTGACCCGCCAGTGGGTTTCAGACTGCGGCGGCGTGCTGGTCAAGCGCGACAGCAAGGGCGCCAAGGATACCTTTTTTCGTTTCAGTGAAAAGCTGGTCACCGCCCACGGCGATTTCCAGCGGTTCACCCCGTCGATGGTGACCAAGAAACTGTCGCGTTACAGTTTGAAACAGAATCTTTACCGGTTTCGGCTGGCCGGCCTGAATCCGATCAACCCGGAGAATACCCCTAATACTTTCGACCGTCAGGCGATCGACCAGTTCGTTCGCTATCAAACCAAGGAAGTCTACCGGTTCGACACCCAGGCGGCGGATCCGTTTTTCCGTTACTCGGTACCGTTATACGTGAACGCGGCCTGTCTGGAGTGCCATCGGGACCAGGGCTATGTCAAGGGAACCGTGGCCGGCTGTTTGAGCATCGTTTTTCCAATGCAGGCCACCGAAGACGCCCTGGCGGCCGACGCCGTCAAAATGGCCGGCGCCGGCGCCGGTCTGATTTTGCTCACCACACTGACCCTGTTTGTCATGCTGCGCAAAATCGTCATCCGGCCGCTCAAACACCTGGAAAACATGGCCGGTGAAATCAGCAAAGGCAATCTGAACGCCAAGGCGCAACTGACCACCGGGGATGAAATTGAACGGCTGGGCATGGTGCTCAACAAGATGGGGACCAAGCTGGCGCGCAGCCGTGGCGTGCTCGAAGAAAAGGTTGCCCAGGCCACGGTGGACCTGTCCCAGGCGAACAGAGAACTGCAGGCCCTCGATACCCTCAAATCCGATTTCATGGCCAACATGTCCCACGAACTGCGCTCGCCGTTAACGGTGATCCGCGGCGGCGTCGATTACCTGACCCGCACCATCAAGGGGGCGGACAAACGCAACTACCTGTCGATCATCGACAAAAACCTGAGCCGGGTCATCCACTTGGTCTCGGATATTTTCGATCTGACCAAGATCGAGGCCGACAAGGTGCAGTGGACGTTCAAGCCGGAAAACCTGTCGAACCTGTTGCAGGAGGTCATTGAAATCCTGAGCCCGCTGGCCGACGAGAAGCGCATCAATATCATTTACAACGAAACCGGCGACATTTTCGCCGCGATCGATCTTGAACGGATTGAACAGGTCCTGGTCAACCTGATCGACAACGCGATCAAATTCTCCCGCGAAGGAGGGCGAGTCCTGGTGGTGGTGGAAGAAAGCGGCACTGAGGCCACGGTATCGGTCCATGACCAGGGCGTGGGCATCGCCCCGGAAAACCTGGAAGTGATTTTCAACAAATTCCATACCCTGCCGTCCCTGGGCCGCAGCAGCAAACCGGCCGGTACCGGGCTGGGCCTGACCATTTGCCGCAAGATTGTCGAAGCCCACGGTGGCCGTATCTGGGCGGAAAGCGAACCGGGCAGAGGGAGCACCTTTGCCTTCATCATTCCCAAGAAACGCTGACCCGATGTCAGAGGTGCCGGCATGCCAAACCGTGCGAAAAAAGAGACCAAGACGACTCTTTGCAGGAAAATAAAAGTTGAAGACGCGGTCGGCTCCCTGCTGGCTCACGATATTACCGAAATCCGGCCGGGAGAATTCAAGGGGGCCTGTTTTCGCAAAGGGTACCGCGTCAAACCGACGGATATCGATCATCTGCGCAGGCTCGGCAAGCGGCATCTGTATATTCTCAATTTAAATCCGGACCATATCCATGAAGACGAGGCCGTGCTGGCATTGGCCGAAGCCCTGGCCGGACCGGGTGTGAGCTTCGACCGCACCCCGCGCGAGGGTAAAATTCGCCTGCTGGCCGGGCACGACGGCCTGTTCAAACTCAGATCCGAACCGCTGGTCGAATTCAACCTGATGCCGGATGTGATGTGCGCCGCCATCCATGACAACACACCGGTGCTTAAAAACCAGGTTCTGGCCGGCACCCGCGCCGTGCCGCTGGTGATCCATAGCAACGTGCTTGACGAGGCGGTGCGGTTGGCGCGCCGGTATTATCCGATTTTTTCCATCAAACCATTCCAACGTCTCAAGGCCGGCCTGATCATCACCGGCAATGAAGTTTACAGCGGCTTGATCGAGGATCGATTCGAAGCCGTGGTCAAAGCCAAACTCGATCGCCTGGGCGCCCGCCTGACCGATCGGGTCATATTGCCGGATGATGAAAACCGCATCGCCGGGCAAATCCGCACCTTTATAGATAACGGCTGCGACCTGATTATCACCACCGGCGGCATGTCGGTCGATCCGGACGATGTGACCCGCGCCGGTATCCGCAAAGTCCGTGTGGATGAAATGTACTACGGTGCCGCGGTGCTGCCCGGCGCCATGTTTCTGATGGCTTACAAAAACGGGCTTCCGATAGTCGGCATCCCGGCCTGCGCACTGTATCATCCGGCCACGGTATTCGATTTGATGCTGCCCCGCCTTCTGGCCGGCGAGCGTCCCACCAGCCGGGACCTGGCCCGCCTGGCGCCCGGCGGCCTGTGCCTGAATTGCGACACCTGCCGGTATCCGGCCTGCTCCTTCGGTAAATCGTCTTAAACTTTCCAATCGCGGTTGAACGCCGCTCCCACAGGCAAAGACGCTACCGGCACCCCTTTTGACAATGGAGGCATCGGGTATTAGCTTGGTGGTGTTTCAAACATGGCAAGCAGCCTGTTATATTTGGAAATATATAAACAACGGCAACAACCCCCATAAAAAAAGCAAAGATCTCATGACGGAAGAAATCACCTTACAACAAACCTGTTTGACCGAAGCCGACACCTTGTCATCCTACCGCAAGCGCTTACCCGGGATTGCGGAGAAAATCATCGCCAGTTGCGATGACGCCGAGTGTTACACCCATGTCGACTATGAGCCGATACCCTCGCGCGAATCAGTGATCAAGATCATCAAATCGATGCGCGCCATGATTTTTCCGGGGTATTTTTCCAGCGGCAAGCTCGATCCGGTGAACCTGAAGTACACCATGGGTCAATTGGCCGCGTCGGTCTTCGACCTGCTCAGCGAGCAGATTTGTCACAGCGTGCGCCACGACTGCCTGCGCTACAACCAGCCGTGCAGCGATTGCGGCGAGAAGGGACATGAACTGGCCCTGGCCTTTCTGGACACCATCCCGCAGTTGCGGCGACTGCTTTCCAACGATGTCCGCGCCACCTTCGACGGTGATCCGGCCGCCCACAGTTACGATGAAATCATCTTCAGCTATCCGGGCGTGTTCGCGCTGATGGTCCACCGCATCGCCCATCGCTTAAACGAACTGGGCATTCCGCTGCTGCCCCGCATCATGACCGAATACGCCCACAGCATCACCGGGATCGATATCCATCCGGGCGCACAGATCGGCGAACGGTTTGTGATCGATCACGGCACCGGCGTGGTGATCGGGGAAACCACCCGGATCGGCAACAACGTGCGCATTTACCAGGGGGTGACCCTGGGCGCGTTGTCCCTGCCCATCGACGCGGGTGAAATCTACCGCGGTAAAAAACGTCATCCAACCATCGAGGACGACGTGATCATTTACTCCGGCGCGACCATCCTCGGCGGCGACACCACCATCGGCAAACGGTCGGTAATCGGTGGTAATGTGTGGATTACCGAATCGGTGCCGCCCAACACCAAAGTCGTGCTGGAACGACCCAAATTGATCTACCGGTAGCCGCCGGCGTCCATCATGCAACGATTCGGGTGGGCGCCTTGACCGCATGACTCGCCTTGGGGCCTGATTGAAAGGAGACCGGCATGAAGTATTTCTCGATCATCAGCAGTACCATCGGCGCCACCCCTTTGGTGCGGATCAACCGCATGGGCGAAGGTGTTGGGGCTGAGATTTACGCCAAACTGGAGTTTTTCAACCCACTGGGCAGCGTCAAGGACCGGATCGCCGCTTCCATGCTCGCGGCGGTGGAGAGCCAGGGCCTGATCGGACCGGATACACTTATCGTGGAGCCGACCAGCGGCAACACCGGGATCGCCCTGGCCTTTATCTGCGCGGCCAAAGGATACCGGCTCTGTTTGACCATGCCCGAGACCATGAGCATCGAACGGCGCAAACTGCTGACCCACATGGGGGCCGAACTGGTGCTGACACCCGGTCCCGAGGGGATGAAGGGCGCCATTGCCAAGGCCCGGGAGATTGTGGCCCAAAGCGACGACGCCTTCATGCCGAACCAGTTTAAAAATCCGGCCAATCCGCAAATCCATCGGGAAACCACGGCCGAGGAGATCTGGCGCGACACCGAAGGGCAGGTCGATATATTGATTTCAGGCGTCGGCACCGGCGGCACCATCACCGGTGTCAGCCAGGTCATCAAACACCGCAAAGCCGGTTTCAAGGCCGTGGCTGTGGAACCGAGCGCCTCGCCGGTGTTGTCGGGCGGCGACCCCGGCCCCCACAAAATTCAGGGTATCGGCGCCGGCTTTGTGCCTGAGGTGTTGGACACGTCGCTCATAGACGAGGTCGTCACCGTGGACAACGACGACGCCTTTAAAACCGCCCGGCTGGCCGCCAAGATCGAAGGCATCCTGTGCGGGATATCTTCCGGCGCCGCGCTCTGGGCGGCCCTGCAGGTGGGGCAACGGGAAGAAAACCGGGGCAAAAAAATAGTCGCGATAATTCCGAGCACCGGCGAACGTTACATCAGCACCGATTTGTTCAAACCGCCGGAGACGGCCGCATCCGACGGAATATAGCGCTGTCTGGTGGGCATGGCCCACCCTACGATCCTGCCCGGCAGTAATTGCGGGAAGAGTGGGCCGTGCCCGCCAACGGGATGAATTCAAAATGCGGTTACCCTGAACGAGGGAGGATATCCATGATTGATAAAAAAGAACTGTGCGAAAAGATACGCGAGATCTATCCGGACATCGGCGCCTGCGGCATTGATGTCGATGTTGAATATAACGCCGAGCAGGAGCGTTGGGTCGTCGACTTGAAGAAAGACAACCATGAACTGAAAACGTTTCTGGAACCCGGCGATGCAGAATTGTGTCTGATCGGCAAACAGTGCGTCAGCCTGGGGATTGAAATTGCCCAGTTGCGTGGCAACATCGAGCGGATGTAGCCCGTGTCCATCCGCAAATAGCATCTTTTGGCCCGGGCCGGCGCTCTCACGAATTTGAAATAATGGCGCAGCCATTCATGTTTTTACGACGTAGCTTTACTACGCCGGCGGTTTCAAATTCGTTGCGGCCTTGGCCTGAACCAAAAGCGACTATTTCCGGATGGACACCAGCCTGAAATCGTCTTGTCTTCCAAAATTTGAACAGGAGAAGCACCCATGTCGTTTCGTGAAGAAACCGATACCATGGGAAAAATTCGGCTGCCCGCCGACGCCTACTACGGCGCGCAGACCCAGCGGGCCGTGGAAAATTTTTCCATCAGCGGCTTGTTGCTGCCGCTACCGTTTGTCCGTGCACTGGCGTTGATCAAAAAATCGGCCGCCCAGGTCAATGTCGCGTTGGGCGAGCTGGACACCGAAATCGCCGCTGCCGTGGTGCAGGCGGCCGGTGACGTCATGACCGGCGAATTGGACGATCACTTCGTGGTGGATGTTTTTCAGACCGGCAGCGGCACATCCACCAACATGAACATGAACGAAGTCATCGCCGGCCGGGCCAACGAACTGCTCACCGGTACCCGTGGCGGCAAAGCGCCGGTTCATCCCAACGATCATGTCAACAAAGGGCAGTCGAGCAACGATGCGATTCCCACCGCGCTGCATGTGGCGGCCCTGGGAGAATTGACCACCGGTCTGCTGCCGGCCCTGGCGCAACTGGAGCACGCCTTGGCCGCCAAAGCCGAGGCGTTCAAGCATATCCGCAAAATTGGCCGCACGCACCTGCAGGATGCGGTGCCGATGACGCTGGGGCAGGTTTTTTCAGGCTTTGCCAGACAAATCGAGCTAGGGCAGCAACGTATCCGGGCCGTCGAACCGCGCCTGGCCGAACTGGCCCTGGGAGGCACCGCCGTGGGCACGGGGGTGAACACGCATCCCGAGTTCGCCCCCCAGGTCATCGCGGCCATGGCCGCTCACACCGGACTTCCCTTGCAACAAGCGCCGAATCACTTCGAAGCCCAGGCCGCCCAGGATGCCTCGGTTGAAACCAGCGGAGCCCTGAAAACCCTGGCCGTCAGCCTGATCAAAATCGCCAATGACATTCGCTGGCTCGGGTCGGGTCCGCGATGCGGCATTGGCGAGCTGCGGCTGCCGTCACTGCAACCCGGCTCATCGATCATGCCCGGCAAAGTCAATCCCGTGATCCCCGAAGCCGTGATTCAGGTTGCCTATCAGGTGCTCGGCAACGATACGGCCATTACCCTGGGCGGGCAGTCCGGGGTGTTCGAACTGAACGTGAGCCTGCCACTCATCGCCAACAACCTGCTGCAATCGATAACCCTGCTGACCGGGGCGGTGGGCGCGTTTGTTGAAAAATGCATTCAGGGGTTGGAAGCGGATGAAAAACGCTGCGCCGCTTACATCGAGCGCAGTCTGGCGCTGGCGACCCCGCTGGTGCCGCACATCGGCTACGACCGGGCCGCCCAAATCGCCAAAAAGGCGTATGCCACCGGTAAAACCGTGCGACAGGTGGCCCATGAAGAACGGCTGATGCCGCCCGATTTTCTCGACAAGCTGTTAAATGGGCCTTGAATTCAACGGAGGTTAAAAGATGTCAAAAAAAAGGTATACCATCAAGTCTTCCTGCCCCCAGTGCGGGTGCACCGACCTGACCGTGCTGACGGAAGAAGAGATCAAAGCCAAGTATGGCGATTCCGAAAACGTACACCTGTCGTGCGGCGAGTGCACGGAAAAGTACCTGTCGGCCATGAAGGACGCCTGTCCGGAATGGGACGAAGAATGTCGCCTGAAGGCCGCAGGAAAATAAATTTCATTCAGTGTTCATCCGGAAATAGCAGCATTTAGTTCCTGGCAAGGCCCGAGAATTCAAAAAATGCGAGAACGCCGCCGGGACCGGAAGATACCATTTCCGGATGGACGTCCGCCAACCTTTCAAAGAGGTTTACGTTATGGCAATTCGCGTATTTATCAAACGTCATATGAAAACCGGCAAAATTGACGAGGCGCTGGAGTTGCTCAAGACATTTCGGCGGCACGCCATGGCCCAACCCGGTTATATCTCGGGCGAAACCCTGATCAATCACTACGACCGGCGCAGCATTACCGTGGTGAGCACCTGGGCGCGAATCGACGACTGGGTCCGGTGGCAGGAAAGCGAGGCGCGGGCCGCCAACGAAGCAGAGCTGGAAAAGCTGCTGGAAGAACCGACACGGTTCGAAATCTATGATTTAGGCACCCTGACACCGCAAAATGACTGACGGCAGACCATTACCGCCCTTCCGGATAAAGAAAGTGGACCGACCCATGCCGGCCCAGGAGACCTTGGTGACTTCACAGGGCAGGGGCAAAAAGGTGCAGGACGGTGTGCAGTTCACCCAAGGCTGAGGAATGACTTCCCCAACCGCCTATGCACGCCTAATCACTATTCAAGGCTTGGCCTTCGACCTCCTGATCGCGTTTGCTTCGATAAGATTTTATACTTTCAATATGTTGTAGGCGGGCACGGCAGTTATTTGCTACAAGGAAAAAAAATATTATCGTCCAAAATAGGCTGCTATCGTATTTCCCGGACATAAATTCACTTTTGTACTCGAAAAAAAAAGAAGAGATCAGCCCGATAAAAATAAGGAATGCCAGCACAAAGACCACATCCCTTAACACTCTATATCTTTTCTCTTTTTTGAGAAGTTTATTTTCTCTCACTTCAATATTGATATTATCCATCATCTACTCCAAATAAATGATTGTCATGATTAAATTATCACATTTGGTTTCAACAAGAAAAATTTCTGATTATAACGGATTTAGGGGAACTCGAATAAGCCCAAACATTGGGCAATATAAGTAGGTCAAGAGGCTCATCGTAACGTATTGATTTTAAAAAT
>JANQIE010000041.1 GCA_028282295.1 Desulfobacterales bacterium | reverse complement strand
AGGTCTTGATTTGTCAATTCCACTTTCGATGCCGATAGTTACGCAGAACCAGATTCTATGGGAGAACTAAAAACGGATTCTATTGTATTTACTTTTTTTAAATGAATGCTTCGGATATTTACAGAACAAATATCGGTGGTGTTAATTTTGAAAGAGCAAATACCACTATTCTTACTGTGTGTCAAAGTAAAAATTTAATGCGCCCAAAAATTTGTTGCGCGGATGGAGTTAACTCTCCGATTTAATGTCAGAATCATTAACTTGTGTCCATCCGGAAATAGTAGATTTTGGTTCAGGACAAGGCCGCAGCCGATTTGCAACCGCAGGCGTAGCAAGGCTACGTCGAGAATTGCAAATCGGTGAGAACGCCGTCCTGAGCCAAAAGATGCTATTTCCGGATGGACACTAACTCATTAACTTAAGTAATCGAATACTATAGCGACGGCTCGCAAGAAATGTAGCGCAGGGCTTTAACCCACACCTGTTAGGTTAAGGGCCCGCGCAAAAATAATTTCACATTTTACGCCCGGATTCAGGACCACGCGACATCGCGTGCCGGCCACCGTCACCGCCGCTGCGATCAAGGTGCTTGCTGTAATAAGCGCGATAGTAAGTGTCAACTCGCCGGATATCGTCGCCCCGGACTCTTCGCTGGAGCAGATAGCAGGTACACAACCGCAGCACCAGCCAAACATTGCCGCCGAAGCCGTTACCGGCCCACCGACGGCTGGATGCCTGCACATGACGGGGAAGAAAAAGCGGACGCCCGATGGCATTGAGCCGCAACGACAGCTCGACATCTTCCATGAGCAGCAGATCCGGAAAACCGCCGATCGGCGTCAAGGCCTGCCGGCGCACAAATTGGGCCTGATCGCCGAAGGCAATGCCGGTCAACCGGGCGCGCCCATTGTTCAGGGCCGCGATAACGCGATTCCTGAAATCAGTGTTCTCAAAACACATGCCGAACGCGCCCCCCGGACTGTGGGGCTGACGGACCAGCGCTTGCAACATCCGCTTGAAAGTGCCGTTTTTCAAAGCACAGTCGGCATGCAGGATCAAAACAACGTCGCCCCCGGCCCTGTCGATACCGTATTTAATCTGCCTGCCGCGCCCCGTAGGTCCTTGCAAAACACGGGCGCCGGCTTGACGGGCAATACGGCGCGTGTCGTCGGTTGACCCGCCGTCCACCACAATGATTTGCGTTACACCGGTGCGGTTTTTCAAACCGACAAGACACCTTTCGATTTGGGCGGCCTCGTTAAGTACCGGAATCACAACCACCACCGACTGAGGCGAAGTAAATGTATACGGCCGCATCAACAGGCCGTCATACAGGCAGCCGTATAGCAGCAACCCCAGAAACGGCAGGTATTCAAACCATTTCAACCAGTGAATTTCCTGGAATACGCCGGTTTGCCGCTCAACCGCCAACACCGGAAACGTAAAAACCACCGCCGCCATCAAATACAGCCAGGCGCGCGAGGGGTAGACAAGCAGCAAGGGCGCCACCAGCACCAGGTACCAGGGATGCAAGGTCGGCAGGCACAGCAACAGCCCGCCAAAAGCCAGATACAGACCATGCGTGCGCTCATGGATCAATAGAAACACCCCTCCCAGGTAACCGGCCAGCAGCACCAGGGCAACGGCCAAATACTGCTCCGGGAAAAAAAAGCGCAGCAGCGCCGTCAACCCGTCGTTATAGTGCAGTGTACCGCCGAATGTTGCCAGGGAAGTAAAAACAGCCGCACCATCCGCACCAAACACTCCGAAAAAACCAAACGGAAGCAGGACGATCCAACTCTTTTTCCAATTGCGGCGGGTGACCAAAAACGGCAGGCCGATCACGGCAAAGTATTTGCTCATAATCGCCAGCCCCATGAACAAAAAGCCCCACCCCTCTTTTTGCCTGGCAAAGCATAACAGGGCCAGACTGACCCCCAACACCTGAAGCACATCCAGGTGGCCTTCACCGGCGATGTAGACAATCACCAGCGGGTTGGCGGCATAAAGCAGCAAGCGGCCGGGGGCAAGGGCGCGCGCCTTCAGAAACAACGCCAGAATCACAAGGACCGCCACATCACAGGCAAGCATAAACCATTTGAAAAAAAACAGGGTCGGAGCGATGCCGGCCATTGCCCGGAAAAGAAGCAGTGCGCCGGGTGGGTAACAGGCGGCGAAAGACTTGTGGTTAACCGCCTGCCAGATCCCGTTCATGGGACCGCCGGCCAGCGGTTTGAGGGCATCATGATCCGGTGCAAACAGGTAGGGATTGAAGCCTTTTAACTGGATGTAACCTTCCCAGACATAGCGGTTGATATCGTTGCCCGGTTCAAAGCCGATGAAGACCAGACGGCCGGCAACACCGATGGCGACACCGATAACAAGCCCCTGCCGCCCAAAGATATCGTCCGGGAAATAACGCACCAACAAAATCAGCAGAAGAAACGCCACGCCGTACAACGGCCCGCCCAACCAAACCCGCTCGCCGACGGGGCCGTTGACCGCCAGGGCCGTCATCGCCGCCAGCCACCCCAGGCAGAGCAGACCGAATCCGCCGCGCGTATTCATATCAGCCCTTGCGCTGATGCTGCCAGGATAAGACCCCGATTCCCAGAAAACCAAGGGCGTAAAGGAGTAAAAAATGTCCGACCAGGTATTGACTGTTGTTAAAATACGCCAGGACACCGGCCAGGCACCACAAACCGGTAAAGATCTCAACAAGGAAGGTATGGTCGCGGATCACACGATAGCGTTTCTTGCGGGCAAACCCCTGTTTCGGCGTACGAATAAAAGCGCTGCGGCGCCGGAAAACCGCCTCGATGACCGCGCGTGTGTTGTTCACGGCCAGCCCGCACCCAAAACAGATCATCAGCGGCAGCAGGGCCAGCAGTTTAACCGGCGAACGATTCAAGGCGCGCTCGGCCGTGAAATACAACCGTGACGGCCCGGTGCAGCTCAGGCAGAGCAACAAGCCGAACAGCAGCATCAACATCGCCGGCAGGGCCGGATAATCGCTGGCCAGAATCGGCAGGGCCATCAGGGCCAAAAACAGCATCAGCGGATGAATCAGATAATGGGTCAGGTGCATGAACGCCTGTAATTTCGCAAACCAACCGGCGGGGCTGCGCATCACCCTGAAGCCCAATTTCATCGCCGTCTGGATCGATCCCTTGGCCCAGCGGAACTGCTGGCTCTTGAAGGCATTGATATCCGCCGGTATTTCGGCCGGCGCTTCCAGGTCGATCAGGTAGCGACAGCGCCACCCCTTCAACTGAATCCGGTAAGATAAATCCATGTCTTCCGTCAGGGTGTCGTCGTGCCAGTTGCCCGCCTCCAGGATCGCCTGCCTGTCGAAAATACCGGCCGTGCCGTTAAAATTCATAAACAGATTGTTGGTGTTGCGGGCGGCCTGCTCCACCATGAAATGCCCGTTGATCCCGATGGCCTGCAACCGCGTCACCAGACTGGCGCTGCTGTTCAAGTGGCCCCAGCGCGCCTGGACAAAACCGATATTCGGCTGCTGCAGGAAAAAAGGGATCGCGCGCAGTAAAAAATCAGGGGGCGGCACAAAGTCGGCGTCGAAAATCGCCAGATAGCGGCCCCGGGCGCGCGCCAACCCGTAACGCAGCGCCCCGGCCTTGAACCCCTGGCGATCCGGGCGCGTGATGTGGTGAATATCGACCCCTTTTTGCCGCCAGGCCCTGACCCGGGCGGCCACGATGGCGCGGGTTTCGTCGGTGGAATCGTCCAGGACCTGGATTTCGTGGCGACCGTCCGGATAGCGAAAGGCGCAGACAGCATCAACCAAACGCTCGGCAACATTCAATTCGTTAAAAATCGGCAATTGTGTGGTAACCACCGGCAGTTTACCGGCCCAGCGATCCAGATCACCGTCCGGCACCGCGCCGTTGTAAAAAGCCGCAATCAATTCCCGATCGTTGCGCGCGCATTGCGGAAACCGGCGTTTGAACAGACAGGTCATCACATGACTGTTCACACCGTAAACCATCAATAAAACCGCGCAGATAAAATAGATCCCCACAATTACGGTCAACATGGTCGCTCCGCAACATTTTTATTTAGTTTTCAATAAGTTATAGAACAAAAACCGGACGCTGTGTACAAGCCTATAGCAACAATCGGTTTGTTTTGCCAGCGCAATCGGGGTACCCCGAACATTTGTTGGGGTGATCGTTGACTCCGGCCGTGGTTTTGCACAGGCTCCTATAGACGCCGCATCTGTGTTGACAGCACGTCGTTCTGACGTACGACACCCACCAATTTTTTAGGATTATCTTTATCAACAACAAAGAGATAGGCGTCATTGGGGTGATCCTTAAGCGCGGTCATGGCGCTTTCAAGCGTGTCCTCAGGAGTTAATTTTAAAAATTTTTCCGTCGTAATCTCACCGGCTACGACCAGATTTCTCAGGCCGGGATCGTAGAGCGTGTTTGCGATGTCGGCGTATTTGATCACACCGACCAGTTCGTTTTGCTCATTGACCACCGGTAAACGATCGTAGCGAGAGTGGCCCAGCGCTTTCAATACTTCGTTAAATGGTGTCACATTCGCTAGTACTTCAACATTAGTCCGCATGATGTGGCCGATCAGAATATCCGAGGGATTCTTCGCATTGGAGGTACTTGCAATGCCGAAGGCGTTTTTGAAATGGATGATTACCTGATGCAATCCCTCTCTGTATCTGACCGGACTTCGCTGGGCAAGCAGATTTAAAACCGGCACCTCTCCGGCGTTAATCAAGGCCAGCCGCGTGAGCAAAGGCCCCACCATTTCAAAGACCACTACCGAGGCCAAAACAACCGTCTGCAAGGCACCCCCCGGCCCAGGCCATTCTCTGGCCAGGATGTTGGCCAAGCCGATAGCCAGACCGGCTTGAGCGAGCATTGCCGGCCCCAGCCAGGTCTTTATGGTCAGGGAGGATCTCGCCGCTTTGGCCCCCAGGCGACAGCCAATATATTTGCCCATGGCGCGCATGACCACGTAGGCCAGTCCAATGCCACCCATGTGGACGAGTGATTCAAGATGAAGCTCCGCTCCGGCCATGATGAAGAAAAGGACGTAAAAAGGATAATCAATCCCCGAGAGGTCTGTGAGGATCCGCTTTCTGTTTGGTGTGGCATTGACTGCAACCATACCGGCAAACAAGACGGCCAGCATGGGGAACACATCGAGAAGCATTGCCGCCCCGGTAGTGACGGCCACGGAAGCCAGCACAAGTATCTGGCGTTCAACCTGCCGGGTGAGACGTTGATCCATTATGGCGATAACCACTCCCATGATCGCTCCCAGAACCAGCGGTTCAAAAACCTCAACCAAAGCCCGCACAACGGACACATCCGCAGATAAACCGCTGTTTTTGATAACGATAAAAACGGTGATGGCCACCAGGTTATTGATAACAATAAGCGGCAGAACGGTGTCGGTGAGTTGCCCCTCGGATTGGCACTCTCGTATCACCATCTGGGTTGCCGCTGGAGCGGTAGTAATAGATATTATGCAGAGAAAAGCGGCTTCTAGTGGCGATGCGCCCACCAAAGCAGTTCCAAAGCCCACAAGAAGTGCAGTGGAACCTACATCAAAGGTACTGATGCGAAAGAGCTTCGATCCGATTTTCCGAATTGTCCTTAGACTGAAGCTGCCGCCGATGGTAAACACAATCAGTCCGAGTATGATATCATGCACCGGAGCGAGAGCATGGAGTTGTTTGTGCGTGAAAAGTGCCGGAAGACCAAGGATTGCGCTCAAAGAGGGGCCGGCAGCAATACCGGCAACCAAGTAGCCGGTGACACGAGGGATTCCAATGGCGGCGCTCAAACGGCCGGCACCGATTGCAAGCAAGTACAGAACACCAATGGATAGAAGAATGGGCAGCATCGTTACAAGTTCTCAAATCTCTTTTCCAGTGTCCATCCGGAAATAGTAGATTTTGATTCCCGGCAAGGCCCGAGCATTTTTAGAACCGCAGGCATAGCGCGCTACTGCCGAGGATTCTAAAAATGCGAGAACGCGGCCGGGGGTCAAAAGATGCTATTTCCGGATGGGCACTTTCTAATCGGCTAAAAAACCTTGTTCATCTCACTCAATCTGCAGGGAAGACATATAAAAATGGCCGCCCCGGTACCGATCTTCACGGGACCGTTCCGGTTGCGCATCAGCTCCGCGAAGCCCAGTTCGTGCGGTCGCGAATCGCATTGAGCCGGTCAAGATTCAAAGTGTCTTGGCGCGGTTTTTGTTTTACGTGGAGCGCGGCTTTAGACAGCATGTGCGCACTGATCGGCGCGGTTAGAAACATGAACAGGATGATCAGAAATTCTTTTATACTGATGCCGTCGCCCTTAAACGAAAAAAAGATGATCGATGCCATCAATATGGAGCCGATACCCAATGTGGAGGCCTTGGTGGGGGCGTGCAGACGCATGAAAAAATCAGGCAGTCGAAACAGACCGATGGAACCCACCAGCAGAAACAGACCGCCGATCAACAAAAACAGGGCCGTAGCCAGATCGATGAGCGTCATGTCGTTTTCCTATTCAATGATGTCGCCACGCAGGATGAATTTGCAAACCGCCGAGGTACTCACGAAACCCAGCATGGCAATAAAGAGGGCACCGTCGTAGTAAAGCGGCGAGCCCATGAAAATGCCGAGAATGACAATCAACGCAATGGCATTGATGTACATGGTATCGAGCGCAATAACGCGGTCAAGTATGTGCGGCCCGATCATGAAACGCCATAGGTTCAGCAGCAGTGAGATGCCGATCATGGCGCTGACCGCGAGGATAACCGTGTTTAACATTCGAAAATCTCCTTTAATGGGGTTTCATAGCGATGCTTTATATGCGCAATGAGTTTCGGTTCGTTTTCAACATTCAGTGCATGCACATAAAGGGTTCTTTTGTCTGCCGACACTTCCGTGCTGACCGTTCCCGGCGTCAGCGAAATGGTGCTGGCCAACAAGGTAATCGGAAGCGGTTGTCTGAGTTCCAGCGGTATGGCAATAAACCCGGGTTCAAGTTTATCCAGGGAACCCAACACTTGTTTGGCAACGACAATATTGGAAACGATAATGTCGCCCAACAAGACCAACACGTACCCTGCGCCCTTTAGAGGCTTTGCGACCCGCGGGGCTGCGGATTGTAGGCTGCCGACCACCATCGGAATAAGGTACGCCAGGATCGCGGCCAACAGCATATTGCCGAACGTGATGTCGGTCAACAAAATCCATACTACAAACAGTAAAACAAAGTTGAATACACGGGGCCGGTATCGCCGGGATCTATCGCACTGCATGAGCCGTTCTCCTGTCGTTTTCAAGCCTTTGTTGAATGATGACCGTACTGTTTTTGATGTCCTCGGCGGCGCGCTGGCTGTAAGTCACAATCGGGTCCGCAAATAAAGTCATCAGCAGCGGAATCGTCAGCAAGATGGATATGGCCAGAACCTGCGCGGGCCGCGTTTTCACACCGGCCTTTTTCTTCCCGGCAACGTGCCAGAAAAATGAGCTGCCCGCTCGCGAGAAGGCCACCAGGGCGATCAAGCTGCTGATCAGCAGCACCGGCCAGACCCAAAGCTGTTCGTCCAACCGGGTCGCGGCCTGCAAGAACAGCGCTTTAGCCACGAAACCGGACAGCGGCGGCAAACCGATTGCGGCAATCGCGGCAATGAAAAAAAACGAACCGGTACGGCCGGACTTGTGCATGGGTCTTGAGATGACGAAACGATCCTGGGCCGGCCCGCGCTGGATACGGATTTGATCGGCTATCAGAAACAGGGAACCGGTAACGGCGGTTGAATGCAGCAAGTAAAAGAGACCGGCGGACAGGGACTGCCCGTCGTTGATCACGAAAGTCAACAGCAGGGTACCGACGGAGGCGATAACCATGTTTGCGGTCAGCAGTCGAAGCGACGGTGCCGCGAATGCACCGCAGGCCCCAACGACGAGTGTGGCGATGGCCAAGGGCCAGATCCAAGGGGTGGCGATATGCGCCAGGGCACCGGCCTCGCTGCCGAAGATGCCCCCGAAAACGCGGTAGATCGCGTATAGCCCCACTTTGGTCATGATGGCAAACAGCGCGGCCACCGGCGCCGAGGCGGCCGAATAGGTTTGCGGCAACCAGAACTGCAACGGCAGCATGGCCGATTTCAAACCGAATACCAATAGTAAAAGGAGGCCGCCGGCCCGGGCGATGGCCTGTTCTTCAGGCGAGAGTCCGGTGACCTTGGCGGCCATATCCGCCATGTTGAGCGTACCCAGGGTGCCGTAAAGGGTACCCAGGGCGATCAGAAAAAAAGCCGAGCCGAGCAGATTTAAGGTAACGTATTGAAAGCCGGCTCTGGTTTTCTCTTTACCGCCGCCATGCACCAACAGTGCATAGGATGCTATCAGCAGCACCTCGAAGAAAACAAACAGGTTGAAAATGTCGCCGGTTAAAAACGCACCATTGATCCCCATAATCTGGAACATGAAAAGCGGGTAGAAAAAGTGCCCCGGTCGATCTTTCCGGGCTTCACCGTATAAACAGGCACAGAAGGCAAGGACAGCGGTGGCGGCGAGCAGCAGGGCCGCCAGCCGATCGACGAGCAGCATGATGCCGAATGGCGGCTGCCAATCCCCCAGGACGTATATCTGCGTCTCATATTCTACCAGATAGATCAGCACGCCCGATATCACCACCAACGCGGCAAGGCCCATCCAGGCGATCCGGCGCTGTGCGCAGGGCCTTGTGGCCAACGGCGGTAAGAGCATCAGAATGCCGGAAAGGGCCGGCAACAGTATCGGTAAAATGGCCAGGTGATTCACAGGCGCCGCCCCTTCTGCCGTATTTCGTTTTCCACGGCCGGAGGATTGCCGTCGACATGGTCGTTGCCCAGATCGGCCCGGGCGCGCATGGACAAAATGACCGCAAACGCGGTCATGGCAAAACCAATGACAATGGCGGTCAACACAAGCGCCTGGGGCAGCGGATCGGCGATAGATTCGGACTGACCCAGAATTGGAGCGGCATTGAAAGCGAGCCGGCCGCTGGCGAACAAAAACATATTGACCGCATACGAGAGCAGCGTCAGGCCGATGACCACGGTGAACGTACTGCCGCGCAGGCAAAGATAGGCGCCACAGCAGGTCAGCACACCGATACAGAAGGCGAAAATCAATTCCATAGGACCGCTAGCCTTTCATCCTGGGCCGGTCGGGTGTTGTCAGACCGCCAAGGTTGGACAAAATCATCATACAGGCCCCCACCACGGTCAGATATACACCCAGGTCGAACGCCATGGCGCTGGCCAACTCGATATCGCCCAGAAGCGGCAGGTGCACGTGGCCGTGCCAGCTTTTCAAAAACGGTTTCTGCCAGAGCCAACCGCCGGCGCCGGTGAGAAACGATATGAGCAAACCGCTGCCGATCAGCGTGAGATAGTTGACCTTGATGCGTGGCTTCAGCCAGGCGTAGCCTTGTGCGATGTATTGTTGAATCAACGCGATCGAAGTAATCAGACCCGCGATGAAGCCACCGCCCGGCAGGTTATGGCCGCGCAGGAAAATATAAACGGAGACCATGACGGCCAGCGGCAAAAGCGCCTGAGAAATGACCGAAAACATCATGGGGTGTTTGTCGGCCGACCATGGCAGTCCGTCGATATTGGTATGCGCCTGAAAAACGCGCATGCGGGCAATGAGCGTGTAAATCCCCAGGGCGGCAATGGCCAGCACGGTGATTTCACCGAAAGTGTCGAAACCGCGAAAATCGACCAGAATGACATTCACGATGTTTGTACCGCCTCCCAGGACCTTGGCGTTTTGTGTGTAATACCCGGAGATCGATTCCAGTGGCCGGGTAATCAGTGCATAGGAAATGGTCCCGACGACACCGCCGATCAACACCGAAACAGATGCATCCCTGACGATTTTATTGGGCGATGTGTAATTGCGGATACGCTGCGGCAGATAATACAATGCCAGCAGAAGCAGAACGAGGGTCACCACTTCCACGGACAATTGGGTCAGTGCCAGATCGGGCGCGGAAAACAGGGCAAACGAAATGGCGACAATCATGCCGACCACGCAGAGCAACAACAACGTCAGTAAACGCTGGTGATGCCATATGACTGTCGCCACCGAACTGACACAAAGCAGCGTGGCCCCGGCCACCATGACCGAGTCGATGGGGATCTGCGGTCTCAAACCGACCGTCGTGTCGAGTCCCATTAAAGGGACAATGGTGAAAGCCAGGGCCAGGAACAACAGCCAGAAAACAGCGCGCTGGGTTGACCCGTTATCAAACCAGGCCCAAATCAGGCGCAATCCATTGCGACTACGTTTTACGGCATCTTCAAATACCCGGCTTGCGTTGTGCTCCGGAAAATAGGCTTGAATGGTGAACAACCGCTGACGGCTGTAGTAGAGAATGCCGCCGCCGATCAGGGCGAAGCAACTCATGATCAACGGTAGATTGAAGCCGTGCCAGATGTGCAGGTGATATTCCGGCAACCGGCCGCCCAATACCGCCGTGGACGCACTCGCGAGCACCTTGCCGGCGGTATACTCGGGAAAGATGCCCACGATCAGGCACAGACCGACCAGAATCTCAATCGGCACCCGCATATAGCGTGGCGGTTCACGCGGTGTTTTGGGCAGATCGACCGGTTCGCCGTTGAAAAAAACGTCATGAATAAACCGGAGCGAATAGGCGACCGAGAAAGCCGCTCCGATGGTCGCAAATACTGGAATCATCCAGGAGATGGATCCCAATGTGCTTTGTTCTAAAGTTTCCGCAAAAAACATCTCCTTCGACAAAAATCCGTTCAGCAGCGGCACGCCGCCCATTGCAGCGGAAGCGACCATTGCCAGCGTGGCGGTCTGCGGCATGTATTTCCACAGGCCGTTGAGCCGGCGCATATCCCGCGATCCGGTTTCATGATCGATAATACCGGCCGCCATGAACAAGGATGCCTTGAAAGTGGCATGGTTGATGGTGTGCAAGACCGCCGCAACCGCGGCAAGCTCCGTGCCCATGCCCAGCAGTAATGTAATCAAGCCCAGGTGGCTGACCGTGGAGTAGGCCAGCAGTCCTTTGAGATCGTGTTTGAACAGCGCCAGGTAAGCGCCGATCAGCATCGTTAACAGACCGGTAATGCTGACCAGCAGGAACCATCCGACCGTCCCGGAGAGAACCGGGTAGAACCGCGCCAACAGAAAAATTCCGGCTTTCACCATGGTGGCCGAGTGCAGGTAGGCGCTGACCGGTGTGGGGGCCGCCATGGCTTGAGGAAGCCAGAAATGAAACGGGAATTGGGCCGACTTGGTAAAGGCGCCCAGCAATATCAATAGGAGAATGACGTGATATCGATCGCAATGGCGAAGCAAATCGCCGCTGGCAAGCACAACGTCCAGGTCGTACGAACCGACCGTCTGGCCGATGAGGACAATGCCGGCGAGCAGCGCCAAACCGCCGGCACCGGTGACGGTTAACGCCATGCGTGCCCCTTGGCGGGCGTCTTTACGGCCGTACCAGAAACCGATGAGCAGAAAAGAGCTGATGCTGGTCAACTCCCAGAAAAACCAGAGTTGAAGCAGGTTGTTGGATAAAACGATGCCGATCATCGCTGTCATGAAAAGCATCAGGTAAGCATAAAAGCGCCCCGCTTGATCCTTTTCCGACAGGTAGTAGCGGGCGTAAAGGATGATCAACAGCCCGATGCCCAGGATCAGCGTGGAGAATAACAAGGACAGGCCATCCAGTCGAAAGGCGACGTCCAAGCCTAGCGAAGGAATCCAATCGGCATTGAAGCGCAGAACAGCGCCTTGGAAAATGCGGGGTATTTGAACACCGACGGCCGTCAAAGCAACCGCCGGAAACAGCGCGGTCGCCGCGGCACAGGCGGTTCGTCCCCATCTGTCGGTGATAAGCGGTGCGAGACCGCCCAAAGTCGTTAATAGCGGGATCCAATAAAGGCTCATGAACACCTGAGTTCCGATTCGTTGCGAGTTGCGGCACCATCGATCATTTTGTGGATAATGTCTACTTGTTGATCTTTTTTGGCTGCATACATCAACTGGTCGGCAGCAGCAATCATCTCATCCACGCTGCCGGGAAGAGATATAAAAGTGGCCGCCCCAATACTGATCTTCACGGGCCAGTTCCGGTTGCGCATCAGCGTTGCGATGCTCAATTGAAGCTTCCTGGTCACCTTGCGTGAGACCACCGGTGAGGAATCGACCAGCAGAACACAAAACTCATCACCTCCCAAGCGGGCTAAAATGTCGATCTCACGAATATGCCCTTGAATGTGCTGTGCCACGACACACAACAATTCGTCCCCCACATGGTGACCGAGATTGTCGTTGACACCTTTAAAATTATCCAGGTCCATATAGAGAATAGACAACGGATAATTAAAACGCCGCGCCCTTTTTAATTCCCTTGCGGCCAGGTCGAAAAATGCACGTCGGTTGGCAATCCGGGTTAACGGATCAATATTGGCCAGGTGTTTTTGTTCTACCAGCGCTTTGTGCAAAGTGGCGGTGATCCATGCAATGATCAGAAACACCACTAGGCGGAAGGTTTCGTTTACGATGGGTATGACGGGGCGCCTGAACGCATCAATCACGGTCAAATCGGCCAGCAGCCATAAGCCTGTGCAGCAAAATGCCAATACTACCCCGGCGACGAGACCAACATGCCATGCCGTCAGCATGATCGGCAGCAGGTAAAACAGAGACAGGGTCAATTCCGGGCCGGTCAGATAGTGCACCGCGCTGATCCCGGCAGCCGTCAAGCAGCAGCCGCAAAATACCAGTGTTTTAAATAAAGTTGGCGATCTTGTCGAGTTCATAAGACACATGCATCTTTTGAGAGGATTCTGGGACCGAAGATCGGACCAAGATGACCTGGGGCCGGGATGCATAAAAGGTGAAATTATTTTTGCGAGAGCCCTTATTCATGCCGTGATATGATAGGTTTGCCACGCGAGGTAAAAGACACGCCCTGCTGTCCTTTGGTGCTGATCATAATTGCCTCAACAATGGGTGTATTGAGATATTTATCAGATTTCCATTCAACTATAAAATTGGCGCCAGACCCTCCGCTTTTATCTTTTTCAGGCACAACGTAGCGCAATGACTCTAAAGGGTTCAACAATACCGGCGTGGTTACATATTTTCTCAAGAGTTTTCCTTGCGTTTCGTAATAGTCAACTTTGGTAATTTTGATTTGATGCTCCGGGTCAATGTTTCTGATGCTTAAAGTGATTGTCAAGAGAAACGGCCGCTCGCGATTTCCTGAATAGATATGTGAATATGCCGGGACATAAATAGTTTGTTCATTGGACAAACCCTTTCTTTCGGTCGCATACACATGCGGAAGTGAAACCGAAAAAACCGATATGGATACAATCAAACACGTTAAAAAAAAGCCGTTTTTCATGGACATCTCCTAAGTTTTTAAAGCTCTGCTTTCCTGGAAAACAACTGCAAACACATCTGCCAGTCGCAAAATACCGACGATTTCACTTTTTCGACTCACCAATAGGGACTGATGATGTCCCATGATAAGTATGTGTACGGCCTCATCCAACGTAGCATCTTCACTAAGATATTCTTCCTGGGACGGTTTATGCATGAACTCGGTGACCCTGAGCGTGGAGGCCTTTTTCAACAAACCATCAAGGGCGTCTTCAAACAGACGATGATGCTCCAGCATCGATTTGAGAAACATCCGGCTGAAATGCCGAAAATGGCTTTTGGTGTCATTTTCCTGGATTTCTTTGTATTTCGGCTCCAGCGCCTTTAACGCATCTAATTGACTGATTTTGCCGACAGGATGATTGGTCTTGTCAAGCACCAGGATTGCACGATGACGGTATTTAGTGCAATCGAATTCTTTTTGGGCGCGCTCCAAAGCTTGAATGGCATCGAGAAGAGTTGCATCTTCAAATACCGTTGCATATTCGTTCAGCGGAATCATTAATTCTTTTATTGCAATTCTTTTCATCGACATCTCCGTTTTTAGCCACCTGCGTGGTGGCTGTTTTTATCGCATAATTTAATCTGGAACAGTCCCCGTCGGCGGTTGTCAAAAACACCGCTCAATACGAATCAGATATTTCCACCTTTGCGGAGCAGTTGTCTGGCTTCAGCTTTTCGGATCCGTTCGTCCTGCGCGTCCTTTTTTTTCTTGGCTCCTGCAAGCTTGTCTTTCAGATCCTTGAAATCGGCCGGTTTTAAAAGGTAATCAAAGGCGCCCAGTTTCATTCCTTCAATAGCGGTTTCCGTGGTGCCATGCCCGGTAAGCAGAATCACCTCGACCAATGGGTGCAACAGTTTGATTTTCCTCAGGGTCGTGATGCCATCCATCCCGGGCATCTTGATATCGAGAATGACGACATCAACAGGCTCTTTTTCAAGAATATCGAGACACATATGACCATCATAGGCCGGCACCACCTTTTCGCCGGCTTCTTCTAGCCGCATGGCAAGCATCTCCACAAAATCTTTTTCATCATCAACCAACATTATGTTTGTGGGTATTTTAATCATATTTATACTCCTTGATCTTTAAGCTTACTTCCGCTGGGAAGTTGTACCACGAAGCGCGCGCCCTGCCCGACACGGCTGTCAACCCGAATGTGCCCACCCAGTTTTTCCACGATTTCTTTAGTAACGAACAATCCGAGTCCGGTTCCTTCGCCCGGCGCTTTGGTACTGAAAAATGGCTCGAATATCTTTTCCAAATTCTCTTTTGGAATCCCCATACCTGTGTCGCTGACGGTAATGAACATGTCATCAGCGGCGGCCTTCACCTCGAAGGTGATAGCGCCCCCTTCCAAAGTGGCATGGATGGCATTGTTCAATAAATTGATCAAAACCTGCCGGATATGGTTGGGATCAGCCCAAATGGGCTTCAAATCGTCGTCGGTTTGCAGCTTTACGACAATCTCTTTGTCTTGGGCCTCTTTTTGGATCAATAGAATAACCTCTTTTATCAGCTCGGCAACATCGACTTCTGCGAGGATGGCTTCGCTTTTGCGCACGTTGCCTAAAAGCTGGTGGGTAATGGTCCGGGCCCGTTTAACACCGCTTTCGATATTACGGAGCGCCTTTTCAAATACCGCTTTATGTGGCATGTCGGCCAGCTCTTCATTTTGCAGCAGTGCGCCCAAGTATCCCGCCGACTCATAAATGATGGCCAGTGGGTTGTTGATTTCATGAGCCACACCGGCCGCAAGCGTCCCAAGCGCCGCCAACCTTTCAGTGGCGATCATTTGCTGTTCGATATGGGCCTTGTACGCTGCAGCCTCCCGACTTTGCCTGGCTGCAATAATTTTTTCATATGCCTGGATAATTTTGCTCAACAAATGGCTGAGTTCAACCGGTTTGGTCAGGTAATCAAAAGCGCCGGACTTGATACCTTCCACGCCATCTTGTGTGGCGGCATGACCGGTAAGCAGGATGATTTCGGTTTCAATGTACTTTTCCCTGATACGATGGAGCGTATCAATGCCGGTCATTCCCGGCATTTTTACATCCATCACAACGATGTCCATGGGTTGATCCGAGAGTATCGCAAGACACTCTTGACCACTGCCGGCCTGAAGCGCGGCAAAGCCCCTTTTTTTAAGACGCTTGGCCAAGGTGCTGCGAAATTGTGTTTCATCATCCACCAATAGCAGTCGGATTTTTTTTATTTGTTCAGGCTCCATCTTATATTCTCCATCGGAAATGACCGCGCTTAAACAAGCCCCAAAATTTTCCACCAGACTGAAGCGACAACAACGAGCAGAAACAACAATACAGGGGTAGCAACAAGTCCGACCCGGGTAATATCGGAGGCTTTAAATTGCTTAAAGCTATAGGCAATCGCATTGGGCGGACAACCGATGACCAGCAACATGGCAAAAGAGGTCGCGGTGCCAAGGCATAGCGCCAACACCATGGGATTGACCCCCTCTAACTGGGCCATGGGAATGACAATCGGCAAAATGAGGGCGGCCGCAGCCACATTAGCCATGGCGTTGGTGACAAGAGCGCCGAAAACCGCCACCCCCGCAAAAAGCAGAAGCCATCCGCCTCCCTCGACGAGGGGAAAAAACAGATTGGCAAAATAAGCCGCCGCGCCGGAATGTCCCATAGCCAACCCAAGGGAGATGCCGCCGCCGAAGATAAACAGCGCTGTTCCCCATTCCAGGTTTTCATGGACATCGTCCCATTTCAAAATGCCGGTCACGACCAGAGCCGCTACACCCAGCATGCCCGTGACAGAGTAATGCATTCCATGGAATCCCTTGGTCAGCCACAATACAAAGGAGGCTCCGATGATCAGCACAGTGATTTTTTCCTGGAACGACCAGGGTCCGATCTCATCATCGAGTTTCGGCAGCTTAAATGCAGGGTCGGGACGGAAAACCAGGTAAACAACCCCCACAGCGGCCGGTACGGTAACCAAGGCCATGGGCATGGCGTATTTGATCCAATCCATAAAGGTTATCTCGATACCGGTAAACTCCTTTAAAAACGCCGCCGAAACCATAGTGCGCCCGCCACCCACCAGCGTCCCCATACCGCCGCAGGAACAAGCGAAAGCCAACGAAATCAGCATGAACTTGGCCGTGCGCGAGTGCGGTTCGATGCCTGCGGCCCGCATCAGCGGCAACATGGTGACAATGCCGATGGACACCGCCGCAGCGTCATGCATGAATGAAGACGCAAGTCCCAGACCGACACTGATAATAAAGGTGAATTTGGTCACGCTGGTCCCCGCCTTTGCCACGACGAAATACCCCAGTCTTTTGGTAACGCCGGCCTTGTCCAGAGCAATGGCGAAGATCAGACAACACATAATAAAAACAACCACCGGATGCATATAGGGTGCCCAGGCGGTTTTTACGTCCACGACCTGCATGCCAACCAGCAACACGCCAATCAATATGGCCGTAATTTCAAGGGGGATCGGTTCGAACATGAAAAGAAAAATCAAGACCGCTAAAACGGCCAGAAATCTTTTGGCCTTTGGGGAAAGTCCATCAACATAATCCACCCGGACGTTCGCATCCTTATAATTGTCGGCTTTGTCTTTCAGAAAAGATCCCGCTGTGGCCGAATCCATGATGCCGTTCGACTCCACAATATAGGAATTCGCGTCTGCTTTTTCACCCTGCACCAATGAAAATTGTGAACTGATTGTCTGGTAGAACAATCGGCCGGCATCACCCGTCAATTTAAATCTGTTTCCCTCGGGCCGGGGTAGCATCAGGACCGCGGCACCAAGCAAGACAGCTATGCATAATTGAATATTTCTGGATTTAGCAATCGCTAGCATCTATGTCGCTCTCCTATCCAATGGTCACCATATCTCTGTCGTTCGGGTCAACCTGCCGGTTGATGACCATGGGCTTCCTTAATTTTATCTATCAATTCATCTAATTCGCATGGTTTGGTCAAGTAATCATATGCACCTTGTCTTATGCCTTCCCTGGCTGCTTCGGCCGAACCGTGACCGGTGAGCATGATGACCACAAGTTCCGGTGCGATCTTTTTGAGTATTTTAAGAATTTCGATGCCATCCATATCCTCCATTTTAAGATCCAGAACGGCTATATCGAAGTCCCTTTTTCTCAGCATCTGAAAGGCTTCGGCCCCGCTGGTGGCCTTGCCCACATCAAAATTGCGTTTCGATAATCGGTTCGACAGGACGTTGACATAATCTACTTCATCGTCAATCAACAGCAACCTTATGGGTGTTGATGGTCTCTTTTCATTTTTTCGCATGACCTTTCTCCCAGTTACAGAAAACGGACCTGGCGGGCTGTGCTTTCACCAACTGATCATTTTTACGGGTGAATGTTATGCGCCCCGGCGACCCTCTTTAAACCAACGCAAGCGACCCCATCAATCGAACCGATTTTGAACCACAACGGATTACGGCCGCCGCAGTGTGATCGTCTGAATGCGAGCCTCCATGATCTTTTGCTCATGCTCGCGTTTGCGTTGGGCCGCCGCTGCGACTTTTGTAATCAACTGATCCATATCGCAAGGTTTCATCAGGTAATCAAAGGCTCCCAATTTCATACCATCAATGCCGGTCTCCACCGTGGCGTGACCAGTGAGCATAATCACCTCTACCAAGGGATACTTACGCTTGATCTCCTTTAGAGCTGTCATTCCGTCCATAACCGGCATTTTAATATCCAGAATAACAACTTCGATATTATCGTCCCCGGCAAGGCATTTTATCGCTTCTTGCCCATCGTATGCAGCGACAATGTCTACATCTCTTTTTTTCAATCGTTTCATCATGGTTTCCACGAAAGGTTTTTCGTCATCGACTAAAAGCACTTTTGCAATACTCATGTTCAATCTCCCTTTATTGATGCCGTATAATTTCCGGCCGGTTAATTGATCCGATATGTAAATCCAATAGCTGGTGTCCATCCGGAAATAGCATCTTTTGGCCCCCGGCGGCGTGCTCGCATTTTTAAAATCCTCGACACAGCCCGCTATGCCTGCGGTTTTAAAAATGCTCGGGCCTTGCCGGGAACCAAAATCTACTATTTCCGGATGGACACTAGCTGATGCACCAATGAACGACGCGACTCCATATGCCTCAAATCAGCCGGTGTCCAGTGCATCCTCTTGCGGTAGTTCCGCTTCCTTTTTTACTGGAATCCTGACCTCGAAGGTGGTTCCTTTACCTTTTGTACTGCGCACATGTATATCGCCTCCGAGTTTTTTAATAATTCCGAAACAGATGGAAAGCCCTAAACCCGTTCCCTTACCCACTGGTTTAGTTGTATAAAAAGGGTCGAAAATGCGCGATAGATTCGCCTCGGCGATACCGGCCCCGTTGTCGGCGACCATGACGGCAAGGTCGTCTCCCACGAGCTTGGAAGTCAAGGTGATGCTTCCGCCACGCTTATCAATTGCATCCATTGCATTGTTTACCAAATTAAGGAAAACTTGCTGCATTTCGGTTTCAGAGGCGGAAATTGCGGGCAGATGTTTTTCAAGTTCGGTATGGATCGCTATATTGTCGTATTTTGCCCGCTGGGAGGACAGATGAACGATTTCTTTGAGCAGGTCGTTTATGGAAATCTGTACAACTCTTGGGTCTGTTTTGCGGGCAAAACTCAGCAGCTTATGGGTGATATCTTTGCATCGTCGTCCTTGGGTATTAATTTGCTTTAATGACCTGTAAAACTCTTCCAGATTCTCACTTTGTTTAAGATCTTCTTCCTCCAGCAGATCTTGAATCCAACCGGCCTCTTCAATCATAATGGCCACCGGATTATTGATTTCATGCGCGATGCCGGCCGCCAACTCACCTACGGCTGCGAGTTTTCCGGTCTCGATAACCTGCTGCGCCAATATTTCCTTTTCCTTATCTGCCGATTCTTTTTCTTCATCCGCCAGGGAAATCCTTCCGATCAATATGTCCGACAGTATGAAGCTGCTGGCAATGATGCATAGGCTGGCGACTACGATAATTAATACCGCAATTTTCTGGGTAACTTTCAGTTCAGCAAAAGCATCATCGTAATCCTGCTGAAGCACCATCACCCATTCACCTTTTTTTATGGAAGTGACATTATAGATAAGCTCTTTGCCGTCATTGTTTTTTAACTTCAAAATAGAATTGGGACGGTCCAGGATACCGTTTTTTTCAAAATGGTCTATCAATATTCCCGGCTTGACTTCTGCAATGGGGCTTGTCTGGAATTCTCCCTTTTTGTTTAAAATATACGCAAATCCGGACTCACCGATGCGAAGATTCTCTACAAGAATATTAAATTCACCGAAATCAATGGTACTTTTAAGAATCCACGGCTTACCATCTATCTCTTGCCGCACGGATACAATAAAGTGAGGCGTTCCGCGCAACCCCTTGAAAACATCACTGATAAAGTAGGGATTATTGATAGCTGTCTTGAACCATTCGGAATCAGCATAACTTGCTCCGGTCAAATTATGGGGGCCGGCGTAAGCGATCTGAAGGCCCTTACTATTGACCAGGCCGACATCTACAAATACACGGTCATGTGCCTGTTGTATCTCTATTAACTTCCGGTTCAGCAAAGATTCGTTACCAAGTTCCTCGAAACGGTACGCGCTTGCCAATAACCGAATATCCATCAGTTTCTCTTCCAGGAAAAGATCAATAATCGTTTTATGCTTTCTGGCCAGCAGCGTGAAATGATCGTGCACTTTTTTTTGGTAAGAGTCGGCAAACTGATTGAGGATAAAAATGCTGACCACCAAAGTAGGCGTCAGGGCCGTCAGCAGGATGGTAAGCACAACATTGCGCATTAAGGAGCGGTAATTTTTCTTTTTAGATTTTTCTTTATCCATTATCTGGTTGCCTTTGTAGCGGATAGAATCGTCAATCAAGCCAAACATGCCTCGTTACAGGAAGGATGAGCAGGTATCGTGCCACACGGATCGACTTAGGGGGACAAGTAACCACGCTTAGCAATATGTCGCGTATTTAAAGGGAGTTACAGAAATGGGTAGGCGCGATAGGTGTAGATACAAAACAGATTTTGGGGGAATGGCAAGCGGTCGGAATCGGAGAGAATTGTTTCGGTGGGGCGAAACACCCCGCTATGGGGTTTGCTCTAATTTTTTAATCTTTTCTCGTAGCGTCTTGCGATCAATTCCAAGGATCCTGGCCGCTTGAGTTTTGTTGCCCTTCACACCGGCCAATACATTTGTGATATGCTCCGCCTCAACTTGAGCAAGGGATCGATCCAACCCCTTATTTCGACTGACACTAAACCGCATCGATTTGGGTAAATCGACGATATCTGCGATATCCTTATCAAGGATCACGACCAGCTTCTGTATCAGATTTTCAAGCTCTCTTACATTTCCCGGCCAGGGATATTTCGTTAAGGCTTCAACAGCCCTGTCCGAAAACGCGATAGGGGCACGCCCCATTTCCCGGCAATAATCAGTGACAAAATGGCTGATCAGCAGCGGAATATCTTCATGGCGATCCCTTAATGGCGGAATGGTTATATCAAAGACACTCAGACGGTAAAACAGGTCTTCTCTGAACAGATCTTTTTTGACCAAAGCCTTTAGATCTTTATGGGTCGCTACCACGACACGTGTATCTACGTTAATAACTTCGTTGGAGCCGACCCGGTTAATCTCTTTGTTTTGTAGGACGCGCAGAAGCTTAGTTTGTAAGCTCCGGCTGGCATCACCGATTTCATCTAAAAAAATGGTTCCGCCATCGGCGATTTGAAAAAATCCTGTCCGCGTTACATTTGCACCTGTAAAAGCGCCTTTTACATGCCCAAACAATTCACTTTCAAGAAGCCCCTCCGGGATGGCCGTGCAATTAACCGGAACAAATGGTGCTGTTGAACGCGAACTGCCGTAATGTATGGCACGCGCCACGAGCTCTTTGCCGGTCCCGCTTTCACCCGATATTAATACATTGGCCGTTACCATAGAGGCTTTGGTGATCAATTTGAATACGTTTTGAATTGGCCTTGAACGGCCAACGATACCATGGGGATGGTCCAGTTCAATTCCGGGCTGCGCTTTGTGGCGGATTGCCAACCTGTCCAAAACCCTTTTAACTGCAGATAAGAGTTCTTCATCGGTAAATGGTTTGGCCAAAAATTCTTCGGCGCCCTTTTTCACCGCTTCCACGGCTCCGTCTATGGACGGATAGCCCGTAACCATAATGATGCCAACACCGCTGTGATTCTCACCAATGTACCTGACAAGATCCATTCCGCTGTGCCTGGGCATTTTTAAGTCTGTAATGACCAATTCAATTGTCTGGTTCTCCAGAATTTCTATGGCGGTTATCATATTGTCGCAGGTCAATACGTCATAGCCTGAATTGCCCAGGATGCGTTTGATGATCTCAAGAGTATTTAAATTGTCATCAACGGCCAGCAGTTTGAACCGGCGGTTCGCTTTAACCACCATCGTTTTTGTCCTTTTTTCTGTTATCGGCGTATTAAAAATGATAGCGCCCTAACGCTGGTTAATCGTTTTCATAAATTCTACCTTGAAGGTCGTGCCTTCGCCTATATGACTCTCTATCGTAATATTTCCGCCATGCTCCTGAACAATGCCGTATACCACTGAAAGTCCCAGCCCAGTCCCTTGATCAACTTCCTTGGTGGTGAAAAAAGGTAAGAATATTTTATCCCTGATATTTTCGTCAATCCCTGTTCCGCTGTCTTGTACCTTCAAATAGAGCCATTCGTTTTCAATCCCGGTCTTAATGGTCAACTTTCCGCCGTCAGGCATGGCATGAATTGCGTTAACCACCAAATTTATGATTACCTGATTGATCTGGGAAGGATCTCCTGAAAAAGTGGGTAGTTGTTGATCCAATTCGAGTATTATTTCGATATTGTTTTGTTGGCAGCGAAATTGAAAAAAATCAAGCCAATCGTCTATCAACCGGTTCAGGTTGACCTTGCCCTCATGGGGGTGACTTTGGCGGCTGAACAGTAGAATTTTTTTAATGACTTCACGTGCATATAAAGTGGATTTGACAATTTTAAAGAGATCCTGATAGGTCTGTTCCGGCAGATCAGGATAGTTGGAAGCCAATTGGGCGAAACCGAGAATATCTCCCAATGGATTATTCAATTCATGGGCTATCCCGGCGGCCAACTGCCCGATGGTTGCCAGCCGATCGGCGTGACGTAACTGATCCTCCAATTGTTGCTTTTTCTCATCGGCCTCTTTGCGTTCAATGATATAAGCGACTTTGCGAGCGACCGTATCAATAAACTTCTTTTCCTCGGCAGTATATTCATTTTGTTCAAAAGAAAAAGCCTTTACGTCTTTCAACCAACCGACTTCAACGCACCCTTTTATTTCTTCTTTAACGACAATCTCTTTCCTTAAACAACCTTGCATATTATCGCATTCGCCGATGCCATAAAAGTCCTCATTCAGTCGAATGCCGGCGACCATTTTTTCCGGACACTCAAATCCATGGGGAATAAGATCTACAATTGCCTGGAGCGTAGTTTCAAATGAACGGCTATCGTCAACGGCCATTTGAGCGATTTTGTATTGACATTTTAACACCCGGCTTTTTTCAACCAGCCCGCAGTGGCTCCGGCATAGTTCTTCCCTTCCGGCTACATGAGTGGAAACATCTTGTCCAACACCCAAAACATACAGGACTTCACCGTTTGATTTACAGACCCTTTCAAAGCGCCACTCGATATAATGTATATCACCGGTTCCGGTCTGTAATTCAGACAAAAGCTTGGTCTGGTTACCATCAATAATAGATTGGTACAATCCTTGTCGATCAGTTTTCCCAGGTTCTGCGACCGTAAAAACATCTAGCCAATTTTTACCACACAGGTCGTCCGGTGAATATCCAATGTCATCTTCCATGAAAGAATTAAAGGATTTAATAACACCGTCCGGGTTCATTTTCAGATAAATCCCGGCTATCAATTTAACTATCCGTTTGTCTTGCCATTCCATTCTTATAGCCTGTCTGATTATACTCCCAATTAAATTATTTTTGCGCGACCCCTTAAAATTGAACGGGATTGATCAATCCATGCTCACCACCAGAAACCAGACAAATCAGCCAACCTGTGGTATCTTGCCATTGATGCCACATTGACCAAGGGCTGTCGAGGCTCTTTTACTGAACCGTCACCATTTACATAATTCCCGAATGCGACCCCCCTGGGACAACAGACCGCCGGCCTTGACAGACGGATTCGCCGTTTGCTATCAATTTGCGCAAAAATTACGAAAAAGTGTCTCGGTGGCCCCTTGGGCATAATAGGGAAGCCGGTGTAACTCCGGCACGGACCCGCCGCTGTGAGCGAGGACGACCCCCGCAAACGCCACTGCACCATAACTGGTATCCATCCGGATGGTGTGGGAAGGCGCGGGCAGTAGGATAATCCGCAAGTCAGAAAACCTGCCGCACACAAAAACAAATTCTTGGTGGAGATGGTAAATCCCCAGGCTAATAATTCTATTGGCTTGGGGATTTTTTTTTGCCCCGGCCGGAACAGGAGGATATCATGAATAAAACCCAAGTCGAATGGGCTGCCGCAAAGTCCGTCACACCGGCAATGGAGGCAATTGCCGATGCCGAAAGGGTGTCACCTGAGTTTGTGCGGGCCAGGATGGCCGCGGGCCAAATTGTTGTTCCGTTAAACCGGAACCGGACAAGCCGGATTGTCGGCATCGGCACGGGCCTGTCCACCAAGATCAACGCCTCCATCGGCACCTCCACCGACATTGCCGATGTCGACGCCGAGGTCCGCAAGGCGCTTGCCGCCCAACAGGCCGGGGCCGATACCCTCATGGAACTGTCCGTGGGCGGCGATCTCGACCTGATCCGACGGGAAGTACTCGCCGCCGTGGAGTTGCCGGTGGGCAACGTGCCGTTGTACCAGGCGTTCAGCGAAGCCGCTCAAAGATACGGCGACCCCAACAAGCTGGACGAAAAGATGTTGTTCGATCTCATCGAGCGGCAGTGCGCCGACGGCATGGCGTTCATGGCGGTCCATTGCGGCATCAATCGCTACACCATCGAGCGGCTGGAAAAGCAGGGGTATCGCTACGGCGGCCTGGTGAGCAAGGGCGGCGCGTCCATGGTGGCCTGGATGAAGGCCAATCGCAAGGAAAACCCACTCTACGCCCACTTTGACCGAGTAATAGACATCCTCAAAAAATACGATGTGGTCCTGTCCCTGGGCAATGGTCTGCGGGCCGGATCCATCGGAGATTCCTTTGACCGCGCCATGATCCAGGAACTCCTGATCAACTGCGAACTGGCCGAGCAAGGCCGCAAGATGGGCTGTCAGATGATGGTGGAAGGACCGGGCCACGTCCCCATGCAAGACATCGAGGCCAACATCATCCTGCAAAAACGGATGAGCAACCATGCGCCCTACTACATGCTCGGCCCTTTGCCCACGGATATCGGTGCGGCTTACGACCATGTGGCGGCGGCCATCGGTGCGTCCCAATCGGCGCGCTACGGCGCCGATCTGGTGTGCTACATCACGCCCGCCGAACATCTGGCCTTGCCCAATGAACAGGACGTAATCGAAGGCGTTAAAACGGCCCGTCTGGCCGCACACATCGGCGACCTGAGCAAACTGCCCGCTCGCACCCGCCCCCGCGAGCTGGCCATGAGCAAGGCCCGTCGCGACCTGGACTGGCCGGGACAATTTCGTCAGGCCCTCTTCCCGCAGGACGCCCAAAAAATCCGCCGGGACCGGTCACCGTCCTGCGATCCGGATGTCTGCACCATGTGCGGTGAGTTTTGCGCCAACAGGGCCTCGTCAAACCTCTTTAAGGAAATACTCAAGGAAAGCACTAAAGCTTGAGATAGAAGTATATACTCCCCTCCCCTGGCGGGAGGGGAGTAATCAGCTGGGAATGCCAAATCAAATCCAGATCATCAATGCAAAAACAAAATCCGCCCCCACACAATCGTGAAGGGCTCACAAAAAAAATAAAATTATTTTTTTCGTGAGCCCTAAGGTCGGCGACACGCCGGAACCGGTTCCCCAAGCGAATAGTCATTTTTTATTTGCGCCAATGACTCCCGTCCGCGTTTAAAACATACTGGGCGTGTTTTGCCTCACCAATCGATTCCAGATAGTCGAATTGGATATCCTGGGCGTTTTGCGCTCTGTTGTCCGCCGGTTCTTTTCTTTCGCCGAACAGGCCTTCTCTTTCTTGCACAACATGCCATGCCTCGTGAACGATGATCGATTTTAACCAAGCGTTATCTTTTGTTTCCGGAAAAGTAATCTTGTATACCGGATTGTCCTCGCTTGAATTGATACCCGGATCTGAAGGCACTTCCTTAAAACCTGCGACATAGCTGTAAACCATTTTATAATAGTCCGGCGAATCCGTTTTTAACTGGTTTAGAGCATCAATGACCCGGCTTTTCCATTCAGGGCTGCCATCAATCGTAAACGCTGACGTGACAGGGGTGCTTTGGGCCCCGGAGGGATCTTTTACCGGATTGGTATAGCCTGCATTTTTCACATTACCGGTCGGAAAGACCTTCCCTCGGGGTGCATTGTACTCACCGTCAAAACTGAGCGGTTTGTCAACATCGTGGTCCACAGCAGCCGCGTTAACCGGTGTTGCCGTTTGCGGCGATGCCGGTTCAGCCTGCGACGGCGCGGCAACGGCCCCTTGCGGTGCGGTTGATTTCGTTGGCGGCGGTGAAGGCGCATAAGATTTGATTGCCGGTGGCGCCCCCCCGCCGGCAACTGCCGGTGACGCTTTACCGGTACCGCCGACAGAAGAAGCCCCGCCACCGAACCGACCACTAAACCGGGCAAACAACTGCATGAGCGTTTGCAGCATTTGCATAATTTGACCGTACATGCCGTCGATGTCCAATTCAGGCGGCGCGATGTCTTGGGGTGGTCTTTCAACACCGTACAGAACACGGATATCGGGCGGGCGATGCGCAGTGGGATTGCTGTCAAACGAGCTATTCATCGAGCCCTGGTGCTGATGCGGTAATCCATAGAGCATAATTCAGTCTCCATTTATTGGCTTGTGCCCATCCGGAAATAGCATCTTTTGGTCCAGGCCGGCGTTCTCACGAATTTGAAATCCTCGACGTAGCCTTGCTACGCCTGCGGTTTCAAATTCGCTGCGGCCTTGGCCTGAACCAAAATCTACTATTTCCGGATGGACACTATCTGAGTGGTTGTACGATTGATCAAAGGAACTGGATCTGGAAATCATCCAGTTGGTGGGCACGGCCCACCCTACCTGCTGATCGCGTCCACGACTGGTCCGGAACAAAACAGGAAAAAACATTTGTCACCCCGGCGAAAGCCGGGGTCCAGAATCAAAACGACAATAACCTTAATTCTCAATTCCAAATTCTTAATTGCCTTTACCATGGTTACTTGGCGACTACTCGACACCCCGCCCATGACGGCGGCGCAAAACATGGCGTTGGACGAAACGCTGGTTGAACTCAAGGGTGAGCAGAAAACACCGGACACGGTCCATTTTCTGCAATTCAAACCCCGGTCGGTGTTGGTGGGCTATCACCAGAGCGTGCAGGAAGAGATTCGCACGCAGTACTGCCGCGAGCACAATATCGAGATCAATCGCCGGGTGACCGGCGGCGGGGCGATCTTTTTCGACGAAAATCAGCTCGGTTGGGAAGTGATTTGCGACAAGGCGTTTTTCAACCTACGCTTGCCTACCGGCCGGTTGTTCCGCCGGCTCTGCGATCCGGTGGTGACCGCCCTGGCGCGTTTGGGCGTGCAGGCCGATTTCCGGCCGCGCAACGATATCGAGGTCAAGGGGCGCAAGATTTCCGGTACCGGCGGCACGGAGTCGGAAGAAGCCTTTCTTTTCCAGGGGACCATGCTGGTCGACTTTGATGTCGACACCATGCTCAAGGCGCTGCGGATACCGGTCGAAAAACTCAAGGCCAAGGAGATCGACTCGGTCAAGGAGCGGGTCACCTGTTTGAATTGGGAACTCGGGTACACTCCCACCCTGGAGCAGATCAAGGCCGCCATTCAGTACGGGTTTGAAAAGCATCTCGACATCAAATTGGAGCCGGGGGGGTTGACAGCGGCCGAAGAAAAATTGTTCCGGGAAAAGCTCGCCCGCTTCCAGTCGGATGACTGGATCAACCGCGTGAATCCCACCTATCAAAAACGCGAGGTCGTGCAGGCCGCTTATAAAACCGGTGCCGGTCTGGTGCGGTTCACCCTGGTGGTCAACCTGCCTCAAAAGCGACTAAAGGACATCTACATCACGGGCGATTTTTTATCTTTTCCGCCCCGCGCCCTTTATGATCTAGAGGCGGATTTGCGCGGCATGCCGCTGGACCGGGAACAACTGCGCCAGAAGATCGACGCCCATTTTCAGTCAGGCCGCATGCAAATTCCCGGCATGACGAGCAGCGCTTTTTCCGTGGCGCTGGAGCAGGCCCTGGAGAAAGTCGCCATCAGCCGCCACGGCCTGACGCTCGAACACTGCAATCAGATTTGTGTGACCAACGGTTCATTTGAAGAAGTGATTCGTCGAAAACCGTCGGTTTTACTTTTGCCGTACTGCGCCAAACTGACCGACTGCGACCTGCGCTACGCCAAGGCATGCCGGGCCTGCGGCGATTGCAGTGTGGGGCCGGCCTGGGCACTGGGCCTGCGCCGCAAGATGAAACTTGTCTGCGTGACCAGCTTCGAAGATTTAATGGCCGAGCTGCGCAAAATGCGCGACCGCGGTGCCAGGGCCTTTATTGGTTGCTGCTGCCAGCCGTTTTTTATCAAGCACATGGATGATTTTAAAAAAGCCGGCGTGCCGGGCATTCTGCTCGATATCGACAACACCACCTGCTACGACCTGGATCAGGCCAGGGAAGCCTATGCCGGCAAATTCGAAAGTCAAACCGAGTTGAACCTGGAACTGCTCAACAAAGTAATCGATCTGGCAATTAAGAATTGAGGTTGGCGATCTTTATAAAAAAGATGGAATGCCTGTTTACGTTGCGGTGAGTCGCCGGAACAAACAATTTGCGCATTTTGTGACATTTACTGGATTTCCGCCTGCGCGGGAATGACGCCTAAACACGACGAAGTAAAACCTGCTTCGTCATTTCCGCGCAGGCGGGAATCCAGGAGATATCGCAAAGATGCCTAAGTGTTATTATCAGGCTTCGACATGCAGTTTTGCCCACATTGTTATTCATCTCTTTCGACTCATCGGATAGTTTAAGTGATTAACATTGAATTCCTGATTGTACTACCCAACGATGCTAAACGAAGAATGTGACATACTGATTGTCGGTGCCGGGCCGGCGGGTGCGTCTGCTGCGTGTGCGGCGGCGCGGGCCGGGCTGGGAGTTATCGTGGCTGAACGACGCGCTGCGGTGGGGGTGCCGGTCCAGTGTGCCGAATATATTCCCGCGCCGCTGTTGGGGCAGGCCGGGGTGGCGCGGGATGTGGTGGTGCAGAAGATCGCGGGGATGCGCACCCATGTGCCGGGTTGTGATGTCAAGCATACCGTTGCGCCGGGTTTTATCGTGGCCCGCGACCGCTTTGATCAGGCTCTGGTGGCCAAGGCGCGCGAGGCCGGCGCCGATGTGCGCCTGGCTACGCGGGTTGTCACTTTTGATCCGGATAAGGGGCAGGCCTTGTTAACGTGTGCCGCCGGCCGGCGGTCGGTACGGTACCAGGTGCTTATCGGTGCCGACGGGCCGCATTCGGCTGTCGGCCGCCGGATCGGTCTGGTCAATAAGGCCCTGATGCCGGCGGCGCAGTTGAAAATGAAGCTGGTTCGGCCGTTGGCGCAAACCGAAGTCTATCTCGACCCTGATATTTATGCGGGTTACGGATGGCTGTTTCCCCGCGGGCAATGGGCCAATATCGGTCTTGGCGTCAAGCGCCGGGCGCGAACCAGGGTTTCTTTGAAGCAATTACTGCTCGCGTTCAAGGACCGGCTGGTGCAAGACGGCAGGATAATGGGAGAGCCAAAGGGGTATACCGGCGGTTGGATTCCGGCGGCACCCCTGAAGGCGACCGTTAAAAGGAATGTCATGCTGGCCGGTGATGCTGCGGGGCAAACCCATCCGATCACCGGTGCGGGTATTTTTGCGGCCGTCTCCTGCGGTGCCATGGCCGGCAAGTGGGCGGCCAAAGCCGTGCAGGCGGCGCACGTGTCACAACTTGCCGGTTATGAACGCCAATGGCGGGACCTGTGGGCCGATACCCTGACACGGGCGCATCAGCGCCGCCAATTCATGGAAGCCCGCTGGTCGCAATTCGACCGGATAATCAAATCCTGCTGGGTGGCTTTCAGGGAGTACTATGCCGAACCTGACCTTGAAACTTGAAGCGGCGCGGCGGCAGAGCTGGCGCACATTCGGCAGGCAGATTACGTTCTACCTGCCGGGGATGTTTGCCTATGACGGTCTTGCCGGCCGGTATCCTGCGGCATCCATCACCGGCGACCGTTGTGCCCTGCAGTGCGATCACTGCCGGGCCAGAATCCTGGCACCGATGATCGATACTGATTCACCCGGGCAATTGGTTGACAAGTGCCTCAAGCTGGAAGAAAAAGGGAATCATGGGGTTCTGATCAGCGGTGGTTGCGACGAAAACGGCCGCCTGCCCTGGCAGCCGTTTCTGGCGGCCCTGGCTGAAGTCAAACAGCGCACCGGGCTGGTAGTTTCGGTGCATAGTGGCTTGATTGACGTGGTGACGGCCAAGGCGCTTAAAAATGCAGGGGTCGACCAGGCCTTGATCGACGTTATCGGCGATGACGAAACCCTGCAGAAGATCTATCACGTGCCCTTTGGTGTGGAGCGAATCAAGTCTTCCCTGGCCGCACTCCGGGAGGCAGGTTTGCCGATTGTGCCCCATGTTGTTTGTGGTTTGAATTACGGGCAAATCAAAGGTGAACGCGCGGCGATCGACATGTTGGCCGGCTATGACGTGGCCCAGGTGGTTATTGTGGCGCTGATGCAGATCCCCGGCACACCGGTTTACGGCAGTCCCAGGTTGCGTGCCGCAGAGGTGGCGGCGATCCTTGCCGAGGCGCGCCTGAAACTGCCCGACGCGCGCATCAGTTTAGGGTGTGCCCGCCAGCGGGGCAGCCATGAATTGGAAATGCTGGCCATCGACGCCGGGGTCAACCGCATGGCGATCCCTTCCGACGAGGCGATCGCCCATGCGAAGAACTACGGTTTGGATATTCGCTATCAGCGGACCTGTTGCAGTGTCGACCAGGATTTTGCGAGCCCGTCGTGGTAACCGAAAATCATTAAAGGAGAATAATTCATGGCAACCACCGAAGCGCGCGTCAAGGAGAGTCCCGAATATTTGCGGATGAGTCTGGCCGCGGCAATGACGCTGGACTATGTGCCGGGCATATTCTACCGCAACGCCAAACTGTATTGCATCAATCTGTTGTTGACATACGGGGCCGGCTGCGGCGCCAGGTGCGCTTACTGCGGTCTGTCCAAGAAACGCAGCGGCGAGTACACCGAGAAGAGTTTTATCCGGGTGTCCTGGCCGACCTATGCCCTGGATGACATCATCGAGCGGATTCGCCGGCGCCCCAAACGGGTCAAACGGGTCTGTCTTTCGATGATCACCCACAAGCGCAGCGTGCAGGATACCAAGGATATCTGCACGCGTATACGCGACCAGGTCGATGTGCCGGTTTCCCTGCTGGTGGCACCGACCGTTATTTGCAGGGATGATCTGGTCGCCTTTCAAGCTGCCGGGGCCGACAAGGTCGGTGTGGCCGTAGATCTGGCCACACCCGTTCTGTTCGACAAATTCAGGGGTACGGGAGTCGGCGGCCCGCACCAGTGGGAGCGTTACTGGCAGTGTTATGCCGACGCCTTAGCCGTGTTTGGACGCGGCAACGCCGGGGTGCACCTGATGACCGGCATGGGCGAAACCGAAGCGCAGATGGTGCGGACCATGCAGCGGGCCAGGGACATGGGCGGCTGCACCCATCTTTTTTCCTATTTTCCCGAGGCTGAATCCCAGATGGGCGACCATCCGATGCCGCCCATGGATCAGTACCGCCGCATACAGTTGGCCCGCTACCTGATCGACAAAGGGTTGAGCCACCAGGCCCGGTTTGCGTATAACGCGGCGGGGCGGATTCTTGAATTCGGTCTGGAAGCATATGAACTTGATACGATTATCGAGTCCGGTGAACCATTTCGCACCAGCGGTTGCGAGGGGCGCGACGGTGAGGTGGCCTGCAACCGGCCCTTCGGCAATTCCCGCCCCGGTCCGGATATCCGCAACTTTCCGTTTGCAACCAGCCGGAAAGATATTCAACGCATTCGCAAACAGATGGGGTTGCCGCCGTCAGATGATGAGGCCGATGCTCGCAAGGTGCAGCACCATATTGTTTGAACCTATTTTTTCGCGCGCCTGAAAGGCTGCGGCAAAAAATGAATATCCCAAATTCGAACCGGAATTTGGGATATTTTTTTGCCGCGGCGGGACGCCGTTTAGACAATTGAGTTGACCGTATGGACGGCATAAGTTAGTGTCCATCCGGAATTAGCATCTTTTGGTCCAGGCCGGTGTTCTCACGAATTTGAAATAATGGCGCTGCCATTCATGTTCTTGCGATGTAGCCTTGCTACGCCTGCGGTTTCAAATTCGTTGCGGCCTTGGCCTGAACCAAAAGCTACTATTTCCGGATGGACACAAGTCAATGGTATAAAATTTCCGTTATAAGACAATAAGGAGAGCTCGCATGCCTGCTAAAGTCGATCGTAATAAACGAGACGTATCCTCAAAACAACGAGACGTAGCACCAAAGAAAAAGGATAAGGCGCCTGCACCCGGCACTAAAACCGTAAATAGTAAACAGCGCAAAGATACAGACAGAAGTGGGGGGCTTGTAGGCTCAGATGGCAAATCGATCAGGGCTAGGGTCAGAAACGGTAAAATTCGATTAAGCGGGAATGCATCGGATAATATAAAAGCGATCAGCAAAATGATCAATGAATCCGGTAGCAAAACAGCCCGCAAGCAGTTTATGCGCCTGTCTAAAAGCGAAGGTAAAGTCAATTTTAGGATTTCCAAAGAACACAATACGGTCGCCCATGGGATGCATCAACCTCATGATATCAGTGGCAATATACTTAACTGGGATAAAGAAAAAGGCATTTTTGATGGTTCGCCGGCTGTCAGCGTGGATAGCAAAGGAGATCGTTACTACAAAGAGGCGACCATCACACTTTTTGAGCCGAACCACGAGCGGTTGGCATTGGTGAAAGGACTAAGCAAGGAACAAGCCATGGTGATCACATTCGCGCATGAAGTAGACCACAATTTGAACCAACTGGCAATTCAGGCCGTGATGGATAGAGACCGGGGGATTGAGAACAATTATGATGTTGAAGCCCCCGCAGAAAAGGTTGAGGCGCAAGTTGAAAAAGAGATCCGCGCGCATTTGGATTCAACTAGGACGAGACCGCCGGAATCAGCGGGGTCTCTCTTTGGACTGGGACTTTAGATTAAAAGAGTCGCTACATAGCGGTCCAATTGGGGCTGGCAGGCTTAAGGCGATGCGTCAGCGTTCAGGTTTCTGAAAAAATTCATCACGAAAGTAATGTGAGCCTCCATCGCGTCGTAGGCCCGTTTGGAGTCGTGCGCTTTGATGGCATCAAAAATGCTTCGGTGTTGCGCCAGGATACGTTCGACGTTTTGCGGCTCGCGGTACAGGGCCAGCAGGTTGGTTTTGATGCCTGAAAAAAGAAAATCGTAAAACCGCTTCATGATTTGAATTTGTACCGGATTTTTGGTGGCATAAGAAATCGCCATGTGAAAAGCAAGATCCGCCTGTGTGCCGAGGCGGCTGCTTTCGACTTCCTTTTGCATTTCGTCGAGACTTTTTTCCAAAAAGTGAAGATCGCGTTCCACCGCCCGTTGCGCGGCCAGGGCGGCGGCGTTGCATTCCAGGCCCATCCGCACCTCCTGCAGGTCTTCGACCGTGGCGTCCAAAAGCCCCATGGCCGCGGCTATGGAAGATTGGCGGCGGTCGTCCGGTTCACGCACAAATGTGCCCTGTCCCTGTTTTTGTTCGAGCAATCCCATCACCACCAGTTTGTTGATGGCATCACGCACGGTGGTGCGGCTGACTTCCAAGGCGGACGCCAGTTCCCGTTCGGGAATCAGTTGTTCGCCGGGTTTGAGCTGGCCTCGGAAAATAAGTTCCCGGATCTGCTCAAAAACCTGGTCGGATATCCGTTTGGGTTTGATCGGCTTAAGTGTCACTGGAATTGGCATTTAAAAACTCCGCATAGATTTCAATCGAGTGTTTTACCTGGATTCGGTCTCCGGCTTCGGAAAGCATTTCGTTAAGTTGAAGCATACATCCCGGGCATCCGGTGGCCACGACCCGGCAACCGGAGGCACTGATGGATTTGTGTTTATGTCGGCCGATACGCCGCGACAGGTCGCTGTGCGTATAGTGAAAGCTGCCCCCTGCGCCGCAGCAGCGATCCGCATCGGCCGGCTCGATCAGGCGATAGCCGGGATTGGCTTGCAGCAGCGCGCGCGGTTCAGCCGTTATGCCAAGGCTGTTCTTCAGGTGACACGGATCATGATAGGCCACGTCGCACGGTGTTGTGCCGGGAGTACTTCCCATTGTAAAATCGGCCTGCTTTACCAGATACTGATTTATATCCATCGTTCGTTCCGCCCAATGGGCGATCTGTGTCTTCGCCGCCGGTGGCAGGGCACTGGCCATGGCCGGCCATACGGTTTTTATTGTGGCCGTGCAGGTCGCGCAGGCCGTGACAATGTGGGTGACGTCCATGGCGGCGAAAGCGTTCAGGTTCAACTGTATCAGCCGCTGAAAAGCCGTCCTGTCGCCGACGGCCAGGGCCGGAATGCCGCAGCAGATTTGCCGGCGCGGCCAAACCGTTTCGATCCGATGGTGGGCCAGCGCCTTGACCACTGCATGGGCAACCCGGGGGTAGAGCTTTGGAATCAGACATCCCACAAAAAAGCCGACGCGCTGCAGCGGACGGCCGGAAACGCTTCCGGCGGCGGCATTCATCGAATCGATAGGCAACGGCTTTGATTCGATTTTCGGCCAGTGGCGGTTTTTCAGAAAACCGGGCCCCCATTTCAAACGGACCATCGGCTGTTGCGCAGCTACGGGCTGCGTGAGCCGGTTCTGCAAACGCCCCCCCCAATACATCAGGCGATCAAGCAGTTCGGGCTGCGTCAGTATCCGCCGCAGCAACAGTTTTTCGGCGGCGGACAGGCCGGCGACATCATTGATCAACAACCGCGCGGTAAACAAGATCTCCAGGATACGTACACCGCCGGGACAGTTACGTTCGCAGCTTCCGCATAACAGGCAGCGCCGCAGGCGCCGGTTGACCCCATCCGGGTTGTCGAACGCCAGACGATTCAAACCGTCCAGCAATGCCAGCTTGCCGCGACTGACGTCGGCTTCGCGACCGGTTTCGGTAAACAGCGGACAGGCCGCCAGACAAGTGCCGCAACGAGTACATGCCGCCAGGCGATCGGTGAGGCTGTTGAACGCCCGGGCCAGACGTTTGATTCGAGCAGGATACGATTTCATAGTGCCGGTAACGTATCATACTCATCTTTATCACGCCAGTTGCAGCCATACGCGCGTGTCGTTGGCCGATGGATCAGTGCGCCCCCTGTAAGCATCCGGCAAAGGACAGACCAATTATCATCTTTGGGGGTTAAATTGGTATGACCATTGATTGCCGCCGGTTGCCTGATGGTTCCGGTGGGCGTGGGGAAGCCGTCTTTATTTTTATTGATGCTATCAAGGGGTTGAAAAATAATCAAGGGCTTTATTGGTTTTTTACCTTGACTTCGGACCGGATCAGGTTTAAATACAATGGTAATACCAATTTACCCTTGGGCAAGTTCCGCAACCCTTGCGCTGTGGTCTGCTTGCCGCGGGAGCAAAAGGGATAGATTAGCGACTATCGTGATTCTCATTTCAATCCGCGCCTAGTTTGTGGATGTGTATAGTCTAATTAACCCTAACTCAATTAAGATGGAGTAAAATATGCGGCAAAGACACTATGGGATTAAACTGATTTTTATGGTTCTGGCAATCGCTCTGGTTTTGGCGCCGATGCTCGGTTGCGGTAAAAAAGAAGAGCAGGCCAAGGCCCCGGCCACCGAGGAGTCCACCGCCATGGCAGGCAAAAAAGTACTTCTGAGTGTGCCGGTCTGTTTCCCCACGGCCCTGCCCGGCCTGGGCACAACGGCCCCCTGGCTGGCCGAGCGCATTGAAGCTTTGAGTGGCGGCCAGATCAAAATGAAAGTCTATGAACCGAAGAAATTGATCGCGCCATTCGAAATTCTGGACGCGGTTTCCAAGGGCAAGGTCAATGCCGGTTACTCCACGGCCGGTTACTGGCAGGGCAAAATCCCGGCGGCCGGGTTGTTTGCCGCGGTGCCGTTCGGCCCCGAAGCCGGTGAATACCTGGCGTGGCTTTACTATGGCGGCGGGATGGATCTTTACCAGGAAATGTACGACCAGGCCGGCTACAATGTAAAAGTACTGGTCATGGGGATCATCGCACCGGAGACTTCCGGCTGGTTTGCCAAACCGATCGAGAGCGTTGCCGATCTGAAAGGAATGCGGATGCGCTTTTTCGGCCTTGGCGGGCAGGTCATGCAGAAACTCGGCGTGTCCACCAGTCAATTGCCCGGCGGCGAAATTTTCCCGGCGCTTGAAAAAGGTGCCATCGATGCCACGGAGTTTTCCATGCCGGCCATCGATCAACGCCTGGGGCTGCACAAAATCGTCAAATACAATTACTACCCGGGGTGGCATCAGCAAGCCACCGTATTTGAGCTGCTGATCAACAAGGACGTCTGGAACGACATGACCGCGCATCAAAAAATGGTCATGGAAATGGGCACCCGCGCCGCAACGCTGGACGCCTTTGCCTACACCGAGGCGATCCAGGCGCCGGTCATCAAGGAAAACGTGACCAAACGTGATGTCAAGAATATGCGGTGGTCACCTGAGATGCTGGATGCTTTCCGGGGCGCCTGGGAAGAAGTCGTGGCCGAGCAATCCGCCAATGACGCCTTCTTCAAAAAAGTATACGACCAGATGAGCGCCTTTCGGGCCGACTACAAATACTGGTCCAAATGGGGCTTCATGCCGCGTTAGGACCTGATTGTCAAGCTTGAGGTAATGGGCAGATGCACGCCCGTCGGCATTTGCCCATTACTTTTTTAAGTTGAGCCTGTTTGAACGATCGATTGTTTTTTTGTTGCATTGAAAGTTGGTTAGGTGGTTAGGATAGACCTATCCAGCAGTAAGGAGCGTCTATGGAAGCGGTGTCCGTGCCCCCGAATCGTTTTGCCGATTCATTGAACAGTTTTGTCCAGGTGGTTGGACGGTGGAGCTCATGGCTGAATGTCGCCCTGATCTTTGCGATTATCATCCAAGTCGTATTACGCTACGGGTTCGGGTTGGGCCTGGTTGTGCTGGAAGAGGTCCAATGGCATCTATACTGCGTCAACGTTATCTTCGGGTTATCCTATTGCCAGGCGGTCGATTCGCATATTCGACTGGATTTGGTGCATGACAAGATGTCCCGCCGAACCAAGGAGTACATCGAGATTGTCGGCATTATTCTTCTGCTGATGCCGCTGATTTTCGTGATTGGCTGGCACGGTATGGATTTTTTTATTGAAGCCGTGAAGGTAAACGAGCGTTCCGATGCCCCCCTTGGATTGTGTTGCCGGTGGTTGCCCAAAGCCCTGATTCCGATCAGCATTTTACTGCTTTTCACTTCGGCGGTGGCACGCCTGGTCAACGGATTCCATTTTTTAATACATTCGAAGAAGGGGGCCTGAGCTGTGGACGCCAATAGTATTCTTGTTATTTTGATGTTTCTGACCTTTATTGCCCTGCTGTTCACCGGCTTTCCGATTGCCATGGTCCTTGGCGGTGTTGCGATGGCCTTTACCTTGATCGGCTATCTGGCCGACGCCCATCTGGGGACCTGGACCGGGCTTGATTTCACCTCCGTGGGGATGGTGGTCAACCGGATCTACAAGCTGATGGATAACTGGGTTTTGGTGGCGCTGCCCATGTTTATTTTTATGGGGTTGATGCTCGATCGCTCGGGGATCGCCGAGAAGATGATGGGCAAAATGCAAAATCTCTTCGGCCCGGTGCGCGGCGGTTTGGCCGTGTCGGTCACCATCATCGGTATTGTGCTGGCCGCGTCAACCGGTATCATCGGGGCGTCCGTCGTGCTGTTGGGCCTGCTGTCGATCCCGGCGATGCTCAGCCAGGGGTATTCCAAGCCACTGGCCACCGGAACCGTATGCGGTGCCGGTACGCTGGGCATCCTGATCCCGCCGAGTATTATGCTGGTGATCATGGCCGACCAACTCGGTCTTTCGGTGGGCGATTTGTTCATGGGAGCCGTCTTTCCGGGAGTGATTCTCGGTGCGCTCTATGTGTTTTACATTGTCGGTTTCTGCGCCATCCGGCCCAAGGCTGCGCCCCTTGATCCGAGCCGGCCGCCGGTCAAAATGCGGATGGTCTGGGAAGTCTTTTTGACTATTTTGCCGCCGGCGCTTCTGATTCTCGCCGTGTTGGGATCCATCTTCGCCGGTATCACAACGCCCACCGAAGCCAGCGGGGTGGGGGCGTTGGGCGCTTCGCTGCTGGCCTTGTGCAATCGCAAACTGAACTGGAAGGTCATCAAGGAGGTGAGCTACGCCACCTTCAACACCACCGGGTACATATTCGGAATATTCATCGGGGCGACCTGTTTTGCCGTGGTCCTGCGCAGCCTGGGCGGTGATGAGTTTATCGAGACGGCCTTGACCGGACTGCCACTGGGACCTTACGGGGTGATGTGCGTCATTCTGGGGACTGTTTTTCTACTCGGTTTTTTTCTCGACTGGATCGAAATCACCCTGATTATCCTGCCGCTGTTGGCCCCGGTGGTGTCGGCCCTGGGCATCGACGTCAACGGTTATGGCGTGGTTGACAATCCCGAACTGGTGTGGTTCGCAGTCCTGGTCGCTGTGAGTTTGCAAACCTCTTTTCTCACTCCCCCGGTCGGATTTGCAATCTTTTACCTTAAGGGTGTCGCACCGCCGGAAGTCCGTCTGATCGACATTTACAAGGGTGTGGTGCCCTTTATTGTTTTACAATTGATCGGCCTGCTGGCGGTGGCCGTCTGGCCGCAATTGGTTATTTGGCTGCCGGCGGTGGCGTACGGCAACTAATCGGTTTTACCACACGGCAGCTTTTTTTAAGTATATTCGTCCCCGAAGGCATTACCTTTGGGGACGATTTTTTTCCCCCTTTTGTCCGACACCCCCCTGATCGCGTGCACGGCTGCTCCGGGAGTCCACAATAAAAGCAAAAAAAATCTGTCACCCCGGCGAAAGCCGGGGGCCGGGACCAAAACGATAATAGCCTCCGGAAGGACGCGAACTTGCTTTTTTTTCAAGATATTGGTAAATTAGAACTTGTTTGCTGAAAATGTCCGAGGCACGACACAATCAGTTTGGTCATGAAGAGGGGCGCCATGATTCCGGAATATAAAAAAATTTTGTACGCCACGGATCTCTCCAAGAATTCCAGATTTGCTTTTTTAACTGCGGCCGGCATTGCCAATCGTTACGACGGCAAGCTGATCGTTTTTCATGTGGTCGAAGAGTTGTCGCGCAGTGCGAACCGCCGCATGGCGGATATTCTGGGAAGAGAAGAGTGGGAAAAACTGCGCGCGACCAATCGAGCGAAAGCTAAAAATGCCATTCGCGAGCGCCTTGATGAATTTTGCGAAGAGGTGCAGCAGAACTTTCAAGGCAATCCCTTTGTAATCGACGATGTCGTCATCCGCTATGGCGATCCGGTGGAAGAGATACTGTTTCAGACCCGCACGTCGGACTGTGATCTGGTTGTGATCGGCACCCACGGCCAGGGGATGGTCGCTGGGGCCTTGCTTGGCGGCACGGCATACCGTGTGGTGCGGCTCTGCAAAAAACCGGTCATGACGATCCGGTTGCCCGAGGATGAGTTTTAGGGCTCGCGAAAAAACAATTTCACATTATTGACGAGCCTTTGGAACGGAATTTTCAATTGATACGGTTTATGCTGCTGCCCGCCGCTGTGCTGATGCAGATGTGTTTGGGGGCAACTTATTCATGGGCGGTATTTGTTCAGCCGCTGCGCGACTACACCGGCCTGTTGCAAGGGACCGTGCAACTGCCGTTTTCAGTATTTTACTTTGCTTTTCCGGTCACGGTTATCGTATCGGGGAATCTATTACATCGCATCGGACCGCGTAAATGTGCTTGCGGCGGCGGCGTTCTTTTCGGATGCGGCTGGATTCTGGCCGCGGCCGGCGGCTATCATTTCACTTACACGGTGCTCGGCATCGGTCTGCTGGCCGGAATCGGCGCCGGGATGGCCTACATCGTCCCCATCGCCATTTGCATCCAATGGTTTCCCCGGCAAAAGGGGCTGGTGACCGGTATCGCCGTGGCCGGTTTCGGCGGCGGCGCCGCCCTGGTCAGTCAAATTGCCGGTCATTTGCTGACCCTGTCCAACACGACGCCCTATCTGATTTTCATGTATTTCGGCCTGTTTTTTTTAGGCGGGATATTTCTACCGGGATTGCTGATGCAGCATCCCCCCCATTTTGTAAAAACCGCCCGGCAGCGGCTTGCACTCAAGCAGATCTTCGGCCGGCGCCTGTTCCGGGTGTTGTTTCCGGCCATGTGCATCGGTCTGGCCGCCGGTTTTGCGGTGAACGCCAATCTTAAAGAACTGTATACGGCGGCCGACGTAAGAGTCAGTATTTTGGCGGTTTCCTTTTTCGCCATGGCCAATGCCGCCGGGCGCATCGTGTGGGGACTCGTTTTTGACCGGATCAAACCACTTACCGCGATTACGGGCAACCTGGCTGCCCAGGCGTTGGCTTTATTCGGTGCGCCATGGATATTACAATCCGAGCCGGGCCTGCTTGCGTTTGCCGTGCTGACCGGTTTCAACTATGGCGGTGTGCTGGTCCTTTACGCCTCGACGGCCGCCCAAGCCTGGGGCAGCCAAAACGTTGGGCAGGTGTATGCCTGGCTGTTTGCCGCCAATATCCCGGCGGCCCTGTCACCGCTGCTGGCCGGCTTCGGTTATGATGCCACCGGCAGTTTCACCGTTCCCTTGATTGTGGTTGCCGTTGGGTTGGCCACAATGGCGCTATTCGTGCATAGCAATTCCCATACGCTTGGCAGTGCGATGTCGGATTGAATCGCAACTTGACATTCAAATCGGCTTAACCCTATATAAATATTAAAAAATAGGAGAAGGAGAAAGAAATGGGCGCAGCTGAGATGCAGCTTACGGTACATTGCGATCAGTGTGGTAAAAAATACGGCTTTATCCCCGAGAAACTGAATCAGAAGGAAACCAGGTTCCGCTGTAAACAATGTGCGAATATCGTCACGATTATCCTTCCGGATGAGCAGGCGCCGGATTCGACGACCATCGACACGTCGTTCTTTGAAGCGATTGAGCAAGCGCCTGCTTCCAACGACTCGGCCACGGTTGAGATCCCCGGCGATGTGACACCGCCACCGGCCGATACCGACGGTCTGCCTGATTGGGTGACGCCTTTTGAGGCGGAACGCGCCGGCCCGGCTGAAGTTGATTTTGCCACCCCGATAGACGAGCCGAATCAACCCGTACCGGTCGCCGCGCCCGAACCGGAGCCGGAACCGGAACCGGCCGCAACCACTGAAGCCAAAAAGGGCCTGACCTTCGGATTGACCGCCAAATTCATCATCGCGGCCATTATCCCCTTTGTGCTGATATTTGCCGTGGTGGTTGGCCTTGCCAACAGCCGGATTGGGGAACTGCAAACCGCAACCATCGAGGAGAGCCGACAGGCGGTTCGATCCATCAGTGAGGGGATGATCAGGCAGGTCGCCGTATCGATTTCACAAAGAGCCCATCAATACCTGCTGAGCCAACCCGGTTTGCGCAAGGAGAATTTTAACCGGGATATCAATTTCAAAAACATAGCAGCACAAACCTTTGGCGCCACCGGCACGACCGCGTTGTATGAAATTCCGGGCTCGGCCAAGGGGGCCTGGCGTCTCTGGGCGCATCAGGATCCTAAGTTTGTCGGCACGGATTTAAGGGCCCTCAAGCAAAGGCTTGGCAAAGACTTTGCTGCCTATTGGCGCGTTGTTTCCGACGTCAAAAAGAAAGACATCGTCGGCGGTTACTGCCTTTTTTTTGACAAGCAAGGCAAGAAGCGCGAGCATTATATGGTCAACACCCGTATTGAAGGAACCCCGTTCGTTCTGTCCGCATCGATACTCGTTGATGAGTTAATCAAGCCGCTGGATGAAATCGAAGTAAAAGGAAAGCAGATTGCTGAAAGAACACGCTATACCCTCATCAGCGTAATCGGAGCAGGCTTGCTCGTGGTGTTCGTTGTGTTGTTGTTTTACGGCCGCCGCTTCACGGCCCGGATCCGCGGCCTGACCGATTGGGCGGACCGGATCAGCATGGGTGAACTCGAATCCGAATCGATTGAAGTCCGTTCAAAGGACGAAATCGGTGAACTGAGTGACGCCATAGCGCGCATGCAAACCAGTATTCGTCTCTCGATCCAACGGCTCAGGCGCCGCCGTCGTTGAAAACAGCTTCAGGGCCGCAGAAAAAATAAAATGTCCCAAAGCACATCCGTATCTGGGATATTTCATTTATTCCGCGGCCCTGCAGGTCTGCTGACTCCCCACCGCTGGAACTGCCCCAAAAAGCTGCCGGCCAAAGCCGATCAGCAAAAAAAACGCCACTTCTCCAGCCTGCATTGATGACATTGCAGATCTTTCCGCAACCCTAAGCGTTACCTGGAAGCTTCTTTTTGCAATTCTTCCCTGCGTGCTGCGACGCGATCCACTGTTCGACACCTTGCCATACACTGCCGGCCCAACCCATCGGCATAAACGAACGGACCACACCCCTTCCATCTCGTAATAACGGCCACAAGGCTACAAATTGTTACAATCCGTTACATCGGGGAAAAGACGTTGATGGTGGAGCCGCGTATACCAAATACGGTCTTGACAGGGTGATGAGGGCATAATACTTAGACAATCTAATTATTAGTATGATGAAAATTTAATAATAAAAAATTTTAGTTTTCTAAATCAAGCCGGATTTTTGCGAGTGTCTATTCGGAAATGGTAGCTTCTGGCTCAGGTTAAGGCCGCAGCGAATTTGAAACCGCAGGCGTAGCAGGGCTACGTCGAGGATCGTAATTGGGCGCGAACACCGTCCTGGACCAAAAGCGACTATTTCCGGATGGACACTCGCAAGGAGGTTTGTGTGGAGAGATTACATGTCAGTTAAAACGTCTGTCGATATGGCCCGGTTTATTTTTACCACCGGCAAGCTGATTCAGGATCAGGTTTTCAAGGCGCATGCGGTTCATTTTGTGAGCAAGGGCAAGGCCGAGAGCTATGGGGAGTTATCCATGCCGCAGATGCATGCCATCATGATCGTGCGCACGCGCGGTCAGGTTTCCATGCGTGAATTGGCCGAAGGGTTGGGGGTTTCGGCGCCTTCGGCTTCGGTGATGGTTGACCGGCTGGTGGAGCGGGGGGTGTTGTCCCGGCGGCCCAGCCGGTCCGATCGCCGTAAGGTGGTGATTCGGATTGCCGAGACCGCCCTGGACGATATTGTCAGTTGCGAAAACAAGGTGCTCGGCATTTTTGTTGATCTAGTGGAAAAAATAGGCCCTGAAACGGCGCAGCAATGGTGTGATGTGTTGAAACAGGTTGCGCGCGCACTGGAAGGGGCCTGCGAAAAAAATACAAACCCTGCAAGAAAGGGGGCAACCGATGCAAACCAATGATCCAATCCAATCGAAGCCGGCCAAGCCCAGGATTTTGTTCCGGATCGTCATTTGCGTAGCGATTATTATTTGTGGTGCGGCGGGCATGGCGGCGTTGGCCAGTTTGAAAAAACCGCCGGCGGCGGCCGCAACCAAGGAGCGGCCGCTACGGGTGGAGGCGATCAGGGCCGTGGCTGAGGATGTGCCGGTAATCATTACCGGTCACGGTGAGGTGCGCGTGCTCAACGAGGTGGCCCTGGCGCCGGAAGTGTCCGGAAAAGTGGTTTACACCCATCCGCGCCTGGAACCGGGGGAGATCATTCCGGCCGGGGCCACACTGTTTAAAATCGATTCAATAAATTACACCGCAGCCCTGCGGGAAGCCGATGCCAGTGTGACCCGCTGGCGCAATGCGGTTGGCCGGTTGCGCAAACAGCAGGCCATCGACACCAAGCGGCGGCAAACCGCTTTGCGCAGCCGCAAGCTGGCCCATGCGGAATTCGAGCGGCTGGCGCGGCTTTACGAGCAGGATAAAGTCGGCACCCGTTCCGGGGTCGATGCGGCCGAACGCACCTACAACACCGCGATGGACCAGGCGGACCAGCTCGACCGGGCGGTGGCGCTCTATCCCATGCAAATCAAGGAGGCCCAGAGCAGCCTGGCGGCGGCCCAGGCGCGTCGATCCCTGGCCCTGGCCAATGTGCAGCGCTGTACGGTTGTTGCGCCGTTTGACGGACGGCTCAAGCAGGTTCAGGTGGAGACCGGTCAATTTGTGTCGCCCGGCGCGCAGTTGGTGACGCTGGCCGATGACTCGGTGCTGGAAATCCATGTACCGCTCGATAGCATCGACGCCCGCAACTGGCTGCAATTCGACAACACCGGCGCAACCGTCAATACGGCCTGGTTTACCGGTCTCAAGCCCGTGGCCTGCCGGGTCCGCTGGACCGAAGACAATAGCGCGGCCTATTGGCCGGGGCGCTTGCACCGGGTGGTAAAATTCGAGCCCCGGACACGCACGTTGACGGTTGCGGTGCGTCTCGAAAAACCGGCGCGGGCCGGTAGTAAGGCGGCGGACTTTCCGGTGGTGGAGGGGATGTTCTGCTCGGTGGCCATCCCCGGCAAGACGTTGCGTGGTATTTTCAAGCTGCCCCGCTGGGCGGTCAGTTTTGAAAATACAGTCTTCAAGGCGGTAAACCGGCGGCTGCAAACAGCCCCCGTGCAGGTGGCCCGTGTCGATAATGACTTTGCCTATGTGGACGAAGGGATCACGGCGGGTGAGACGATTCTGATCACCCGGCTGGTCGATCCGCTGGAAAACGCTTTGCTTGAAGTTAATTTGAAAGAACTGCATGCGGTCAAAAGGATACAACGATGAAACAGGCACTCGGTTCGTTCGCACGCAACACGGTTTTTGCCAATATTGTCTTTGTTCTGATTCTGCTGGCGGGCGGTTTCGCCGTGAGCAAAATGTTGCGGGAATTCTTCCCGGAGTTTTCCCTGGACATGATCACCATCAGCGTGGCCTATCCCGGTGCGGACCCGGAGGAAGTCGAAGAGGGGATCAGCCGCAAGATCGAAGAAGCCATCGAGGGGATCGAGGGGATCAAGCTTTTTACCACCAAATCCCATGAAAACCGGGGCACCGCACTGATCGAAGTCAAGGAAAAGCATGATGTTGAAAAAGTGCTCGACGATGTGCGCACCAAGATCAACGCCATCTCGACCTTTCCGGTGGATGCCGAAAAACCGGTCTTGACCGAACTGACCATCAATGATCCGGTGCTGCTGATTTACGTGTCGGGCGACATGTCCGAGCGACGCCTCAAGGAATGGTCCGAGAAGATCAAGGATGAAATCCAGCAACTGCCCGAGGTGTCCAGGGCCGGCATCTACGGCACACGCGACTATGAAATCGGGATCGAGGTCAGTGAAGAACGGTTGCGCGAATACGGCCTGACCTTTGACCGGGTGGTGGCGGCGGTGCGCCGCAGCAACTTGAACATGGCCGGTGGTCTGATCCGCACCCAGGGCGAAGAAATTCGGGTCCGAACCATGGGACGCAAGTACTTCGGATCGGAATTGGCATCCATTGTGGTGCTGGCCCGGCCCGAAGGGGAGATCATCACCCTGGACCGGATTGCCCGCATCCGTGACGGGTTTGCCGAAGACCCGATCGCGGCAACCATCAACGGCGAGCCGAGTGTGCTGCTGATTGTTTTCAAAACCCAGGAAGAGGACATGGTGGCCATCTCCGATGCCGTGCAGCGGTTTGTCGCCGCCAAGCAGCAGCAACTGCCGGCCGGCGCCGACATGAAGATTCTCTACGACAACACCGGCATGCTGCGGGCCCGCATCAACCTGCTGGTGCGCAACGGGTTGATCGGATTATGTATTGTCTTTTTGACGCTGTGGGTTTTTTTGAATGCCCGGCTGGCATTCTGGGCCGGCATGGGCATCCCGATTTCCCTGGCCGGGGCTCTGGTGATCTTGTGGGCCCTGGGCGGCACGGTCAACATGATTTCGTTGTTCGGCTTGATCATGGTCCTGGGGGTGGTAGTGGACGACGCCATTGTGGTGGGCGAGGCGATTTACGTGCATCGCAAGATGGGCAAACCACCGTTGCGGGCGGCGCTGGACGGGGTCGGCGAGGTCGGTATGCCGGTGGTGGCGGCGGTTCTGACAACGATAGTGGCGTTTTTGCCCTTGTTTTACGTGGGCGGCATCATGGGCAAGTTCATCGCCATCCTGCCGGCGGTGGTGATCGCCTGTCTGGTGGTGTCGCTTGTTGAATGTCTCTTTTTACTTCCCGCGCATTTAAGCCATTTGCCCGACCTGAACAAGACCAACGGCCAGCTCAACCCGGTGACCCGGCGCCTGGAAGGACTGCACCGGTTGACCAGTCGCGGGTTGGAGTGGTCCGTGGCACATGTTTACAAACCCTTCCTGGGCCGGGTGCTGCGCTGGCGCTATATCGCATTTTGCACGGCCATTGCCGTTTTGCTGCTGACCATCGGATTTATGCGCAGCGGCCTGTTGAAGTTCGAAGTCTTCCCGGAGGTCGACGGGTTCATCATGACGGCCACGGTGGAGTTTCCTGAAGGAACACCGCCCCAGGTGACCCGGGACGCCATTGCAGCGATCGACCAGGCGCTTATCCGGTTGGCCGAGCGGATCGATACCCGTAGCGGTGATCCAATGGTCGAGCACCGGCTGGCGCTGGTGGGCAACACCCTGGAAGACATGCCCCGCCGGGGGCCGCATGTGGGGTCGGTCCAGGCCATCATGCTCGATTCGCAGCGGCGCGGCATCCATTATAAAGATCTGATTGTAGAGTGGGAAAAGGAGATCGGTCTGATCCCCGGCGTCAAGTCACTGATTATCGCCGGTATGTCCCACGGACCGCCGGGCGCGCCCATCGAAGTTTGGTTGCAGGGCGACAACATGGCCTCGATCCTGGCGGCGGCCGATGATTTGATGGCGCGGTTGCGCGGTTTTGACGGCGTGTTCCAGATCCGCTCGGATTTTGCGCCCGGTAAAAACGAACTGCGCTTTGAACTCAAGCCCGAAGCCCACCCCCTTGGGCTGACCGTGGACGATCTGGCCCGCCAGCTTTACGCCGGTTACTACGGTGACGAGGCGGTGCGTTTACAGCGCGGCCGGGACGATGTGCGCGTAAAGGTGCGCTACACCGAAAACGAGCGCCGCCGGGCCGCCGATTTGCAACGCATGCGCATTCGAACGCCCCAGGGGCACGAAGTTCCCCTGATGTCGGTGGCCAAACTTGCCTACGCCCCCGGTTACGCCACCATCACCCGCACCGATGGGTTGCGGCGGGTTGCGGTGAGCGCCGATATCGACAGCAACAAGGCCAACGCCAAGGAGATCTTCGCTGAACTCAATGCCAATTTCTTCCCGTCGTTAAAACGAAAATATCCGGATATCTATGTGGCCTTGCAGGGAGAGCAGAAGAAGATGCGCGAGTCGCTGGGCAGCCTGGCCGTCGGTTTCCCGTTGGCGATGCTGGGGATCTTTATCATCATCGCCACCATGTTCCGCTCCTATGTTCAGCCTTTTGTGATCATGTTCACGGTGCCATTCGGCATCATCGGGGCGGTGCTGGGGCATCTGCTGCTCGGCTACGACCTTTCCATCATGAGCATCTTCGGCATGGTGGCGCTGACCGGCGTGGTGGTCAACGATTCGATTGTATTGATCGAGCGGGTCAACGAGAATTTGGCCGAAGGGATGTCTTTTTTCGACGCCATCATCAACGGCGGGGCCCGGCGCTTTCGGGCCATCTACCTGACGACCCTAAGTACCGTGGGGGGGCTGGCGCCGTTGATCCTGGAAACCGATTTCCAGGCCCGTTTCTTGATCCCCATGGCGCTGTCCATCGCCGCCGGGGTAGCCTTTGCTACCATTCTTACCCTGGTGCTGATTCCCTGCCTGCTGGTGATCTTAAACGACTTGCGGTTGTTGAAATTTTATCTGCACCACCGCAGATGGCCCAAGCGGCTGGATGTCGAACCGGCCACCAGCCGCCACCGGGGAGAAGAACTTGGCGGGCCGCCACCATTGCCGGCCGTTGTGACGCCAATGCGTGCGGGCGATACGGTTGTCCCTCCGGTGTTATTTAAAGAGCGCTGACGCCTGAGGTCAAAGAGCCGGAAAGTTTTGCGCAGAAGGGGCAAAAAATTTTTATATTACTTTTCAGGAAAGTTGATGATGAAGACAGTAATTCGAACGACAACCTGGTTTCTGATGAGTCTACTTCTTCTTGGATTGACATCATTTGCCAAGGCCGCAGAAAAAGATGTCACACCATTGCAGGAACTCGATTTGCCCACCACGGCGCGTATGGCCCTGGCCGGCAACCCGACCCTGGCCGCGGCCCGCGCGCGGGTGGCGCAGGCCCGACAGCAACTGCAGCAGGCCCGGTCAACCTACTGGCCGCGTGTGGATGCCGTGGGATCGGCCGTGCGCACCTGGCCAGGCGATGCGGCGCAGGAGGCCAGCCTGGCCACTGCCCGTTTGTTCGATCCGGCTGCCACAGTGGACGATGAAGAGGATCGGTTCAGTGCCGCGCTGACGGCCGACTGGATTGTCTTCAATGGCTTTGAGCGCAAATTTGCCAACGCCGCCGCCCGGTGGGGCGTGACGCAAAGCCAAAGCGCCTGGCAGGATGTGGCCCGGCTGCTGCTGGCGGCTGTGACCGACGCCTTTTACGCAGCCCAGTTGGCGCGGGAAGAAGTGGCCATTGCCAGGGCCGACGAAGATTTCAACCGCCGTCAGCTCAGAGAAGCCGAAGCCCGGGAGCGGATCGGAACCGGTTCGTTAAGCGACGTGCTCAATTTCAAGGTGCGGGTTAATTCGGCCCTGGCCGATCGCATCACCGCCGAACGGATCTATGCCACCACCCTGTACAGCCTGGCCGCGTTACTCGGGATCGAGGAGGCCCGTTTTGCACCGGGTTTGGAAATCGCGCCCCTGACGCCCGAGCAGGACGCCGATATGCAGGTGCCTGCGGACCAGACCCTGATCGCCTATGCCCATAAGCACCGGCCGGATCTCAAACAAAACACCTCCCTGCTCATGCAAACCGAGGCGCGTGTCGAAGCGGCGCGCGCCGGTTTTTATCCGCGTCTCAATCTGACGGCGGCGCTGGAAGGCGACCGTCGTGACGATGCCGATTTTCAGGACGATGATTTCGGCCACTGGGTAGGGGTGAACCTGACATACAACCTGTTTGCCGGCGGCCTGACCCGGGCGCAGGTGGATGAAGCCAAGGCTCTTCAAATGGAAGCCGAAAGCAATCTGGCCGACAACCGTTTGGCTGTCAATGCACAAGTTCGGCGGGCCCTGGCCGGTTTGGTCAGCGCCCAAAAACAGTTGACCCTGCAACGCGCCAATGCCAAACTGGTTCGTCGCAACCGTGACCTGGTGGAAAAAGAGTATGCCGCCGGCCAGGGTTCGCTGGTGCGGCTCAACGAGGCCCAGCGGGACCTGATCACCGCCCGCAGCCGGTTGGCCTTGGCCAGGGTGTCCTTGCGCAGTGCCTGGTCCCGGCTCGAAACCGCCACCGGCCGGATTCTGGCGACATTTGACGTGCCGGCGGAAAAAGAACTTCGCTAGCGTCCATCCGGAAATAGTAGCTTTTGGTTCAGGACAAGGCCGCAGTCCAATTGCAACCGCAGGCGTAGCCGGGCTACGTCGAGGATCGCAATTGGGCGGGAATGCCGGCCTGGACCAAAAGATGCTATTTCCGGATGGACACTTATTAGAGAATACCCATGAAGACGCCCCCCAAAAGCCGTGTAGCGCTGGTGCGCTGCGATTCCTACGACGATACCGAAGTCAATGCCGCCGTGAAGCGGGGTTTCGGGTTGATCGGCGCGCCGGAAAAATTTGTCCGGCCCGGTGAAAAAATTTTGCTCAAGCCGAACCTGCTGGCGGCGGAACCGCCCGAGAGCGCCACCACCACCCATCCGGCGGTTTTCAAGGCTGTGGCCCGGCAGATGCTGGCCGCCGGCGCGCTGTTAAGTTACGGTGACTCGCCGGCCTATCAATCGATGCGGCGGGTGGCCCAAAAGGCCGGGTTCGAGGCGGTGGCCGATGAATTGGGCATACCGGCTGCCGATTTCAGTACCCCTCACGAGGTCTTTTTCAAAGCCGGCCGTCAAAATAAACGCTTTGTCATTGCCAAGGGCGTCACCCAAGTCGACGGGCTGGTCAGCCTGCCCAAACTCAAGACCCACGGCCTGGAACGGCTGACCGGCAGTATCAAAAATCAGTTCGGATGCGTGCCGGGATTGTTGAAGGGCGAATATCACGTCAAAATACCGGATGCCCACCGTTTTGCCAAAATGCTGGTCGATCTCAACGCCCTGATCAAACCGCGCCTGTACATCATGGACGGTATCCGGGCCATGGAGGGCAATGGTCCGCGCGGTGGACGGCCGGTTGCCATGAACGTGTTGCTGTTCGCGGTCGATCCGGTGGCCCTGGACGCCACGGTTTGCCGCCTGATCGACCTTGATCCGGCCTTTGTGCCCACAACCCGCTGGGGGCAGGAATTTGGTCAGGGAACTTTTCGGGCCGGCGAGATTGAATTGGTCGGAGACGGCCTGGAAGACTTTAAAAATGTGCGGTTCGACGCCAGGCGCAAACCGGTCCGGTCGAGTATCGCGGATCACCGCCTGCGCCGCCTGCTGGACAAGCACATGGTCACCAACCCGGTGGTCCGGGCGGCGCGCTGCGTCCGTTGCGGCGTCTGCATCAAGGTCTGCCCGACCCGCCCCAAGGCCATCGACTGGCCCGCCGGCAGCACCAAAGCTGTGCCGGTGCACGATTATGAGAAATGCATCCGGTGCTACTGCTGCCAGGAGCTGTGCCCGGAAAGCGCCATTGAGTTGTACGTCCCCCCTTTGCGTAAACTCTGGGATATTGCCGACCGGGTGAAACGCGATGTTTGGCTGCGGTTGAACCACAGTTGATTGCAATGATTTCCATCCTTATCATTCAAGCCGGGCAGTGCCCCGGTCTACAGGCATTTTTCGATTCTGCCGATGATTGGAGCAAGGTTCTTGACCGTCTTTATTCTTTTTTTTGTGAGGCAATATGTTCAAACTTTTCCCCCCTTTTGTCCGTGGTGCCCTGTCCCTGACGGGGTATGCCCTCAACACCTTGTTTTGGGTTCCCCTGGTGATGCTGGTGGCGTTTTTCCGGGCGTTGATTCCCCTGAAATTCTGGCAGCGCTGGTGCGGCTGCGTTGCCAACCGGTTTGCCGAGGGCTGGATCGGTGTCAATCGAATCAACCAGAACCTGACCGGCCAGACCCGCTGGGAAGTCCGCGGACTGGGATCTTTGCAGCGCTCGCAATGGTACCTGGTGCTGGCCAACCATCAGTCCTGGGTCGACATCCTGGTGCTGCAACGTATCTTCAATCGCCGCATTCCGTTTGTGAAATTCTTCGTCAAAAAAGAACTCTTCTGGTTTCCCTTCCTGGGACAGGCCTGGTGGGCGTTGGACTTTCCCTTTGTTAAACGCTACACGAAACGGTTTTTACGTAAAAATCCCCATCTCAAAGGCAAGGATCTGGAAATAACGCGCAAAGCCTGCCGCAAGTTCAAGACCCTGCCGGTTTCGGTGGCCAATTTTGTTGAAGGGACCCGCTTTACTCAGGCCAAGCACCGGTTGCAGCAATCGCCCTACGCCAATCTGCTCAAGACCAAGGCCGGCGGCATTGCCTACGTGCTCGGCGCCATGGGCGAACAGATTCATCGCGTGCTGGATGTGACCATTGTCTACCCCCGGGGCGTTAAAAGTTTCTGGGCGTTTTTGTGCGGCAACATCGACGAAATCAAGGTCCGGGTCAATACCCTGCCGGTCCACGGCGACCTTCTGGGCGACTATGCCAACGATCAGACGTTTCGGCGCAACTTTCAAATGTGGCTGAACAATTTGTGGGAAGAAAAGGACCAATGCATCGAAGGGCTGATGATTTGCTGAAAGCCTGAAAATGCGCCGGGAAGGCGGCCACGGAAGCAGGCCATACTGAACCAACCCGGCGCGTTAACGTTTTTTACTTTTTGTGCTTTTTGACCGGCAACTGCGAACGTTTGTCCTTCTTTTGTGCGCCGCCAAGGCAGCAGCCGCATCCACAATCGCGTTCTTCCTTACCTTTGATTTGTTGCTGTTTTTTGGGAGCCATCTATTTCACCTCCTTTCATGTATGTTATTTTAGTACTTAAGCATTTACTGAAATTAATGCGAAAAAAAGAGGGGCTATTTCTTGGAGGCCAGTTCCTCCATGCGACATCGCACCTCTTGGAGTTCCTTCTGCAACTCTTCTTCCCAGGTCTTAAGAAGCGTCAGCTTGTCTTGGGTGTTTTCCAGTTCCCCCTCCCGAATCCGACCGGTTTGCTTGCAACCGCAGGTGCAAACCTTGGCGAGCAGCGTTTGGCAGCGCGCCAGAGCGTCTTCATTTATTTGGTAGGGGATCCAATAGCCTTGGCGCTCACTGCGCACCAAACCGGCGTGTCGAAGGACCTTGAGGTGTTGCGAGACGGCGGACGGCGTGATTTCGAGAGTTTCCGCCAGTTCGTTCACACCTAAAGGCCCTTTGGTTTTTAGAAGCTCGATGATCCGTATCCGGTTCTCGACGCCAAGAATTCTGAACATTTCGGCTTGATCTGGTATCATTTTTTATATTTTGATTAAGTTATTGCTTAAATACTTAATATAATTTAATGACGCTGTCAACTTTTTTTTGTCCGGTTTCTAAACTTAGGGCTCGCGCAAAAAAAATTTCACATTTTAGGCGCCCGGATTTAGGTCAGGTTGATTCGATCTGAGGGGCCAAAATCGCAGCCATAGCAAGCTATGGCGAGGATTTTGGGACCGAAGATCGGACCAGGATGAACCTGAAGCCGGGATGCATAAAATGTGAAATTATTTTTGCGCGAGCCCTAAGTTGCGAGACCATAACGCGCCGGCTGTGGGTCAAATCTCAAAGGCGGCCACGGTTTCCTGGTGTGCGCCGTTTGGGCCGATGCCGAAAAGGGTCAACCGTGCAAACCGCTGAAGCATGGCAATGGGATGCTGCCGGCGATAGGTTTCGAGCCGGGCCAGCACCGTTGGCGGGTCGGCCACCCTGGACCGGCCGATGGTCACATGCGGTTTGTAGGCCTGGCCGATGTACCGATACCCGTATCGCAGAAAATTGCGGCGTTCAATTTCCGAGTAGGTGGTAATGTACTCGGCGTCGTACGTGGCCGGCGGTTTTAAAAACGGTTTGCTCAAAGCAAAGGTCCGGTCGTGCAACGCCAGCAACACCGCATCCTGCGCAACCTTCCAAAAAAACCAGCCAATCTCGACATGGGTTATCCGGGTCAGGGACAGGTCGAGGGGCCGGCCGGCAGCAGACAAAACGCCATGTAACCGGCCCAGCATTGCCTGCATAGCGGAGCGTCTGCCTGTCAGCCCCTGAATCAGCGAGATATGCGGCAGGTTGGTCTGGGTGCCCAAGGCCGGTGCCAGCGCGACCCTGGGCGCCAGGTGGTCCTGCAGCCTGATCAGGTATTCAATCAGGTCTGGATTCGGGATGAGTGCAATGCCGTATTTCATTTAGAACGGGTCGGGGTATTGATTGAGTAGAGCAAGGACACGTTGGTGGTCGATGCCGCGGGTGGCCACGGCGCCCTTGCGGTTGACCGGTTGATCCGGCCGGAACGTCAGCGGCGCGCCGGTAAAATCGGTATACTGACCGCCGGCCTCCGTGATGATAAGATGGGCCGGTGCGGAATCCCAGATTTTGGAACTGCGCGGCAGGGAGAGAAACAACCGGCCGTGTCCTTCGGCCAGCGCCACGGCTCGCAAGCCGGTGCTCTCGGTTTCAAAGAGTTGCGGTAATCTCAGGTGTGTCGACAAAAACGCTTTGACGGCATGGTCCAGATACGGGTTCCAGATCAGGTGCGGTTTACTTTGGGCAGGGGGCTCGAATCTGCTTGCTTTGCCGCCCAAACGGATCCGAAGGCCATGCCCTTTGCGGGCGATGACAGTTTTGCCCGGATGCACGTCATGAACAATGGAAAAACGCGGCACGCCGTCGACAGCAAACGCCAGCATGATCGCGTACCCCCTGCTGTCGTTGACAAACGAACGGGTCCCGTCAATCGGATCGATAAACCAAATGCGCTGTCGGGCCTTGGCTGCGGCGGCCGGCCGCAACTCCTCACCGATCACCAGATCGTCCGGAAAGATATCGGAAATCAACCGGTCGAGGCAGGCATTGATCCGGACGTCGAAATCGGTCACCATTTCCTTGGCGCCGGCCTGATTGGTTTTCCAGTCGACCTGCCTGGACGTCTTGTCGCGGTTTATCAGATCGATGGCTTGCGTCAGGGCCGTCAGGGCCAGATCGATTTCAGCGGCAAAATCCATATGTGTATCCCTATCGGTCCCTGAATTTCGGCGGCTGCCAATCGATAATACCTTTTTCGTACCATGGCATTTTGAGCTTGTTGGGATTGACCGCGCGCCTTTTGTAGCAGTACTCGGCAAGGCTTTTGGCCGTGTGGCTTTCAACCAGCGTGGCGGTTTTGACATCCTGCGCGCCTTTGGCCGCGGCCCAGCGCTTATACGCTTCGATGGTTGTGCCGCTGGCATTGATGCCGGATACCAGCAAAATCTTTCGCGGCGCCCTGGCCAGATCGGCGATTTCACTTTTGAGCACGGCCACCCGCGTGTTGTCGTTATGGCGAATATCGCGATCAATCATGAAAATGGGGATGTTTTTGTCGGCATAAAATTTGTTGGACATCAAACCGGCAATGACCGAACCACCCCGGCCCATAGGCAAAATGGCGTCCGGGTAGTAATTGTCACGCCGCATTTGCGTCAGCAGGTGTTCGACCCCGTCTTCAACGACCTTCCAGGACACCAGGTTTTTCAACTTGCCGACGATCTTTTGGTAAGATTGGAAAATGCCGAGCGCCGCCAGAACACTGGTAGAGATCACACCGATCGTCGTTACTGCATCCGCCATCGTTGATCCTTTCCTGAATTCCTCATTTATAGGTAGTCGTCGGCCGGGTTGGGTTCCGGTACAACCGGTCCATTGAACCTGCAATTAATGCCCATCCTACTTAATCCCAAAAAAAAAGCAATAGCGGTTGTCATGGTCAATAAATTAGGCTATAGGGACATAACCGGTTGTTCTTGCAACCAAATCCAAGCCTTCATGGTTGACACCGGTCAGCACTTTAATTACTCTTTGTCTTGGGTTCGCGATAGCCAGTTTTATATAAATGAATAAAGAATCACGAGCCGGCCTGATAAAATTTCACACGCGCCACAGAACCATCCCAAACCATCAATCGCGCTTTGAGGTTTGCCATGTTTGAAAACCTTGATCCGGTGCTTCTGGCACGAATACAATTTGCCTTCACTATTTCGTTTCATATAATTTTCCCGGCCTTTACCATTGGGCTTGCCAGTTGGCTGGCGGTCCTGGAATGGCGCTGGCTGAAAACCAACAATCAACTTTATGCCGACATCTACCGCATGTGGGTCAAAATCTTTGCCGTCACCTTCGGCATGGGCGTGGTTTCCGGTGTGGTGATGTCCTTTCAATTCGGGACCAACTGGTCGGTTTTTTCCGACCGGGCCGGCAACGTCCTTGGCCCCTTGCTCGGCTATGAAGTCCTCACCGCCTTTTTCCTGGAAGCCTCCTTTCTGGGGGTCATGCTCTTTGGCTGGAACCGCGTCAGTCCCAAAATGCATTTTGCCGCAACCATCATCGTGGCCACCGGAACGCTCATTTCAGCCTTCTGGATCCTGTCGGCCAACAGTTGGATGCAGACGCCCCAGGGGTTTGAAGGGGGGGCTGAGGACCTGCTCTATCCCACCAACTGGTTGCAGGTCATCTTCAACCCGTCCTTTCCCTACCGGTTCATGCATATGATTACCGCCGCCTATCTGACCACCGCCTTTGTGGTGGCCGGTGTGGGCGGTTACTACCTGTGGCGCGGGCAGCACGTGAAGCATGCCCGGATCATGCTCGGCATGGCCATGATCATGGCGATATTCGTGGCGCCGCTGCAACTGCTGCTCGGCGATTTGCACGGACTGAACACCCTGACGCACCAACCGGCCAAGGTGGCCGCCATGGAAGGGCTATGGGAAACCCAGCGCGGCGCGCCGCTTAAACTGTTCGGCTGGCCCGACCAGGAAGAAGAGATCACCAAATACGCCCTTGAAATTCCCAAGCTGTCGAGCCTGATCCTCACCCATGAACTGGACGGCGAGGTCAAGGGGCTCAAAGCATGGCCCCGGGACGAACGGCCGCCGGCCGCCACGGTCTTCTGGACCTTTCGCATCATGGTCGGCGTCGGCATGTTGATGATTTTAACCGGCGTTTTCGCCCTGATCCTCCATTGGCGAAAAAAACTCTTCGACACACGCTGGTTCCAGTATTGGTGCATGGCCCTGACCCCCGCCGGATTCATCGCGGTGCTGGCCGGCTGGTTCGTCACCGAGGTCGGCCGCCAGCCGTATATCATCCACGGTGTCATGCGAACCGCCGAGGCGGTTTCCCCCGTGGCGGCATCACCCATCGCCATCTCCCTGGCCGCCTTCGTCATCACCTACGGCTTTGTGTTCGGCGCCGGCGTCTATTACATCGTGCGCCTGATCGGCAAAGGGCCCCAGGCAGCAGAAGAAGCCTACGGCGCTCACGGGGTCGAAAAACCGCCCCTGGTCACGGAAATGGTTTCGGAAAAAGGAGGGCCGCATGTTTAGTTTGGAAAATATCGTTGATTTGCCGCTCATCTGGTACGGCTTGATTGCAACGGCGATATTTTTATACGTGCTGCTGGACGGTTTTGATCTGGGAGTGGGGATTCTGTTTCCCTTTGCCCCCACCGATCAGTGCCGCGACCGCATGATCAATTCCATCGCTCCGTTCTGGGACGGCAATGAAACGTGGCTGGTGCTGGGCGGCGGGGGGCTGTTCGCCGCCTTTCCGCTGGCCTACGCGATTTTGATGCCGGCCCTGTATATTCCGATCACCCTCATGCTGTTGGGATTGATCTTTCGAGGGGTGGCCTTTGAATTCCGGTTTAAAGCCACCGGCAAATCACGGCGTATCTGGGACTATTCCTTTCACTTCGGCTCGTTGGCCGCCACCTTTATGCAGGGCATGATTCTGGGCGCCTTTGTGACCGGCTTTAAGGTGCAAGGCCGCGGTTTTGCCGGTACCGCCTTTGACTGGCTCAATGCCTACAGCGTCACCATCGGCATCGCGCTGGTCTTTGGGTATGCCCTTTTGGGCGCCACGTGGCTGATCATGAAAACCGACAACGACACCCAGGCGTGGGCGCGCAAATGTGCGTCATACGTATTGGGCTATGTCGGCCTGGGATTGGCCGTGGTCAGCATCAGCATGCCGATGATGAACAGCGACATTCGCGCCCTGTGGTTCGATACCCCCAATGTGTTCATGCTGCTGCCGATCCCGGTTGCCAGCCTGATTTTGTTTATCATGATCTGGCGCGATCTTCACAATGGTCATGAATACCGGCCCTTTTTAATGAGCCTGGGCGTTTTTTTCACCGGCTACCTCGGTTTGGGCATCAGCCTGTGGCCGTGGCTGGTCCCCTTTGCGTTCACCTTCCGCCAGACCGCTGCCGCACCGCCGTCCCAATCGCTGCTGCTGGTCGGCACCATCGTCATGCTGCCGGTGGTATTGACCTACGTGGGGTACTGCTACTATATCTTCCGAGGCAAAGCCTCTCATGAAAGCGCTTACTGAAAAACAAAGGCAATGGCTTTGGTTTGCATTGCTCTGGTGCGGCGGCATCGCCGCCACGGCCCTGTTGGCCTATGTATTTCGCTGGCTTGTGCGAATCTGACATTGCCCCCCCATAGCTCGTGTCCATCCGGAAATAGCATCTTTTGGCCCAGGCCGGCGTTCTCACGAATTTGAAATAACGGCGCAGCCATTCATGTTCTTGCGACGTAGCTAGTGTCCATCCGGAAATAGTAGATTTTGGTTCCTGGCAAGGCCCGAGCATTTTTAAAACCGCAGGCATAGCCATGCTATGTCGAGGATTTTAAAAAT